>WFVA01000032.1 GCA_015491895.1 Albidovulum sp. | reverse complement strand
TGCCGAGGCCGCGCACGGCGCGCGCTGACGATCCCGCGCTCACCGTGCGCGGCCTCGGCATCCGCCGCCAGCCGCTGCGCATCGTGGTGAGCCGGGCGCTCGATCTGCCGCTTTCGGGGAAGCTTGCGGCCACCGCACGCGAGGTGCCGCTCTGGATCTGCCACGGCCCCGGCGCACCGCAGGAGCTTCGCGCGGCCTTCGAGGGGCTCGGCGCGCGGCTGATCGAGGTGCCGGCGCGCGCCGGCGGGATGCTTGATGTGGGCGCAATGATGCAGGCGCTCGGGGAGGCCGGGCTTACCCGCATCTTCTGCGAGGGCGGCGCGGGGCTTGCCGCTTCGCTTCTCGGTGCGGACGTGGTGGACGATCTCGTGGGCTTCACCGCCGGGCTGGTGCTCGGGGGCGACGGCTTGCCGGCGATCGCCCCGCTCGGGTTCGCACGCCTCGCGCAGGCCCCGCGCTTCCGGCTGGTGGATACGCGCGCCATCGGGGGCGACGTGATGCACCGCTGGGAAAGGGCGCGCGGGCAGGAACCGCCAGTTCAGGTGCCGTAGGCGGGCGCGCGCGATTTCACCTCTTCGGCCGCGGCAATCAGCGCATCGGCGATGAAATCCTGCTCGGCCTCGGTGAGGCGGGCGGGCAGGCGCATGTCGCAGGCGCGCATCAGCATGGCGCGGGTCTCTGGAAGCGCGGGGATCTCGCCGATGAACTGCCAGTTCCAGAAGGCGCGGGCGTTGTCCTTCGACATGCCGAACACCTGCACCCCCACGCCGCGCGCCCGTGCCGCATCCATGTAGGCGAGGGTTTCCTCGTCGTCAAAGCCCACCAGATTGAACTGGATCGAATCGGGCGCGCGCGCTTCGGGGGCGAGCGGCGCGGGCACCGAGAGCCAGGGGGAGGCATCGAGGCGGGCCGCCACGCGATCATGCCCGGCGCGGCCATCGCGCACCCGGCGCGGGATCTCGCCAAGCTGGGGGCGGATCACGGCGGCGGAGAGATTGTGCATGCGCATGTTGTAGAGCGGCAGGCGGTTTTGCCAGTGGGCGAAGCGTTCGTGCACCACCGGGTGCTTCTTCCAGTTGTGCTCGTAAGCCCCTGACATGATGATCATTTTCGCGATCAGATCGGCATCGTCGGTAATCACCATGCCGCCTTCGCCGCCGTTCACCAGCTTGTAGGACTGAAACGAGAAGCAGCCCATCTTCCCCAGCGTGCCGATATTGCGCCCATGCCATTTGGTGCCGAGCGAATGGGCCGCATCCTCGATCACGGGGATGTCGCGGGCATCGCAGAGCGCCATGATGGCGTCCATGTCGGAGGTATGGCCGCGCATGTGGCTGATCAGCACCGCATCGGCGCCCTGATCGAGCTTCGCGGCGAAATCTTCCATGTCGATGCGGAAATTGCTGCCCACCTCCACCAGCACCGGCCGGCAATCGGCATGGACGACCGCCGAAGGCACGGCGGCGAAGGTGAAGGCGGGGATGAGCACGCGCGCGCCCCGTGGCAGATCGAGGGCCTTCAGCGCGAGGAACAGGGCATTGGAGCAGGAGGAAACGGCAAGCGCGAAGCGGCTGCCCATCATTTCCGCGAATTCGGCCTCGAGCAGGCTCACCGGGCTTCGGGAGGGGGCGGTGTAGCGGAAGAGATCGCCCGTTTGCAGCAGCCGTTCGATCTCGGCGCGGGCGGCTGCAGGGATCGGCTCGGCGGCGTGCACATCGGGGGCGGATTGCGTGTGGGGCGGGGTGTTCGTGCTCGACATGTTCGTTTTTCCCGAAAGTTGTTTTCAGGAAAACTGTAGATCAAATGGTCAGGAAGGCAATGGTTAATCTGCACTCGGCAAAGGGCTGCCGAGGGTGGGTGCCCAAGAGCGGGGGCTGCCTGACCTGCTTCCGCCCCCGCGCCCCGCGCCCCCGGGATGTTTTGCGATCAGTGGTGGAATGGGGGATGGCCCCTAAAGCCCGACGCGATCGCGCAGGGCGAACCATGTCATGGCAAGCGCCAGCACCGGCTGGGAAAGGAGGCGCCCGCCGGGGAAGGGGGGCACGGGCAGGCGGGCGAGGAGATCGAAGCGGGCGGTATCGCCCCCGATCGCCTCGGCGATGATGCGCCCGGCCATGGTGGCGAGCGCAAGGCCGTGGCCCGAATAGCCGGAGGCATTCCAGATGTTGGGCTGGGGGCGCAGGAAGCAGGGCAGGCGGGTGGTGGTGATGGCGAGCGTGCCGCCCCAGGCGTATTCGATCTTCACGTCTTCGAGCTGGGGGAAGACCGCGAGCATCGGCTTGCGCACCTTGGCGGGGATATCGCGGGGGAAGCGCGTGCCGTAGCTTTCGCCGCCGCCGAAGAGGAGGCGGCCATCCTCGGAGAGGCGGAAGTAATTGATGACGAACCTGCTGTCGGCCACGGCGTGATCGCGAGCGAGGATCTCGGCTGCGCGATCGCCGAGGGGCTCGGTGGCGACGATGAAATTGTTGATCGGCATCACGCGGGCCGCCACTTTGCGATCGAGCCCGGCGAGATAGCCGTTGCAGGCCAGCACCACGTGATCGGCCAGCACCCGGCCGCGATCGCTGCGCACGGTGGCGGGCCGGCCCTGGCGGATATGGTGGACGGGGCTTTCCTCGAAGATGCGCACGCCTGCCCTGGTGGCGGCGCGGGCGAGGCCGAGCGCATAGCGCAGCGGGTGCAGGTGCCCCTCGCCGTGATCGAGCGTGCCGCCCTGATAGGCGTCGCTTCTGATCAGATCGCGGATGGCGGCGCGATCGAGGGGTTCGATCTTGTCGTAGCCGTATTCGCGCGCGAGATGCTCGGCCTCGCGATACTGGGCGGGGAGATCCCTGGCATGCCAGTTGGCATGGATGACGCCGGGGCGGTAGGCTGCGTCGGGGGCGTGCTGGACCAGGAGGCGCAGGGTGAGGGCCTTGGCCTCTTCGGCGATGTCCCACAGGCCATGGGCGGCCTCCCGTCCGAGCTTCCTTTCAAGCTCCGATTGCGGGCGATTGTAGCCGCCGCCCATCTGCCCGCCGTTGCGCCCCGAGGCGCCGAAGCCCACGCGCTGGGCATCGAGGAGCACCACGTCATGCCCCGCATCGGCAAGGTGGAGCGCGGCCGAAAGCCCGGTGTATCCGGCACCGATCACGCAGATATCGGCGCGGGTTTCGCCCATGAGGCGGGGGAAGGGCGCCAGCAGCGGCGCGGTGGCGGCATACCAGCTTTCGGGATATTCGCCGCGCCGGTCGTTCTTGTAGAGAAGGCTGCTCATACGTTCATCAGAAGATGCTCGCGCTCCCAGGGGCTGATGACCTGGAGGAACTCGGCATGTTCCGCCTCCTTGACTGTGGAATAGACGTGGCAGAATTCCGGGGTGAGGATCTCCCGGATCCCGCTGGCGGCGTTGAACAGCTCCAGCGCCTCGCCGAGATCGCGCGGGATGCCCTCATCGCCCGCATAGGCATCGCCGCGGTGCTGGGCGCCGGGGCGCTTTTCTTCCTTGAGGCCGAGATAGCCGCAGGCGAGGCTGGCGGCGATACCGAGATAGGGGTTGCAATCCATCCCGGCGAGGCGGTTTTCGATGCGTCGGCTTTCGGGGCCCGATACGGGGATGCGGATGCCGGCGGTGCGGTTGTCGCGCGACCAGACGAGATTGATCGGCGCGGCCTGATCCTTCACGTAGCGGCGGTAGCTGTTGACGTAGGGCGCAAGCACCGCGATCACCGAGGGCAGGTGGTTTTGCAGCCCGGCGATGAAATGGAAGAAGGCATCGGTTTCGCCGCCCTGGGGGCCGGAGAAGATGTTCTGCCCGGTTTCGCGATCCACCACCGAATGGTGGATGTGCATGGCGCTGCCGGGCTCGCCCTCGATCGGCTTGGCCATGAAGGTGGCGAAGCAATCGTGCCGGAGCGCCGCCTCGCGGATCAGCCGCTTGAAATAGAAGACCTCATCGGCCAGCTTCACCGGATCGCCGTGGCGCAGGTTGATCTCGATCTGGCCGGCGCCGCCTTCCTGGGTGATGCCGTCGATCTCTAGGCCCATGGCTTCGGCGAAATCGTAGATGTCGTCGATCACGGGGCCGTATTCATCCACGGCCGACATCGAATAGGCCTGGCGCGCCGCCGCCTTGCGCCCCGAGCGGCCCATCGGGGGCTCGATGGGCTGCGTGGGATCGGTGTTGCGGGCCACGAGATAGAATTCCATCTCCGGGGCGACGATCGGCTCGAGCCCCTGCCTGCGGTAGAGCTCCACCACGCGCTTGAGCACATTGCGCGGCGCATAGGGGATCGGCCTGCCGGCCTGATCGGAGGCGTCATGGATCACCTGGAGGGTCCAGTCGCCCGTCCAGGGGGCGGCGGCGGCGGTGGAGAAATCGGGGGTGAGGATCATGTCGGGCTCGGTGAAGCCATCCTCTCCGGGGATCGGGATCCAATCGCCGGTGATCGTCTGGAAGAAGATCGAATTGGGGAGGTAGAAGCGCTTTTGCGTGGCAAACTTGCTTGCCGGCATCGCCTTGCCGCGCGCGATGCCGGGCAGATCGGAGATGATGCACTCCACCTCGTCGAGCCGGTGGCCGGCGAGATATGCGCGTGCCGCTTCGGGGAGCTTCTCTTTCCAGTCAGCCATTGGGGGCCTCTTCATGTTTCCCGTGCTCAAGGAAGAAGCGGGCGATCTCGGCGCCGAGCTTCGCGCTGTCGGTGGGTTCATCGAGGCGGGCGGCGGCGGCCTCCATCACCTCGGGCGGATAGCCCGGCTCGCCCCGCCTCAGCTTCAGATATTCGCCGATCAGGGGCGAGGAGAATTCGGGGTGGGGCTGGATGGTGTAGATGTGATCGCCGTAAACGAGCCCCGCATGGCGGCAGAAATCGCTCTGCGCGATGGTGCGCGCGCCGGCGGGCGGCTCGATCACCTGATCCTGGTGCCAGGCGTTGACGGCCACTTCCCCGAGCCCCTCGAAATCATAAGAATGGCGGCCGATGGCCCAGCCGCCGGCGAATTTCTCCACCCGCCCGCCAAGGGCGCGGGCGATGATCTGGTGGCCGAAGCAGATGCCCACCATCGGCACCTTTTCGCGATGCGCCTCGCGGATGAAATCTTCGAGCGGGGGAATGAAGGGGAGATCCTCATAGACCCCGTGGCGCGAGCCCGAGAGAAGCCAGCCATCGGCGGCGTGGGGGCCGGGGGGGAAATCCATGTCCACCACGTCCCAGGTGGCGAATTCGAAGCCGTGGCCCGCAAGCAGGCGCTGGAACATGTCGGTATAATCGCCGTGCTCGGCGAGCACCTCGGGCGCGGCATGGCCGCATTGCAGAATTCCGATTTTCATCAATCACCTGATCGGTTTTGCCCGGACCCTAGCCGAGCCCGCGCGGGCGGGCAAGGGGGCGGGTGAAGGCGCCGGAAGGGCCGTGGCCGGCGGGGTTCAGACGCGCTCGAGATAGAGCTTGACCTGCTCCTCGCGCGGCAGATCGGCGATATCGGCAAGCTCCTGCTGCTTTGTGAGCACGAGGTTGCGGATCAGTTCTCGCGGCAGGACGCGCGCCATCAGATCGCTCTCGCCGAAGGCGCGGATGGCCTCTTCCCAGGTGGCGGGGATGCCGGGGATGTCGGCCTCGTAGATGTTGCCCGTAAGCGGCGCGGGAGGCTCGTGGCCATCCTCGAGGCCGGCGAGTGCCGCGCCGAGAATGGCGGCAAGCAGGAGGTAGGGGTTCACATCCGCGCCGGCCACGCGGTGCTCGATGCGCCGTGCGGCTGGCGCGCCGCCGGGCACGCGGATTGCCGCGGTGCGGTTATCATGTGCCCAGGCGATGCCGGTGGGGGCGTGGGAGCCGGGTCGGAAGCGCTCGTAGCTGTTGGCATGGGGCGCGAAGACGAGCGTGCTCGGCGCCATCGCCTCGAGGCAGCCGGCGATGGCGTGGCCGAGCGCGGGCGTGCCCTTCGCGGTGCCGTCATCGAAGATGTTGCGGCCCGCCTCGTCGATCAGCGAGAAATGCACATGCATGCCGTTGCCCGCGTCCTCCGGGTAGGGCTTGGCGAGGAAGGTGGCGCAAAGCCCGTGCTTTCGCGCCATGCCGCGGATCAGGATCTTGAAGAGCCAGGCATCATCGGCGGCGCGCATTGCCTCGCGGTGGGCGAGGTTGATTTCGAACTGCCCCACGCCGCTTTCCGAGATCGCCGCCTGGGCGGGGATGCCCATGGCCTCGGCCGCGGCGTAGAGATCGGAGAAAAAGGCATCGAAGGCATCGAGCGCCTCGAGCGATACAACATCGCCTGCGTGCAGCCGGTGGCCGCTCAGCGGATCAAGCGGGGGCATGGGCAGGCCGGTGGTGTCATCGACAAGGGTGAATTCGAGCTCGGTGGCGGCGATCACCGTGAGCCCGCGCGCGGCGTAGCGATCGAGCACCGCCGCGAGCGCATGGCGGGGATCGCCGGCGAAGGGGGTGCCGTCATCATGGTAAAGCGCCATCGGGTAGAGCACGGAGGGGTGCTCGAGCCAGGGCATGGGCACGGGGCCGCGCCCGGTGGGCTGCAGCATCCCGTCGCCGTCGCCGCTCTCGAACACCAGCGGGCTTTCGGCGATATCCAGCCCGCGGATATCCACATTGAGCGCCGAAAGGGGCAGGCGCACGGCGCCGGAATCAAGCTTCTCGGCGTAATCGGCGGGCAGGCGCTTGCCGCGCATCTGGCCGTTGAGATCGCAGGCGGCAACGCGGATCGTGGGCGGGATCAGGAGGTTGGTCATCGGAATGCCTCCGGGCTCAGCGGATGAATTTCGGCCGGTATTTCAGGCGCATGTGTTCTTCCTGGGGCAGGTGGCGGTTGAGTCGGCGGTTGATGCGGCCGAAGACGTAGGTGATCGCCAGGGTGAGGATGATGAAATAGAGCGCGAAGATCGGGTAGGGGATGAAGGGATTGAAGGTCTTGTCTGCGAAATAGCTGGCGTAATAGAGCGCATCGCCCTCCTGGCGCCAGGCGGGGAAGGCGGCAAAGAAAACGAGTGTCGTGGCATGCAGCATGAAGATCGCCTCGTTGGTGTAGGCGGGCCAGGCAAGGCGCAGCATGGTGGGCCAGATGATGCGGCGAAAGCGCTTCCAGCCCGAAAGGCCATAGGCATCGGCGGCCTCGATCTCGCCCTTCGGGATCGATTTCAGCGCCCCGAAGAAGATCTCGCCCGAATAGGCGGCGGTATTGAGAATGAGCACGATCAGCGCCCCGAGCCAGGCGCGGGTGAGCCAGCGGGTTTCCATGGTGATTTCGGTGAATCCGAGGGGGATGTCGATTCCCATCTTCGGCAGGAGCACGAAGGCCTCGTAGAAGAGGAAGAACTGGATGAACAGAGGCGAGCCGCGAAAGACGAAGACGAACAGCTCGGAAGGCTTCCTGATCCACCAGCGCCGCGCCGATTTGCCCAAGCCCACGGCGGTGGCGAGGAAGAAGCCGAAGAACAGCGCGAAGACGGCGAAATAGATGTTCCACAACAGCCCCGAGCCGATCAGCACGAATTGCTGGCAGAGATCGAAATCCGAGCGCGGCAGCAGGCGCTCGCCGATGCCGATCGCGCGCAGCCCGTAGGCATGGAGCGTTTCCCAGCAGGTCATGACATGGCCCCGCCGCTTTGCCCGCCGAGCGTGGCCTGGCCGCGGTTGAGGCGCCGCATCAGCCGATCGAGCGCGATCTGGCTCACCTTGGTGAAGGCGAGGTAGAACACCAGCAGCGCCAGGAAATACCACAGCCGCCAATCGGGGTGGGGGTATGCGTAGGCTTGTGTCTTCATGCCGCCGAGCTCCTTGGCGTAATAGACGATATCGCGGATCCCGAGCAGGAAAAGGAGCGGCGTGGCCTTGATAAGGATCATCCACAGATTGCTCAGCCCCGGCAGCGCATAGATCCACATCTGCGGCACGAGGATGCGCCAGAAGGCCTGGCGGCGGCTCATGCCGTAGGCCTCGGCGGTTTCCGTCTGCGCGCGCGGCACGGCGCGCATGGCGCCGAAAAGCACATTGCCGGCGAATGCGCCGAAGACGATGGCGAAGGTGAAGACGGCAAGGGTGAAGCTGTAGGTGTCATGCACCCATTGGGGCGCCGAGGAGAGCGGCATCTTGGCCGCCGGACAGACGACGAAATCATTGCCCTGATAGACGGGTTCGCTCCAGTCGGGGCAGAGAATCTTGTGGCGGATCCACTCGATCGCCTGATCGAGCGCGATCACGAAGAACAGGAAGAAGGCGATATCGGGCACGCCGCGCACCACCGCCATGTAGCCCTTGCCGAGCCAGCGGAGCGGCGCGAGGCGCGCGCGCGCGGCCATGGCGGCGAGAAAGCCGAACAAGAGCGCCACCGGCGCGGTGACCGCGAGCAGCAGCAGCACGGTGCCGAAGGCGCCATAGAAATCGAGATGCTTGCCCGTGGTCAGGTAGCAGGCCAGCCATGCTGCGCCCTCGAGGCTCTGGGGGTCGGTGCAGAAGGAAAACATTGTGTGGAAATATCCGGGATGCCGGCCCCGGATCAGCCGGGGCCGGCGGTTGTCGGGCTCGGATCAGAAGCTGTTGGCGTCTTCGCCGAACCACTTCTTGGTGAGCTTGGTGAGGCTGCCGTCCTCCTTCATCGAGGAGATGGCGGCGTTGAACTTCTCCTTCAGCTCGGTATCGGATTCGCGCAGGCCCATGCCGACGCCCCCGCCGATCGGCACCTCGGCCACGATCACCAGCTCGCCGTTCGATTCCGCGACGATCGGCGCGAGATAGGCCTTGTCGGCCAGCACCGCATCGGCCTCGCCGTTCCTGACCGCGGCGATGGTTTCATCGGGGGTGGCGAATTCGACCACCGTCGCGCCGGACTGGGCGATGTAATTGGCCTGGATGGTGCCCGTCTGCGCGGCGATGACGCCGTTTTTCACGTCCACATCCTTCGAAAGCGCCACATAGGCGGAGGGATCGGGCGGCAGGTAGGGCAGGGTGAAATCGATCACCTCGTCACGCTCGGGCGTGATCGACATGCCGGCGATGATGGTATCGTAATTGCCGCTCACCAGGTTGGGGATGATCGAATCCCAGTCATTGGTGACCCAGGTGCAGGTGAGATTGGCGCGCTTGCAAAGCTCGTCGCCCAGTTCGCGCTCGAAACCATCGACCTCGCCCGCGTCATTGATGAAATTGTAGGGGGGGTAGGCGCCTTCGGTGCCCATGCGGATGGTTTCTCCGCCGATTGCGAAGCTCGCGGAAAAGGCAAGCGCCGCGGTGGCTAGCAGGATTTTCTTCATGGTCTTCTCCCTCTGGTTGGTGCTTTTCTTGGTCAGGCTGCGACAGTCGCACTCAGGAACTGGCGCAGGCGTTCGGTTTCGGGGTGTTTGAAGATCTTTTCGGGCGGGCCCTCTTCGCTGATCTTCCCCTCGTGCAGGAATACCACATGATCGGAAACATCGGCGGCAAGGCGCATGTCATGGGTGACCAGGAGCATGGTGCGCCCCTCGGCGGCGAGATCCTTGATCACCTTCACCACCTCCTGTTCGAGCTCGGGATCGAGCGCGGAGGTGGGTTCGTCGAAGAGGAGCGCGCGCGGGCGCATGCACAGCGCGCGGGCAATGGCGGCGCGCTGCTGCTGGCCGCCCGAAAGCTGGGCCGGGTAGGCATCGCATTTGTCGCCGATGCCGACCTTGGCAAGGAGCGCGCGGGCGCGTTCCTCCACCTCGGCGGGATCCTCCTTCAGCACCGTGACGGGCGCTTCCATCACGTTTTGCAGGATCGTCATGTGGGCCCAGAGATTGAACTGCTGGAACACCATGGAAAGATTGGTGCGGATGCGGATCACCTGATGGCGGTCGGCGGGGTGGCGGTTCATGCCCTCGCCCTGCCATCTCACGGGCTCGCCTTCGAAGATGATATCGCCCTGCTGGCTGTTTTCCAAAAGGTTGGCGCAGCGCAGCAGGGTGGATTTGCCCGAGCCCGAGGAGCCGATCAGCGAAACCACATCGCCCTTCCTGGCCGTGACATCCACCCCCTTCAGCACTTCGAGATCGCCGAAGCGCTTGTGGAGATCGCGGATTTCCAGAACGGGTGTTTGCGTTTCGGACACGGATGGCGGCTCGCTGTTGTTTCGTCAGCTACAGAGTAGGGCGGAAAACCACGCGGATTGCAATGGGAGAAACGCCCTTTGTGCCGCGGAAGCGTCAGGGGAGGCGCGCCTGCACGCGCTGGCGGGCGATGGCGCTGTCGCGATCGTTGATGCCCAGAAGATTGGCCAGAAGGCGCAGGAGATTGTTTTCCGCGTTGTCGCGCGTGCCGTCGGCGAGCACCACTTCCCAGAGCGCCTCCACCACCGCGAGGCGCTCCTCATGGGGCACGGCCTCCTTGATGGCGCGGGTGAAGCGCACGGTATCGGGGGCTACGGCCTCTCGCGCGAAGAGGCGGCGCGGCTCAGATCCGATGCCGAGCGGCTCGAGGCCGAAGCCCCCGATACCGTGCGCTTCACCCGCGCCATCAAGGAGGCCGTGCCCCATGAGGAGCGCCTCGCGGTGGTGGAGGCGCTCCTCATGGGGCACGGCCTCCTTGATGGCGCGGGTGAAGCGCACGGTATCGGGG
>WFVA01000031.1 GCA_015491895.1 Albidovulum sp. | reverse complement strand
GATCAGGAGAGCGGGGCGGGAGGGGTGTGCCCGGAAAAGCGGCCCGAACCCGGGGCAGGGGGTGATCTGCTTCACCCCCGGCACGCTTCTGCGCACGCCGGAAGGCGCACGCCCGGTCGAGGCCCTGCGCGAGGGCGATCTCGTGCTGACACGCGATGACGGCCCGCAAGCAATCATCTGGCGCGCCAGCCGGCGCATGAGCGGCGCGCGCCTCTTTGCCCGGCCAGCCCTGCGCCCGGTGCGCATCCGCGCCGGCGCGCTTGGCGAGGAGGCGCCCGAGGGCGATCTGCTGGTATCCCCCTCCCACCGGCTGCTGATCCGCGGCACCGCCGCGCGCAGGCTCTTCAATGAGCCCGAAGTGCTGGCGCGGGCAGGCGATCTCGTGAACGATCACAGCATCCTCATCGATCACCGCCTGCGCGAGGTGCGCTATATCCACCTCATGTTCGAACGTCATCAGGTGCTCTGGGCCAACGGGATCGAGAGCGAAAGCTTCAACCCCGCCGAGGCCGACATGGAAACCATCAGCCCCGATGACCGCGCCCGCCTCCTCTCGGCCCTCCCGGCGCTGGGCGAGAGCCCCGCGGCCTATGGCGCCCCGGCCCGGCGCTGCATCGGGCCGCTTGAAGCCGAGATCCTGAAGGAGGATGGCGCGCTTTCTGCCGCCGGGCGCCGGCGCAGGTGTTGACACGCGCCCGCGCGCCTGTATAAGCAGCCCCGTTCCGGCCCCGCGCGGGCCGGTTCTTCATTGGTGTTGGTGGCCCCCGCAAGGGGATGCCTGTCGGGTGCCGGTGATGCGGGAGCGCTCGCGCGCGGCCGCGCAGCCGGGTAAATCCAGAGGACAACGCCCTTCACGAAACGCCCGGCTCTCCGGGCACATGAAGGAGATCAGCCGTGACCAAACGCACGTCTGCCAAGTACAAGATCGATCGCCGCATGGGCGAAAACATCTGGGGCCGCCCGAAATCGCCGGTGAACCGGCGCGAATACGGCCCCGGCCAGCACGGCCAGCGCCGCAAGGGCAAGCTTTCCGATTTCGGCATCCAGCTGCGCGCCAAGCAGAAGCTGAAGGGCTATTACGGTGACATCACCGAAAAGCAGTTCCGCCGCATCTACGCCGAGGCCGAGCGCCAGAAGGGCGACACCGGCGAAAACCTGATCGGCCTTCTCGAGCGCCGCCTCGATGCCGTGGTTTACCGCGCCAAGTTCGTGCCGACGATCTTCGCCGCCCGCCAGTTCGTCAACCACGGGCATGTGAAGGTGAACGGCCGGCGCGTCAACATCCCCTCCTACCGGGTGAAGGAAGGCGATGTGATCGAGGTGCGCGACCGCTCCAAGCAACTTGCGATCGTGCTGGAGGCGATCCAGCTCCCCGAGCGCGACGTGCCCGAATACATCGAGGTGGATCACTCGAAGATGACCGCCAAGTTCCTGCGCACGCCGGCCCTTTCCGACGTGCCCTATCCGGTGGTCATGGAACCCAACCTGGTGGTGGAATTCTACGCGAAGAACTGATCTTTCGGAAATCGCTGCAGAAAGGCCGCACCGGGCGCCCGGCGCGGCCTTTTTCATGCACCGCCCTTGCGGCCTGCGGCAGGGCTCGCGTATCAGGGGGAGGGCCAGGAGGATGGAGATGAACGGAAAGAACCCGCTGGAAATGAAATTCGAGCAGTTGCTCTTCGCCTCGCGCTGGCTGCTGGCGCCTGTCTATCTCGGGCTGGTCATCGCGCTTTTCATGCTGATGTTCGTTTTCGCGCGCGAATTGCTGCACTACATCCCCCAGCTTGCGAAGATGGACGGCGACAAGGTCGTCGTCATGCTGCTGACGCTGATCGACATGGCGCTGGCGGGCAATCTGCTGCTCATCGTGATCTTCTCGGGCTACGAGAATTTCGTTTCGAAATTCGATGTGGTGGAGAAGGACGATCGTCCCGACTGGATGGGCCGGATCGATTTCTCCGGCCTCAAGATCAAGCTGATCGGCTCCATCGTGGCCATTTCGGGGATACAGCTCCTGAAGCGTTTCATGGAGGTCGGCAAGGGCGAGATCGATGTGGCGCTGGCATCGCACGAGCTGCGCTGGATGGTGATCCTGCATCTCACCTTTGTCGTCTCCGGCGTGCTGATGGCGCTGATGGACTGGCTGAAGGCGCGCAGCCATGATTGTGACTGAGTGGCGGGGATGAGCGGATGAACAGCCCAACGCGCCCGCGCCCGCAGCCGGGCATATTGGATATCGCGCCCTATGTGGGGGGCGAGAGCCGGATCGAGGGGAAGGCGGAGGTGATCAAGCTCTCCTCCAATGAAAACCCTTTCGGCCCGAGCGAGGCGGCGGTGAAGGCCTGCCGCGATGCGGCGCATCAGCTGCACCGCTACCCCTCGAGCGATCACGCCGCCCTGCGCGCCGCGATCGGCGAGGTGCACGGGCTCGATCCCGCCCGCATCATCTGCGGAGCGGGCTCCGACGAGATCCTCACCTTCCTCTGTCAGGCCTATGCCGGGCCGGGCGATGAGGTGATCCACACCGAGCACGGCTTTGCCATGTATCCGATCCTGGCGCGCGCCGCCGGGGCCGCGCCGGTCGAGGTGCCCGAGCGCGGGCGTGTGGTGGACGTGGAAGCGATTCTCGAGGCCTGCAGCGAGCGCACGCGCATCGTGTTCATCGCCAATCCGGGCAATCCGACGGGCACCATGATCGGCGGGCAGGAGATCACCCGCCTTGCCGATGGCCTGCCGCCGGAGGTGCTTCTGGTGCTCGATGGCGCTTACGCGGAATATGTGGAAGGCTTCGATGGGGGCGCGTCCTTCGTCGAGGCGCGCGAAAACGTGGTGATGACGCGCACGTTCTCCAAGATCCACGGCCTCGGGGGGCTCAGGATCGGCTGGGGCTACGGTCCGGCGCATGTGATCGATGTGCTCAACCGCATCCGCGGCCCCTTCAACCTTTCGCAGGCCCAGCAGGATGCGGCCGAGGCGGCGGTGCGCGATCGGGCGCATGTGGCGCGTTGCCGGAAGGAAAACGCCCGCCTGCGCGCATGGCTCACCGATGCGCTGCGCGGCGAGGGGGTGGAGGTGGATCAATCAAGCGCCAATTTCATCCTCGCGCGGTTCGAAAGCCCCGAGGAGGCCGAGGCCTGCGATGCGCATCTGAAATCGGAGGGGCTGATCGTGCGCCGGGTGGCGGGCTACAAGCTGCCGCAGGCGCTGCGCATCACCATCGGCGATGAGGCCGCCTGCCGGCGCGTGGCCCATGCGGTGGCGCAGTTCCGGCGCGAGAGGGCAGGGGGGAGCAGATGAGCGACAAGGGCGAAGAAAAGAGCGAAACGATCAAGAAGATCGAAAAGCCGATCTATGACCGGGTGGCGCTGATCGGCCTCGGGCTGATTGCCTCTTCCATGTTCTGGGCGATGAAGCGCGGCGGGCTTGCAGGGGAGGTCACCGGCTATGCGCGCTCGCGCGAAACCCGCGAAACGGCGCGCGAGATCGGGCTTTGTGATCGCGTCTGCGACAGTGCTGCCGAGGCGGTGGAGGGCGCCGATCTGGTGGTGCTCTGCGTGCCGGTGGGCGCCATGGGGCAGGTGGCCGAAGAGATCGCGCCGCATCTGAAGCGGGGCGCGACGGTTTCCGATGTGGGCTCGGTGAAGCGCGCGGTGATCGAGGCGGTGCGTCCGCATATCCCCGAGGGCGTGCATTTCATCCCCGCCCACCCCCTCGCCGGCACCGAGCAATCCGGGCCGCGCGCGGGCTTTGCCACGCTGTTTGACAACCGCTGGTGCATCCTCGTGCCCGATGGCGAGCCCGATGCCGAGGCCCTTGCCCGCCTGCGCGCGCTCTGGGAGGGCATGGGCGCGCATGTGGATGTGATGGATGCGGATCACCACGATCTGGTGCTCGCCGTCACCAGCCACGCGCCCCATCTCATTGCCTATACGATGGTGGGCGTGGCCGATGATCTGCGCCGGGTGACCGACAGCGAGGTGATCAAGTATTCCGCCGCCGGCTTTCGCGATTTCACCCGCATCGCCGCTTCCGATCCTACCATGTGGCGCGATGTGTTCCTCTCCAACAAGGATGCGACGCTCGAGATCCTCGGCCGTTTCACCGAAGAGCTCTTCGCGCTTCAGCGTGCGATCAGGCAGGGTGACGGCGCGCATCTGCACGATTATTTCACCCGCACCCGCGCCATCCGCCGCGGCATCATCGAGGCGGGGCAGGATACGCCCGCCCCCGATTTCGGGCGGGTGGCGAAGGAGGAGGCCGGGGAATGATGCAGAGGGCGACGGCAATCGTTCTCGGGCTTGCGCTTGCCTTGCCCGCATGGGCCGAAGCGCCCGCACGAACGCCCTACCCGAAGCCAAGGCCCGCCCTCGCCGAGGCCGCCGCTGCCGATCCGCTGCCCGATCGCGCGATCATCATCACCTCGGCGCCGGGTGTGAAGCGTTCGCTTCGCCCGCGCCTGCGCCACGGTGAGCGTGCCGCCCGCGCACCCGCAGGCGCGCCTGTGCGCCCGGATCGGGTGGTGCTGATCGCCTCCCTTCCCGGCGTGAAGCGCTCCTTGCGCCCGCATCCGCGCCCACAGGGCATTGCGCGGCTGCGCCCGGCCGTGGCGCGCACCGCTTCCCCCGCGCCCGCCCCAGCCCCGCGCAGAACGCCCGCGCCCATTACCGCCAGCGGGCGGCAGGGGGCGGTCTGCGGGGATCGCGGCATCATCGGCCAGCGCGTCTCGCCGATCCGCGGCCGGCTTGCGGGCTGCCGGATCGCCAGGCCGGTGCGCGTCATCTCGATCGACGGGGTGCGCCTCAGCCAGTCCGCCGTGCTCGATTGCAAGGCGGCGAAGGCGCTGAAAAGCTGGATCCGCAAGGGCGCGCGCCCGGCGGTGGGGCGGCTTGGGGGCGGCATTTCATCGATGCGGGTGATGGCGAGCTATGCCTGTCGCACACGCAACAGCCAGCCCGGCGCCAAGCTGAGCGAGCACGCCAGGGGCAAGGCGATCGACATCGGCGCGATAACCCTGAAGAACGGCATGACGATCTCGGTGCTGAAAGACTGGCGCGATCCGGTGAAAGGCAAGATCCTGCGCCGCATGCACCGCGCCGCCTGCGGCCCCTTCGGCACCGTGCTCGGCCCCGATGCCAACCGCTTCCACCGCGATCATTTCCATTTCGACGTCGCCCGCTACAGGGGCCGTTCCTACTGCCGCTGAGGCGCTTTCGGCGCGGCGCAGCGGGGAGAAACTGGCAGCAGGCCCGGATAGCCCCGGATCAGCGGAGCCTGATCCGGGGGGCATCGCCCACCGGCAGCGGGCCGATCCAGATCTTGCGCCCGGCGAAGCGCAGGGTGGTATCGATCGATTTCGGATTGCCGGTAACGGCGGAAAGAAGGGAAAGCCCCTTTTCTATATCGGGCAGGGCGCTTGCGGGGATCCAGCCCGAGGCGGAGGCGATGTCGAGAAGCTCGCGCCAGTTCTTCACCTTGAGCGAAAGCTCGCCCGTGGGCCAGCCTTCTTCATCCACCCTGATCCGCCCGGCGGCCCAGATATCGAGAATGCCCCATTTCGCCTTCAGGATCTCAAGGCGGATCGCGCGCGGCTGGGGGCGACGGCGCTCGATGGCGTATCTGTCCCACGGGGCATCGAAGGCGAGGCGGCTTTTCAGGGTAAAGCTTTCGAAGGCATCTGGCAGGAGATTGGCCGGATCGCGCACCCGGAAGATCTCGAGCGCGGGCGAGAGCGATTGCGCATCGAGATTGAGGATATAGGTGGGCGTTTCATCGGGGGTGCGCTCCACCAAAAGCTTCGCGCCTTTCATGTCGGCCTTCCAGCCGGCGGTGGAGGCGATGGAGAGATTGCCGAGATCCACCGCCGCCCGGCGCAGCGGCAGCGAGGGGGCGGCATCAAAGCCAAGCAGGCCCTGCATGGTATCGCTCCCGATGGTGAGCTTGCCCTCCGGTGTGGCGAAGAGCTGGCGGCGCGGCCAATAGGCCCGCACATGGGCCGGGCGCCAACTCTGAGAGGTGAAGCGAAACCAGGGCGCGCTCCAGGCCAGCCCGGAGCGGATATCGGCAAGCTCGATCCCGGTGATCTCGGTTTCGAAGCGCAAGGGAAAGCCACTGACGGAAATATCGCCGTATTCCGCCACCCAGCCCTCGCCGCGCCGCGCCTCGAACCATTTCTGCAGCCCGATCTTGTGCACCGCCGCCACCACGAACCAGTAGCCGGTGAACAGAACCGCCGCCACCAGCACCAGATAAATCAGCCTGCGCATCGCGAACGCCCTTTCCTCGATATCCGTTGTGTTGTTTACAGGGGCGGGCAGGAAAGGGCCAGTCAATGCAGGAAACGCCGCTCTGGATCTTCGGCTACGGTTCGCTCATGTGGGATCCGGGATTTCCCCATGCCGAGCGCAGGATCGCGCGCCTCTCGGGCTACCGGCGCGGCTTCTTCATGTGGTCATGGCATTACCGGGGCACGCGGGAGGCGCCTGGGCTCGTGCTGGCGCTCGATCGCGAGGCGGGGGGAGAATGCGAGGGCGTGGCCTTTCGCGTGCGGCCGGAAGATCACGAAGAGGTGCTGGCCTACCTGCGCGCGCGCGAGCTGATTTCCTATGCCTATGAGGAAGCCATCGTGAAAATCGCCCTTGAGGGCGGTGAGCGGTGCGATGCGCTCACCTATGTGGTGAACCGCGCCCATGAGCAATACAGCGGCCGGCTTCCCCCCGAACGGGCGGCCGAAATCATCGCCCGCGCGCGCGGCTCACGCGGGCCCAATGCCGAATATCTCGCCAATACGGCGGCCCGTCTGCGCGAACTCGGGCTCGAAGATGCCGGCCTGTTTGCGCTCGAGGAGCGGGTGAAGGCCCTCTGCCGGGGCAAGAGGCGCGCATAATCGCTGTTGGCTTGCCCGCCGCGGGAAGCTATCCTCGCCGGAGCAAGGATAACGGGCTCAGGAAACCGAATATGGACAAGCCGGATCGCGAGGCCGAGCCGCATTTCTCGCAGCCGTGGAATCAGATCTTCCTGATGCTGGTGGTGCTCGGGCTGGTGGGCGCGGGCGCCTATCTTGCCTATCCGAGGCTCTATCCGGTATTCGCCGCCAATCTCTGGCTCAACGGGGTGATCCTCGGGGTGTTCGTGATCGGGGTGCTGGCCTGCTTCGGCCAGCTCTACCAGCTTGTCACCTCGATCCGCTGGATCAAAAGGGTGACGCGCCAGCGCCTTGATGGCGATCTTCGCACGCCGCCGCGCCTCATGGCCCCCCTTGCGGCGCTCTTGCGGATGCGCGGCGACAGGATGCAGATCGATGCCACTTCGGCGCGCAGCATTCTCGATTCCGTCGGCATGCGGATCGACGAGCTGCGCGAAATCACCCGATACATCACCAACCTGCTGATCTTCCTCGGCCTCCTCGGCACCTTCTACGGCCTTGCCACCACCGTGCCGGCGCTGGTGGATACCATCCGCGCGCTTGCGCCCCAGGAGGGGGAGGGTGGAGTGGAGGTGTTCAGCCGGCTGATGGCGGGGCTCGAAACCCAGCTTGGCGGCATGGGCACGGCCTTTTCCTCCTCGCTTCTGGGGCTGGCCGGCTCGCTCGTGGTGGGCCTGCTGGAGATCTTCGCCGGCCACGGGCAGAACCGCTTCTATCGCGAGCTCGAGGAATGGCTTTCCTCGATCACCCGCTTCGGCTTCACGCAGGGCGAGATGCCCGCGCTCATCGAGGGCGTGGAGAGCACACAGAGCGGCGTTTCGCCGATGGCGGGCAATGCGGCGGCGGGCGTGGCGCTCATCAAGGCGGGAAAGGGCATCGCCGATGCGCGCCATCGCCTCGCCGCCCAGAGCGATTCCATGGAACGCATCGCAACCGCGCTCGGCCATATGGCCGAGGGGGAAGAAAACCTCGGCGCGGCGATCGCGAAACTGGCAGAGAACGAAGCGCAGGTGGATGCGGAAAGCCGGATGCGGCTGCGCTCGATCGATGTGCAGCTTCTGCGCATCCTCGAGGAAATCTCCGCCGGGCGTCAGGAATCGATGATCGAGCTTCGCGGCGATCTCGCGGCGCTGACGCGCGCCATCCGACATCTGGCCACCGGCGATCCCGATCATGCGGATCACATCCAGAGCGGGCGGGAGGGCTGAGCCATGGCTCTGAGCCGGCGCACCGGGCAGCGTTTTCAGGCTTCGATCTGGCCCGGGTTCGTCGATGCGATGACGGCGCTGCTGCTGGTGCTGATGTTCGTGCTCACCATCTTCATGGTGGTGCAGAGCATGCTGCGCGATACCATCACCGGGCAGGACAAGGCACTCGACAAGCTCCATGGCGAGATCGCCGAGCTTGCCGATGCGTTGGGGCTCGAGCAGCAGCGCGCCTACCGTCTGGAGGAGGAACTGGGCGCGCTGACCGCCACCCTGAGCGCGGCACAGAGCGAAAATGCCGCCAAGGAGGCGGTGATCGCCCGCCTCACCGCCGAGATCGGGCAGAAGGATGCGGCGCTGGCGGATGCGGCCGCGAAGATCACCGATTTCGAATCCCGGGTGGCGCGGCTTCTGAGCGAGCGCGACACGGCGCTTGCGCAGGGGCGCCGCCTCGAAGGGGCGCTTGAGGATCTGAAGGCGGCGAAGGCCGGGCTCGAGAGCGAAAGGGAAAACCTGCGCCAGGCGCTGGCGCGCGCCCGTGAGGAGATCGGCGCCGGCGAGGAAGCCGCGCGTCTGGCCGCAGCCAGGCGGGAGGCGCTGGAAGCCCTGATCGCGGATCTGCGCCGCCGCTCGGGCGAGCAGGAGGCGCGGATAGGTGCGATCGAGGCGGAGCGCTCGAAGCTCGCCCGAGAGCTCACCGAAGCCGAAAGGGCGCGCATCGCCGAGGCGGCGGCGGCCGAGGCGCTGCGCGAGAAGCTGAAGAATGCCGATACGGAGCTTACGGCGATGACACTCGCGCTTGAAGAGGAGCGCCGGCGCGCCGAGGAAACGCTGACCCTGCTGGCCGCCGCGCGCGCGGCACAGGAGGATCTCGATGCGAAGCTCGCGGCCGCGCTGCTTGAGGCCGAAGCAAGCGAGGAAGCGCTTGCCGCTGCCCGTGCCCGCCTTGCCGAGGCGGAGAAGAAGGGGGAGGCCGAAAGGGCAAGGCTGCGCGAAGAGCTTGCAGTTGCGCTGGCGGCAAGGCGCGCCGCCGAGGAAACGGCGAAAAACAATCTCACGAAGGCCGAGGAGCGGGCGGCGCTTCTCGCCGCGGCGCAATCGGCGCTGGGCGCGGAGCAGGCGAAATCGGCCGAAAGCCAGCGCCGGATCGCGCTTCTCAATCAGCAGATCGCCGCCCTGCGCACCCAGCTCGCCTCGCTTCAGGCGGTGCTTGACGAGGCCCGCGCGCGCGATCAGGCCTCGAACGTTCAGATCAAGGCGCTCGGCAGTCAGCTCAATGCCGCCCTGGCGCGGGTGGCGGCGGAGGAAAAGCGCCGCCGTGCGCTTGAGGAGGCCGAGCGCAAGCGGCTCGAGGAGGAGGCGCGCCGGCTGGCGGAGGAAAAACAGGATCTGGAGAAATACCGCTCCGAATTCTTCGGCCGTCTGCGCGATGTGCTGGGGCGCCAGGAGGGGGTGCGCATCGAGGGGGATCGCTTCGTCTTTTCCTCCGAAGTGCTGTTCGAGCCCGCATCGGTGGAGCTTTCGGAGGAGGGCAAACGCGAGATCGCCAAGGTGGCCGCGATCCTGAAGAAGGTGACCGACGAGATCCCGCCGGAGATCGACTGGATCGTGCGGGTGGACGGCCATACCGACAACATCCCCCTTTCCGGCAATGGCCGCTATCGGGATAACTGGGAGCTCAGCCAGGGCCGCGCGCTTTCGGTGGTGCGCTACATGATCGATGAATTCGGCATTCCGCCCGAGCGCCTCGCGGCCACGGGCTTTGGCGAATACCAGCCCGTCAACCCGGCCAATACCCCCGAGGCACGGGCGCAGAACCGGCGCATCGAGCTCAAGTTCACCGAGCGGTGAATGCCAAGGGGTGATCTGCTCAGGGGGCGACCCGAAGCGGGATCTCTGCGGCGCCGATCTCTTTTCCGTCGCGCATGAGGCGGACAAACCCGCGATACTCCCCCGCGGGCCAGCGCCCGCGATCGCCGAGCCGCTTGCCGTAAAAGCGCATCATGCGCGCCGTGTCTTTCGTGGCGGGCGTGCTGCTCCTGAATGAGAGGCCGCCGGGGCCGGAAATCGCGAACGTGATCAGATCGCCCTTTCGCAGGCCGAAGAGATGCACCCAGAGCACGAGCGCGGGCGCGTCGGCCGGGAGTCTGGCGCGGCGGGGCGCGCTGCCGGCAAGCACCGCCTCATAGGTAACCGGCCCGGGCGCGAAACCGGCGCCCAGGATGCCGCCCGCGCGGTAGGGGATCGGCGGCTTCCAGAGGCTTGCGGCGGGGGCCTGCGTGCAGCTGGGCTCGTCATTGGGGAGGAAGGGATCCACGATCCGCCCCGCGTGGCGCAGTGCGAAATGCAGATGGGGAAATTCGGCCTTGCCGCTCATGCCCACCTGTCCGAGCCGCGTGCCCGCGGCCACGCGCTGGCCCTTCCTCACCGCGATCGAGCCCTGCTTCATGTGGCAATACTGCGTTTCCCAGCCGCCGCCGTGATCGATGCGCACCCCGTTGCCGCATTCCCGCCCGGCAATATCGGGGGCGCCGGGGCTGCCTGGGGCGATATCCGCCATGCCGTCGCGCAGGCCCCGCACCATTCCGGGCGCGGCGGCGAGCACATCCACCCCGGCGCTCATCGCCGCCAGATCGGGCAGGGCGAAATCCGTGCCCTTGTGGCCATCGTAGGTGAGCGGGCCGCAGGTGTAATCGGCGGCCGCGGGGCCCGGATCGCGATCCGGGTAGTTCTGGACAAAACAGGTTTCATCAAGACTGCAATCCACGGGCAGGGCCAGGGCTGGATCGCGGGCTTTGGCCTTCACTGGCTGCGATCATGATGAGGGAGAGCAGCAAAAGCCCCGCTCCCGCGTTGGCGGCGAGGCGGGGCTTCTGGTCTTTCCTCATGCCCTGATCAGTCGGCCGTGAGAAGCGGGGGCTTGTTGCGGGTGATGCGGGCCTTCTCGGGGCTCATCAGCCGCAGATCGAGCTTGCCCTCCTTCACCCCCACCTGCACGATCCCGCCCTTTGCGAGCTTGCCGAACAGAAGCTCCTCGGCGAGCGGCTTCTTGATATGCTCCTGGATCACGCGGCCCAGGGGGCGGGCGCCCATGCGATCATCATAGCCCTTTTCCGCCAGCCATTCGGCGGCCTTGGGAGTGAGTTCGATCGTCACGCCGCGGTCAAGAAGCTGCGCCTCGAGCTGGAGGACGAATTTTTCCACCACCTGAAGGATCACATCCTTCGACAGCGGCGCGAAGCTGATCACCGCATCGAGCCGGTTGCGGAATTCGGGCGTGAAGGTGCGCTCGATGGCGGCGGTATCCTCGCCCTCGCGCCGCTCGCGCCCGAAGCCGATCGCCTCTTTCGCCTGCTCCGCCGCCCCGGCGTTCGAGGTCATGATCAGCACCACGTTGCGAAAATCCACCGTGCGGCCGTTGTGATCGGTGAGCTTGCCGTGATCCATCACCTGCAGGAGGATGTTGTAGACATCCGGGTGCGCCTTCTCGATCTCGTCGAGCAGCAGCACGCAATGGGGGTGCTGGTCCACGCTGTCTGTCAGCATGCCGCCCTGATCGAAGCCCACATAGCCCGGGGGGGCGCCAATCAGGCGGGAAACGGCGTGTTTCTCCATGTATTCCGACATGTCGAAGCGCAGAAGCTCCACCCCGAGCGTATCGGCCAGCTGGCGGGCGACTTCCGTCTTGCCGACGCCGGTGGGGCCGGCGAAGAGGTAGTTGCCGATCGGCTTTTCGGGCTCGCGAAGCCCCGCGCGCGCGAGCTTGATCGCCGAGGCGAGCGCCTCGATCGCCGGATCCTGGCCGAATACCACCCGCTTCAGCGAGCGCTCGAGATCCTTCAGCACCTCCACATCGTCCTTGGAGACGTTCTTGGGCGGGATGCGCGCGATCTTGGAAACGACCGCCTCGATCTCGCGCACGCCGATTGTCTTGCGCTTCTTGCTGTCGGCCAGGAGGTGCTGGGCGGCGCCGGCCTCGTCGATCACGTCGATCGCCTTGTCGGGGAGCTTTCGATCGGAGATGTAGCGCGCCGAAAGCTCCACCGCCGCCTTCAGCGCATCGCTGGTGTAGCGGATGCCGTGATGCTTTTCGAAATAGGGTTTCAGCCCTTTCAGGATCTTCACGCTGTCTTCCACCGAAGGTTCGTTCACGTCGATCTTCTGGAAGCGGCGGGAAAGGGCGCGGTCCTTCTCGAAATGCTGGCGGAATTCCTTGTAGGTGGTGGAGCCCATGCACCTGAGCTTGCCCGATTGCAACGCCGGCTTCAGCAGGTTGGAAGCATCCATCGCGCCGCCCGAGGTGGCGCCGGCGCCGATCACGGTGTGGATCTCGTCGATGAAGAGCACCGCATCGGGGTGATCCTCGAGCTCCTTCATCACCGCCTTCAGCCGCTCCTCGAAATCGCCGCGATAGCGGGTGCCGGCAAGGAGCGCGCCGAGATCGAGCGAGAAAATCGTGGCCTTCGAGAGCACTTCCGGGGTTTCGCCCTTCACGATCTTGCGCGCCAGCCCTTCGGCGATCGCCGTCTTGCCGACGCCGGGATCGCCCACGAGAAGCGGGTTGTTCTTGCGCCGGCGGCACAGCACCTGGATGCAGCGCTCCACCTCGTGCTCGCGCCCGATCAGCGGATCCACATCCCCCTCGCGCGCCTTCGCATTGAGATCGACGCAATATTTCGAAAGCGCCGTTTCCTTGCCTTCTTCGACAGCCGGCTGCGCCTCCTCCGTATAATCCTCGGCCCCCTGCACCGGGCGGCTTTCGCCGAAGCTCGGATCCTTGGCCACGCCATGAGCGATGAAATTCACCGCGTCATAGCGGGTCATGTCCTGTTCCTGGAGGAAATAGGCGGCGTTGGATTCGCGCTCGGCGAAGATCGCCACCAGCACATTGGCGCCCGTCACCTCCGTGCGCCCCGAACTCTGGACATGGATCGCGGCGCGCTGGATCACCCGCTGGAAGGCGGCGGTGGGCACGGCCTCGCTGCCCTCGACGGTGGTTTCAAGGGTGGAAAGCTCTTCCTCGATGAAGGTGTTGAGCCTGTCGCGCAGCTTTTCGAGATCCACGGCACAGGCCCGCATCACGCGGGCGGCATCGGGCTCGTCGATCAGGGCGAGCAGGAGATGCTCCAGCGTGGCCAGCTCGTGACGGCGCGAATTGGCGATCGCGAGGGCGGCGTGGATGGCTTGTTCGAGCGTGTTCGAGAACGACGGCACCTTGTATGATCCTTTCTCTTCGATCCTGCGGGCAGATCCGGCGGGCAGGGGCATCCCCTTGCCCGACCTTGCCTGCATATCATTAAAGTTCGGTGTTCCGCGCCCATCTTCAAGTGTTTTCTTCTCGATTGCCCTCACATTTTCGGGCAGTGCGTGAAACATGCCGGCTTTCGGGCGGCGTTTCGCCCCGGAATGGGAAAGGCCGGAAGGCGGCGGGAAAGCTCAGAAACTGTCCTTCCGGCGGCGGATTTCGGCGAAAACCTCCACATCCGGGGCGTTTTCCATTCCGAGCCGGGCCCTGATCGCCGGTTCCCCGGCGCGCAGGAAGGGATTGGTGGCCAGTTCCTCGCCGAGGCGGGAGGGCACGGTGGGCTGCCCCTGCGCGCGCCTTTCGGCGATTTCCCGGGCGCGGGCCTGAAGGGCCGGGTTTTCAGGCTCGATCGTGAGCGCGAAACGGGCATTGGACTCCGTATATTCGTGCCCCGAACAGACAAGCGTATCATCGGGAAGCGCCGCGAGCCTGCCGAGGCTCTCCCACATCTGCGCGGGCGTGCCTTCGAAAAGGCGCCCGCAGCCGAGCGCCATCAGGCTGTCGGCGGTGAAAACGGCGCCGGTTTCGGGGAAATGGAAGGCGATATGGCCGATCGTGTGGCCCGGCACGTCGATCACCACGCCCTTCTCGCCGCCCAGCGCCACGCTGTCGCCCGGCTGCAGCGCCTGATCGAGGGGCGGCAGGCGGTGGGCATCGGCCGCCGCGCCCAGCACCCGCGCGCCGGTGGCCTTGCGAAGCGCCTCCACACCATCCACATGATCCCAATGGTGATGGGTGATGAGGATCTGCCCGAGGCGCCAGCCACGCTCCCCGAGCGCGGCGAGAACCGGCCCGGAATCGGGGGCGTCCACGAGGGCGGTATCGCCGGTTTCGGGATCATGGAGGAGATAGGCGTAGTTGTCGGCAAGGCATGGGATGGTGAGAATTTCGGCGGGCATGGCAATTCTCCCGTGGTTTCCGCTCGGGGCTGGGGTATTGTCGGCAGATATGGGAATTGTGGCCGATCATGGCGGGAGTCGCAATGCACCTTGACGTGCGCGATCTGAAAAACTTCTACGATCGCACCGCGCTCGGGCGTGCGGCGCGAAGGGCGCTGCGCAGCCAGCTGTGCGATCTGTGGCCCGTCGGGCGCTGCCGGGGCGAGGCACTGGCGGGCTATGGCTACGCCACGCCCCTGCTTGGCCCCTATCTCGAAGAGGCCGGGCGGGTGATCAACATGATGCCCGGGCCCCAGGGCGTGCTGCCCTGGCCGGCGGGGCGGGCGAATGTCTCGCTTCTGTGCGAGGAAACCCTCTGGCCGCTCGCCAATGAAACGATCGACAGGCTGGTGATCCTGCATGGTCTCGAAACCAGCGAACACCCCGCTGCGCTGCTGGAGGAGAGCTACCGGATCCTGAAAGGCGGCGGGCGGGCGATCTTCATCGTGCCCAACCGCGCCGGCCTCTGGGCGCGGCGCGACCGCACGCCCTTCGGCTTTGGGCGGCCCTACTCGCTCCTGCAGCTCGAAAGCCTGCTCAGGGATTTCGGCTTCGTGCCCGAGCATCACCGCTCGGCACTGTTCTTCCCGCCCTCCGAGCGCCGCTTCTGGCTGCGGACGGGTGCTTTCTGGGAAAATGCCGGGCGGCGGCTGCCCTCCTATCTCGCCGGTGGGGTGCTGATCGTCGAGGCGGGCAAGCAGGTGCCCGCGCCGCGCCGGCCGGGATTGCCCGAAAGGGTGCGCCTCCCTTTCAGGGTGCTGGAAGGGGTCAAGGCCAAGGGGCCGCGCCCGGCCTGAGGGAAGAAGGGCGCGGCGAGGAGCCGGGCAGGGGCGAATCCCCCGGCCTCGAAATGGCGGCGCGGGCAGGGGGAATCACGAAACCGTGAGCTCCCGCCCGCAGCGCCTGCATTTTTTCGACGCGCATTCGGTCGCACTCATGCCATGGTCCTGAAAAATAAGGCGTGCCGATCGGGAGAAACTGCGCCTCGACTGTTGCGAGCCTGCATTTCCTCTGCTACACCGCCAGCGATTTTGCTGCATGCGCATCCGCGTGTGCATTTTTGATTGCCCGCATGCCCCGGGAGCGCTCCGGGGCCAGAGGGGCGACAGGAAATCGAAAGGGTGGACGTGTCAGAACCAGCTTCGATCTCAAGCGGCATCGCCGCACGCTACGCCAAGGCGGTTTTCGATCTTGCCGTTGAAGGCAGGAAGCTGAAGGCGCTGGAAAGCGATATCGCGGCGCTCGAGGCCGCGCTTCAGGAAAGCGCGGATCTGCGGGAGCTGATCTCCTCGCCGATCCATTCGCGCGAGGATCAGGAAAAGGCGATGCTGGCGGTGGCCGGCAAGCTCGGCCTCACCGACATCATGAAGAATGCGCTGGCGCTGATGGCGCAGAAGGGGCGGCTCTCCCTGCTGCCTCAGCTTCTCGATGCGCTGAAGAGGGCCATAGCCGAGGCCAAGGGCGAGATCACCGCCGAAGTGATCGCCGCCAAGGCGCTCACCAAGGCCCAGGCCGACAAACTCGCGCGCGCGCTCAAGGCCAGCACCGGCAAGAAAGTGAAACTGAACATGTCCGTCGATCAGGATCTGATCGGCGGGCTCGTCATCAAGCTGGGCTCGAAGATGATCGACACCACGATCGCCTCGAAGCTCGACTCCCTCCAGAATGCAATGAAAGAGGTCGGATAAATGGGGATCCAAGCAGCCGAGATTTCTGCTGTCCTGAAGGAGCAGATCAAGAACTTTGGCAAGGAGGCCGAAGTGGCGGAAGTGGGGCGCGTGCTGAGCGTGGGCGACGGCATCGCGCGCGTTTACGGCCTCGACAACATCCAGGCCGGCGAGATGGTCGAGTTTCCGGGCGGCATCCGCGGCATGGCGCTGAACCTCGAGGCCGATAACGTCGGTATCGTGATCTTCGGCTCCGACCAGGACATCAGCGAAGGCGATGTGGTGAAGCGCACCAAATCGATCGTGGAGGTGCCGGTGGGCGATGCCATGCTCGGACGCGTTGTCGATGGTCTCGGCAACCCGATCGACGGCAAGGGCCCGATCAAGACGAAGGAAACCCGCGTCGCCGATGTGAAGGCGCCGGGCATCATCCCGCGCAAATCGGTGCATGAGCCGATGCTGACGGGCCTGAAATCCGTGGATGCCATGATCCCGATCGGCCGCGGCCAGCGCGAGCTCATCATCGGCGACCGCCAGACCGGCAAGACGGCCGTGGCGCTCGATGCGATGCTGAACCAGAAGGTCTACAACGAGGCCGCCGGCGATGACGAGAGCAAGAAGCTCTACTGCGTCTATGTCGCCGTGGGCCAGAAGCGCTCGACCGTGGCGCAGCTGGTGAAGAAGCTCGAGGAAACCGGCGCGATGGAATATTCCATCGTGGTTGCGGCCACCGCCTCCGAGCCCGCGCCGCTCCAGTATCTCGCGCCCTATTCGGCCACCGCGATCGCCGAATATTTCCGCGACAACGGCCGCCATGCGCTGATCGTCTATGATGATCTCTCCAAGCAGGCCGTGGCCTATCGCCAGATGTCGCTCCTGCTGCGCCGCCCGCCGGGGCGCGAAGCCTATCCCGGTGACGTGTTCTACCTCCACTCCCGCCTGCTCGAGCGCTCCTGCAAGCTCAACGACGATTACGGCGCGGGCTCGCTCACGGCCCTGCCGATCGTGGAAACCCAGGCCGGCGACGTTTCGGCCTATATCCCGACCAACGTGATCTCGATCACAGATGGCCAGATCTTCCTCGAAACCGAGCTTTTCTACCAGGGCATCCGCCCCGCCGTGAACACCGGCCTTTCGGTTTCGCGCGTGGGTTCGGCGGCGCAGACGAAGGCGATGAAATCGGTCGCGGGCAAGGTGAAGCTCGAACTGGCGCAATACCGCGAGATGGCGGCCTTCGCGCAGTTCGGCTCCGATCTCGATGCCGCCACCCAGGCGCTGCTCAACCGCGGCGCGCGCCTCACCGAGCTGATGAAGCAGCCGCAGTATTCGCCCCTCACCAATGCCGAGATCGTCTGCGTGATCTACGCCGGCACCAACGGCTACCTCGATCCGATCGACGTGAAGGACGTGACCCGCTTCGAAGCCGGCCTGCTCACCCACCTGCGCCAGAAGCACAGGGATCTTCTCGACGACATCACCAACAACGATCGTGCGGTGAAGGGCGAGCTCGAGGAAAAGATCCGGGCGGCCATCGAGGAATTCGCCGAAACCTTCGCATGAACTGACGTGGCCCAAGGAGAGGGATTGGACAGATGCCAAGCCTCAAGGACCTGAAAAACAGGATCGAGAGTGTCAAGAACACTCGCAAGATCACCAAGGCCATGCAGATGGTGGCGGCGGCGAAGCTGCGCCGCGCGCAGGAGGCGGCCGAAGCCGGGCGCCCCTACAGCGAAGGCATGAACAAGGTGATGAGGAGCCTCGCCGCCGCGGCCGCGGATGGCGAGGGGCCGAAGCTCCTGGCCGGCACCGGCGCCGATCAGACCCACCTTCTGGTGGTGATGACGGCCGAGCGCGGGCTGTGCGGCGGCTTCAACAGCTCGATCGTCAAGCTGGCGCGCCAGAAGATCGAGGATCTCCAGGCGCTCGGCAAGACGGTGAAGATACTGACCGTGGGCCGGAAGGGCCGTGATCAGATGAAGCGCGAATTCGAGGATCTCATGGTCGGCCATGTGGATCTTTCGGATGTGAAGCGCGTGGGCTACGAAAACGCCACCGCCATCGCCCGTGATCTCCTGGCCCGCTTTGAGGCCGGCGAGTTCGATGTGGCCACGATCTTCTTCAGCCGTTTCCAAAGCGTGATCAGCCAGGTGCCGACAGAGGCGCAGATCATCCCCGTTGCCCCGGCCGAGGTCGATGGGGCGGAGGAAGAGAGCGGCAAGGTCGTCTATGAGTTCGAACCGGGCGAAGAGGAGATCCTGACCGAGCTGCTGCCGCGCGCCGTGGCAACCCAGCTTTTCTCGGCGCTTCTGGAAAACGCGGCCTCCGAGCAGGGCGCGCGCATGTCGGCCATGGACAACGCCACGAGAAACGCCGGCGAGATGATCGACAAGCTGACGATCCAGTACAACCGCTCGCGTCAGGCGGCGATCACCACCGAGCTCATCGAAATCATTGCGGGTGCCGAGGCACTCTAGGAACGGAACGCGGAGAAACGAAATGGCAAAAGCGAAAGCAACCGGCAAGATCACCCAGGTGATTGGTGCTGTTGTCGACGTTCAGTTCGAGGGCGAACTGCCCCACATCCTGAACGCCCTTGAAACCGAGAACAACGGCAAGAAGCTCGTTCTCGAAGTAGCCCAGCACCTGGGCGAAGGCGTGGTGCGCACCATCGCCATGGATTCCACCGAGGGCCTCGTGCGCGGCGATGAGGTGCGCGATACCGGCAAGCCGATCTCGGTGCCGGTGGGCAAGCCAACGCTTGGCCGGATCCTCAACGTGATCGGCGAGCCGGTGGACGAAAAAGGCCCCGTGAAGGCCAAGGAAACCCGCTCCATCCACCAGCCCGCGCCCGATTTCGAGGAGCAGGCCACGGAAACGGAAATCCTCGTTACCGGCATCAAGGTGATCGATCTGCTCGCCCCCTACTCCAAGGGCGGCAAGGTGGGCCTCTTCGGCGGCGCCGGCGTGGGCAAGACGGTTCTCATCATGGAGCTGATCAACAACATCGCCAAGGTGCACTCGGGCTATTCCGTGTTTGCCGGCGTCGGCGAACGCACCCGCGAGGGCAACGATCTCTATTACGAGATGATCGAATCCGGCGTCATCAAGCCCGACAATCTCGAGGAAAGCCAGGTGGCGCTCGTCTATGGCCAGATGAACGAGCCTCCGGGCGCGCGCGCCCGCGTGGCGCTCACCGGCCTCACGCTCGCCGAGCAGTTCCGCGATGAATCGGGCACCGACGTTCTCTTCTTCGTGGACAACATCTTCCGCTTCACCCAGGCGGGTTCCGAGGTGTCGGCGCTTCTCGGGCGCATCCCCTCGGCGGTGGGCTATCAGCCCACCCTCGCGACAGACATGGGCGCCCTGCAGGAGCGCATCACCTCCACCAAGGCCGGGGCCATCACCTCGGTGCAGGCGATCTACGTCCCGGCGGACGACCTCACCGACCCTGCGCCCGCCACCTCGTTTGCCCACCTCGACGCCACCACCGTGCTTTCGCGCGCGATCTCCGAGCTCGGCATCTACCCGGCCGTGGATCCGCTCGATTCCACCTCGCGCATTCTCGATCCGCTGATCGTGGGCGAGGAGCACTATCAGGTGGCGCGCGACGTGCAGGCGATCCTTCAGCGCTACAAGGCGCTTCAGGACATCATCGCCATCCTCGGCATGGACGAGCTTTCCGAAGAGGACAAGCTCACCGTGGCCCGCGCCCGCAAGATCCAGCGTTTCCTCAGCCAGCCCTTCGACGTGGCCAAGGTCTTCACCGGCTCCGACGGCGTGCAGGTGCCGCTCGAGGAAACGATCAAATCCTTCAAGGCGGTCGTGGCCGGTGAATACGATCACCTGCCCGAAGCGGCCTTCTACATGGTCGGCGGCATCGATGACGTGATCGCCAAGGCCGAGAAAATGGCGGCCGAAGCCGCCTGAGGAGAGCCCTGATGGCTGAAACAATGCAATTCGATCTGGTGAGCCCGGAAAGAAGCCTGGCATCCTTCGCCGCCAGCGAGGTGCAGGTGCCGGGCTCCGAGGGCGAGATGACGGTGATGCCCGAGCACGCGCCTGTCATCACCACCCTGCGCCCGGGCATCGTGCGTGCCCGGGGCGAGAAGGGCGACGAGGAGTTCATCGTCACCCAGGGCATCGCCGAGATCTCCGCGGCTTCGGTCGCGATCATCGCCGAACAGGCCTTCCCCCGCGCCGAGGTAAGCCGGGCGGACATGGAAAAGATCCTCGAAGAGGCCCGCGCGCGCGCTGAAGCCGCCAGCGGGGAAGAGCGCCTCACGGCCGAGAAATTCGTGGAAGAGCTAGTGCATTTCATCGAAATGATGGAATGACGGCCCGCCCGTAACGCTTCCACGCAAAGACCAAGGCCCTGTCATCCGGCAGGGCCTTTTCCTTTGCGCCGGAAAGCCTCGAGCCGCCCCGGGAAAGGATCGCCCGCTCCCCTCATCACCGGTCCGCAGATATCCCCGCCGGAGGCATCCTGTGCGTGCCACAGGCCCGAAAAGCCTCCGGCGCAGGCCGGGCGCCATGCCTCAATCACGCCGGTAATAGCCGTCGTAGATCGGCTCCAGGGTCTGCACATCGAAGAGGGAGGAAACGGATGTGCCGTTCCAGATATTGAGGATCGCCTGGGCAAACATCGGTGCGGTGGGCACGATACGGATGTTATCCGCCGCCTTCACCGCCTCCGTGGGCTCGATCGTATCGGTGATGACGAGGCTCTTCATCACCGATTTTCCGATCCGCTCCACCGCGGGCCCGGAAAGCACACCATGGGTGATATAGGCATGCACTTCGCTTGCGCCCGCCTCCATGATTACCTCCGCGGCCTTGCACAGCGTGCCGGCGGTATCGCAGATATCGTCCACGATCAGGCATTTCTGCCCGCTCACATCGCCGATCACCGTCATCCCCTCGATCTCTCCCGGCTTGGTGCGGCGCTTGTCGACGATCGCAAGGCGCGCCCCGATGCGCTTGGCCAGTTCGCGTGCGCGCTGCACGCCGCCCACATCGGGGGAAACCACGGTGATTTCCTCCATGCTGCCGCGGAAATGATGGGCAATGTCGAGGGCGAATATGGGGGAGGCGTAGAGGTTGTCCACGGGGATATCGAAGAAGCCCTGGATCTGGGCCGCGTGCAGATCCATCGTCAGCACCCGCTCGACACCCGCCTCGGTAATGAGATTGGCCACCAGTTTCGCCGAAATCGGCGTGCGCGCCTTGGTGCGGCGATCCTGGCGGGCATAGCCAAAATAGGGAATGACGGCGGTGATGCGCGCAGCCGATGAGCGGCGAAGCGCATCGGTTATGATCAGCAGCTCCATCAGGTTGTCATTCGCGGGCCGCGAGGTCGGCTGGATGATGAACATGTCCTCGCCGCGGACGTTTTCATAAACCTCGACGAAAATCTCCTGATCGCTGAAGCGCTCCACCCGTGCATCGACGAGCGAGATGTTCATCCCCCGGTGCATCGACATCCGCCGCGCCACGGATTTCGCAAGCGGCAGGTTGGCATTGCCCGAGATGAGCTTTGGTTCCGAGGTGAAATGCATGGCGGGAGGTCTCCGGCTGGCAGCTTGATGACGGAATCGCGATGTTGACTCCGCTTAGCACCCCTCTAGCATGATGCAAGGGAAACTGGCGTCCGGGGCGAAAATGCATCGGCGGAATTGCCATTTCACTACGCTTGCTGCGGGCATGTGCGCCAGCAGGGCAGGTAGCAGGGCGCCGAATTCTCGGTGGCCATGTCAGGGGGGCGGTATCACATGGGCCATGATCTGCGCGCCGGATATCCCGTGCATTGGCGCCAATGGCAGGCTGAGGGAGCGCCGGGCGCACTTCTGATCCATTGCGCGCTCGCCAGTGCGGCCGCATGGGGGGCGCTGGCAGAGCATCTGGCCGGAGATCTCGCCATGCAGGCTTTCGATCTGCCCGGCCATGGCAGAAGCGGAGAATGGCTTGGCAAGGGAGATTACCATGCGATTTCGACCGCGATAGCGGGCACATTCTGCTCGCCCCCGCGCCATGTGATCGGCCATTCCCTCGGAGCCACGATTGCGCTTCGCCTTGCGCAGGAGCGGCCGGAGCTCGTGAAAAGCCTCGTGCTGATGGAGCCCGTGCTTTTTGCCGCCGCGCGGGGGGCAGGCGGGTTCGGCGAGGAAGAAAGCGCCATGCGCCCTTTCGTGGAGGCGATGGAGCGGGGGGATCACGCGGCCGCTGCCCGCGCCTTCACAGGCCGTTGGGGGGGCGGCCAGCCCTGGGGGGCGCTGCCGGAAGCGCAAAGGGAATACATGATCGCCCGGATAGGGCTCATCCCCGCCACGCGGGCCGTGCTCTACGAGGATGCCGCCGGCCTGCTCGCGCCGGGGCGCCTCGAGGCGGTGCAATGCCCGGTGCTCTTTCTTGAGGGGGAGAGATCGCCGCCCGTGATCGGCGAGATCGGTTCGGCGCTGGAAGCGCGAATGCCGCGGATGCGCCGGCGCGTCATCAAGGGGGCGGGGCACATGCTGCCCATCACCCATGCGCCGGAGGTGGCGCGGGAAATACGGGCGTTCATCAGAGTTTGAGGGCACGGAGCGGGGCCGCCCTCTTTCTTCCGGCCCCGCCCCGCACCCCCGGGGATATTTTTCGACCAGTGATGAGGGCAGGGATCAGGACGCGCGGATGACGGAGAGAAACCGCGCGATATTCTCATCCGTGACCGACCAATCGCACACGAGGCGCGCGGTAAGGGGCTCTGCGGGATCATCGCCTTCGAAGCTGCCTTCCCAGACATAATATTTCGCCCCGGCTTCATGCAGGCGCTTGTGGGCGGCGCGGGGGAAGGTGGCGAAGATCATGTTGGCCTCGGGCTCGAACAGGATCGAAACGGTTTCGATCTGTTCGAGGCCCCGGGCAAGGCGCGCCGCGGCCTCGTTGGCCATGCGGGCGCATTGGAGCCAGAGATCATCTTCGAGATGGGCGAGCATCTGTGCGGCGAGGTAGCGGTTCTTCGAGGGGAGGTGACCGGCGCGCTTGCGCCGCGGCTGAAACTCCCAGTCATGCGCGGGATCGAAGAAAATGACCGCCTCGGCCCCAAGGAGGCCGTTTTTCGTGCCGCCGAAGCTGATGGCATCGACGCCGGCCTTCCAGGTGAGTTCGGCCGGGGTGCAGCCCAGACGAACGAGCGCATTTGCAAAACGCGCGCCATCGAGGTGGAGCGGCAGGCCGTATTTCCCGGCGATCTCGCCGATGCGGGCGATCTCGGCGGCGCTGTAGAGCGTGCCGCGCTCCGTCACGTTGGTGATCGAGACGGGGCCGCGCTGGGGGCCGTGCACGCCGCGGGTCTCCTCGGCTTCGATGGCGCGTGCGAGCGCCTCGGGCCGCATCTTCGCATACCGGCTTTCCACCAGCGTGAGCTTGGCGCCGCCGGTGAAGAACTCGGGGGCGTTGCATTCGTCTTCCTGGATATGGGCCTCGGGGGTGCAGAAGATCGTCTGCCAGGGCTCGGCGAGGGTGGCGAGGATCAGGGAATTGGCGGCGGTGCCGGTGGCGACCATGTGCACCACCGCCTCGGGCGCCTCGAAAAGTGCGCGGATGCGGGAGGTGAGGGCGGCCATGAGATCGTCATCGCCATAGGGCGTGGCATAGCCCTCATTGGCCCTGATGAGCGCTTCCATCACCTTCGGGTGGGCGGGGCCTGTGTTGTCGGAGGCGAAAAACATCAGATCTCTTCCTCTATGATGTGATCTTCCCATTCCTCTTCCGCCACCTCGAATTCGGGCACGGTGCGCCCGCGCAGGCTTTGCCCGGCTTCATGAACGCTTTCGGCCCGCCCGGTGATCAGCGGGTGCCAATCGGGCAAGGGGCGGCCCTGATAGAGGCGCTTGTAGGCGCAGGTGGCGGGCATCCAGTGGGCGCTGGTGGCGATGTTTTCGGGCGTCAGCACCACGCATTCGGGCACGATCTGCTTGCGGATCTCGTATTGCGCGCAGCGGCAGGTTTCGTCGTCAAACAGCCGGCAGGCGACGCGGGTGAAGGCGATCTCGCCGGTTTCGGCATCCTCGAGCTTGTTGAGGCAGCATTTGCCGCAGCCGTCGCAGAGCGCTTCCCATTCCTCGGGGGTGAGCTCTTCCAGACGGTAGCGTTCCCAGAAGCGGGGGCGCAGGGCGCGGGGGGCTTTCGTGGCGCGGCGATCAGGCATCGGCCAGGATCTCGCGCGCGCGGTCGCAATCCTCTCCGATCTGGCGGCTGAGAGCCTCGAGGCTTTCGAACTTCTCTTCCGGGCGCAGGTATTCAACCAGCGCCACCGAAAGCGGCGTGCCGTAGAGATCGCCTTCGAAATCGAAGAGGTAGGTTTCCAGATTGGGATGATCGCCGCCGAATGTGGGGCGCAGGCCGATCGAGGCGGCGCCGCCGTATTCGCCCTTGTGGGGGCCTTCGAGCACCTCGGCCTTCACCGCGTAGATGCCGAAGCGCGGCGGGTGGAGGCCGTCGATCGACATGTTTGCCGTGGGAAAGCCCAGTTCGCGCCCGCGCTGATCGCCGCCGATCACCTTGCCTTCGATGCGGTGCCAATGGCCGAGCATGCGCGCCGCATCGCGCGGCCGGCCCTCGGAGAGCGCCTTGCGGATTGCGGTGGAGGAGACCTCGCCGATCTCCGGGAGCGCCACCAGATCGGCGATGGTGACGGCGAAGCCGAGATCGCGCCCGAGCCGGGCGAGATCCTCGGCCGTGCCCGCGCGCCCCTTGCCGAAGCGGAAATCCCGGCCGACGACGGCATGCGAGAGGCCGAGCCCTTCCTTCAGCACCCTGCGGGCGAACTCCTCGGGGGTAAGCGCGGAGAGCGCTGCATTGAAATTCAGCTCGTGCAGGATATCGACGCCGAGCGTTTCGAGGCGATGGGCGCGGGCGCGGGCATTCATCAGCCGGAAGGGGGGCGCATCGGGGGCGAAATATTCGCGCGGGTGCGGCTCGAAGGTAACAACGCCCAGGGGCGCGCCGATCTCCCGGCCCTTTTCGCGGGCGATGTCGATCACTGCCTGATGGCCCAGATGCACGCCATCGAAATTGCCGATAGCGGCGCTGGCCCCGCGCGCGGCGGGAGGCACGAACTGATAATCCCGGACGATCTGCATGATCGCCGTCTAACCCTGAGAGCGGCTCGGTGCAAGCACTGTCGCTTCGCCGGTGATGACCACCGTTTCCCCCACCCGCGCCTCGCAGTGCAGGATCACGCGGCGCTTTTCCGGGATCACCTTTTCCACCGTCACCGTGGCGGTGACCTCATCGCCGAGCTTCACCGGCGCGGTGAAGCGCAGGTTCTGGCCGAGATAGATCGAGCCGTGGCCGGGCAGGCGCTCGCCGATCAGGGCCGAAAACAGGCTGGCCGAGAGCATCCCGTGGGCGATGCGCGAGCCGAAGATCGAGCGGCTTGCGGCCTCGTCGCACAGATGCAGGGGATTTCGATCCTCGCTCAGCTCCGCGAAGATCTCGACTTCGTGCTCGGTGATCCTCTTGCTGATCGAGCGGCTGAGGCCGGGCTCGAGATCCTCGAGGTAGATTGTGCCGATGCCCATTGGTCCGTTTCTTTCCCTATCGATGCTGCACACGCAAGATGATTACTTTGCGGGCGCAGAAAGTCCAAGGAGAAAACGGCGGGAAAAGGGATTTTTCCCGCCGTTATCAACGGCCGCGGATGCGGGGGTCGAGCGCGTCGCGTAGCCCGTCGCCGATGTAGTTGACGGCGAGCACGGTGAGCGAGATCGCAAGGCCCGGCCAGATCACGCGCTCCGGGTATTGCTGGAGGTAATCGGTGGCGTCGAAGAGGAGCCGCCCCCAGGTGGGGAAATCGGAGGGAAAGCCGAGTCCGAGGAAGGAAAGCGCGCTTTCGGTGATGATGGCGTTGGCGATGCCGAGCGTGGCCGACACCATGATCGGGGAAAGCACGTTGGGGAGCAGGTGGCGGGTGATCATGCGTCGGTCGGGCGTGCCGATGGAGCGCGCGGCGAGCACGAATTCACGCTCCTTCAGCGCCAGCACGTCGCCGCGCACGATACGCGCCGTCTGCATCCAGCTGGTGATGCCGATCACGAAGACGATCAGGATGAAGATGCCGGTTTCCGGCCCGAAGGCGGCGCGCAGCGGATCGCGGAAAAGCATGATGATCACCAGCAGAAGCGGCAGCAGCGGCAGGGCGAGGAAGAGATCGGTGAAGCGCATCAGGGGGCCGTCGAGCTTTTTGAAATAGCCGGCGAGCACGCCCACGAGGGTGCCGAAGAAGAGCGAGAGCGCCATGGCGGTGATGCCCACGGCCACCGATGTCTGGCCGCCTTTCAGCATCCGCGCCAGCGTGTCGCGGCCCAGCTGATCGGTGCCGAAGGGATGTGCGAGCGAGGGGCCCTGGTTGCGGGCGCGGATATCGATCGCGTCATAGGGGATGGGCCAGAGCCACGGCCCGATCATCACCGCCACCACGATGAACAGGAAGAAGCCTGCGCCCAGAAGCGCGCCCTTGTGGGTCTTGAACTGATCCCAGACATCCCACCACTGGCTGCGCGGCGGGCGAGTGGCTTCCTCGAAGCCCGGATCGCTCGTGTGGTCAGTCATAACGGATCCTCGGATCAAGCACGCCGTAGAGAATATCGGCGATGAGATTGAACAGCACGATCAGGATGGCGAAGATGAAGGTGAGGGTCTGCACCATGGGCAGGTCATTGGCCTGGATGGCGGTGATGAGGAGCTGGCCGAGGCCGTTCACCTTGAATACCTGCTCCGTGATGATGGCGCCGCCGAACACCTGCGGCACGCCAAGGGCGATCACCGTCACCACCGGAATCATCGAATTCCTGAGCACATGCACCAGCACCACCGTCTTTTCCTTCAGCCCCTTGGCGCGGGCGGTGCGCACGTAATCCTGATTGAGATTGTCGAGCATGCTGGCGCGCATGAAGCGGCTGATCTGGGCGGCGTTGTAGAGCGCCAGCACCGAAACCGGCATGATCATCTGCTTCAATTGCTTCACGAAGGTTTCCCAGTCATGCACCACGAGGGTGGTGTCATAGATCGAGGGGAACCAGCCGAGCCAGACGGAGAAGATCACGATCATCAGCACGCCGGTGAAGAAGGTGGGCACGGAAAAGCCGATCATCGAGATGAAGGTGCCGAGCTGATCGATGAAGGAATACTGGCGATAAGCCGAGATCACGCCCACGGGCACGGCGATCAGAGCGCCCAGCACATATGAAAGGCCGACGACCCAGAGGGTCTGGGGCATGCGCTGCCAGATGATATCCATCACCGGGCTGCGGCTCTGCCAGCTGATGATGCGCTGCATTCCTTCGCCCCACTGGGTGCCGAACAGGGCATCGATCATGTGCAGCGGTTCGACCCAGAAGAATTGCTGCAGCCACTTCAGGAAGCGGATATGGGTGGGCTGATCGAGGCCGAGCGCGATGCGCATCTTCTCCTTCACCTCGGGCGGCACGGTGAGGGGCACATTGGCCATCGGATCTCCCGGCGCCAGCTCGAGCAGCAGGAAGATCACCAGAGCGATGAACAGAAGCGTCGGGATCGCGAGCAGCAATCTGCGGATGGTGTAGTTCAGCATCGGCGCCTCGGTTTACCGTTCCGTTTTCCCTCGGGCGCCGCACCCCGCGCGTGGCGGGATGCGGCTGGTTTTCGTGCGTTCAGATCACTTCACGCGGTACCAGTCGGCGACGTTCCAGAGCTCGCTGTCCCAGGCGTTGATCTTCACGCCGCCAAGCGAGTTGGAATGGGCCGAGACATTGCCGCGGTAGACGAGCGGCAGCATGATGTAGTTCTGCATCAGCATGTCGTTCATCGCCTTGGCAAGCTCGGCGCGCTTCTGAAGCTCGCCCGTCTTGGCCATCTCGTCGGTGAGCGCGTCATACTCCGGGTTGCAGTAGCGCGGCATGTTGTTGCCCTGCCACTGGTTTTCCGGGCTCGGAATCTGATCGCAGCGCCAGTTGCGCATGTAGGATTCCGGGTCCGTGCCGTCGAAGTTGTTGGCATACATCTCCACATCGGCATAGAACTTCTGGAAGGTATCCGGCGAGCCCGGATCGGAGCCGAAGAACACCGAGGCATCGATGTTGCGCAGCTCGGTTTCCACCCCGATCTGCTTCCACCATTCCTTGATCAGCGCCTGGAAATCCTGGCGCACGGCGTTGGTGGAGGTCTGGTAGAGGATCGAGAGGCGCACGCCGTCCTTCTGGCGCACCCCGTCGGGGCCGGGCACCCATCCGGCTTCATCCAGCACCTTCTTGGCGCCTTCGATATCCTGCTGGAGGCAGGCATCATTGGCCTTGGAGGCGTAGATTTCCGGTGCCGGCAGCACGTTGCAGGTGAGCTTGCCCGCCGGGCCATAGCCGATTTCCACCAGGAGCGGGCGATCGATCGCCATGGAAAGCGCCTTGCGCACCGCCGGATCGGTGAGGAAGGGGTGCGGGTGCTTCACGGTGGAGCGTTCGTCGCCCCATTTGGGATCGGGATCGGTGAGGTTGATCATGATCCGCTCGACGAGCGTGCCGAAGGAAGAGACAACCTTGCCCTTGCCCGCTTCCTGCATCTTCTTCAGCACGTCGGGCGCAAGCTGGAGGTTCCAGGCGTAATCGAATTCGCCGGTTTCCAGCACCGCGCGCGCAGCCGCCGTGGCATCGCCGCCGCCCTTGAAGGTCACGGTGGCGAAGGCGGGCTTGTCGGCCTCGCGGTAGTTTTCGTTGGCCTTCAGCGTGATCACGTCATTGGGCCGGAATTCGGTGACGACGAAAGGCCCGGTGCCGATGGGGGCGAAGTTCTGCTCGGAGCATTCGGGCGCCTTGGGGCCCATGCAATCCTTGAACTGCGCCTTCTGGATGATCGGCGCCTGGGCGCCCACGAAAGGCGCATAGGGGAAGGGCTTGGGCACGTCGAACTTCACCACCACCGTCAGATCGTCGGGGGTTTCGACGGCCACCACATTGCCGAATTTCTCGGTCTGGGCGCAGCCGCCCCCTTCGGCGGTGCAGTATTCCCAGGTGAACTTCACGTCTTCCGACGTGACCGGCGAGCCGTCGGACCACTTCAGCCCCGGCTTCAGCTTCCAGGTGATGGATTTCAGATCCTCGGAAACGCCGCCGTTTTCCACGGTGGGGATCTCTTGGGCGAGCCAGGGCACCATGTTGCCGTTTTCATCGTAGCGCGCGAGCGGCTCGATCACCATCGAGGCGGCGGAAAGCTCCTTGGTGCCGCCCGAGAGATAGGGGTTCATGATCGAGGGCGCCTGCCAGAAGATGATGTTCAGGTGGCCGTCATCGCCGCGCCCGGCCATTGCCGGGGCAGTAAGGGCCATGCTGGCGGCGGCGCCGAGCATAAGGGTTTTCATTTTCATGTGCTTTCTCCTTGTTGGATGGCTCGTTTCCTCATGATGCGGCCTCCGTTCGGGCGGGGGCTTCTTGTTGTAGATCGGTGTTGTAGAGATGACAGGCCACGAAGCGGCCTGGCGTCACCTCCCTGAATTCCGGTTCCTCGTGCTGGCAGATCGGCATCACGCGCGGACAGCGGGTGCAGAAATTGCAGCCCTGCGGCGGATTGGAGGGCGAGGGGACATCGCCCTTGAGAATGATGCGCTCGATCTTTTCCGCGCTGGCCGGATCGGGATCGGGCACGGCGGAAAGAAGGGCCTCGGTATAGGGGTGCCGGGGGCGTTCGTAGAGATCTTCGCGCGAGGCAAGCTCCACCACCTTGCCCAGATACATCACCGCCACCCGATCGGCGATATGGCGTACCATGGAAAGATCGTGGCTGATGAAGAGATAGGTGAGGCCCAGCTGCTTCTGGAGTTCTTCGAGCAGGTTCACCACCTGCGCCTGGATCGAGACGTCAAGCGCCGCGATCGGCTCGTCGCAGACGATGAATTTCGGATTGAGCGCCAGCGCGCGGGCGATGCCGATGCGCTGGCGCTGGCCGCCGGAGAATTCATGCGGGTAGCGGTTGGCGAAATTGCGGTTGAGGCCGACGGCGTCCATCAGCTCATAGATGCGCTCGAGCCGTGCGGCGCGGCCGAGATTGGTATGCTCCACCAGCGGCTCGCCGATGATCGCCGCCACCGTCATGCGCGGATCGAGGCTCGCCTGTGGATCCTGAAACACCATCTGCATCTTGGGGCGCAGCGGGCGCAGCTTCTTTTGCGGGATGTGGCCGATTTCCTGGCCGTCGATCACCACCGAGCCCTCGGTGATGTCGTAAAGGCGCAGGATGGCGCGCCCGCAGGTGCTCTTGCCGCAGCCCGATTCGCCCACGAGACCGAGGGTTTCGCCCTCGAATATGTCGAAGGAAACGCCATCCACCGCCTTCACCTCGCCCACGCGCTTGCGAAAGACGCCGGCGAAAATGGGGAAGTGCATCTTGAGATCGCGCACCTCGACGATCTTTTTTCTCGGAGCGGAAGCATCAAACATCGCGTTCGCCTCCCGTTGCCGGATCCCAGAAACAGGCCACGTCATGGCCATCGCCGAGCGGAATGCGCGGTGGGTTTTCCCGCCGGCAGCGCGCCAGCGCGTGATCGCAGCGCGGCGCGAAGGGGCAGGCGCGCGGCTCGGCGCCCAGCACCGGCGGCTGGCCGGGGATCACCCGCAGATGCTCGGCCCTTTTGCCGCGCACGCTCGGCACGGTCTGCAGAAGCGCGCGGGTGTAGGGATGCTGGGGATTGGTGAAAAGCCCCTTCACCGGCGCTTCCTCCACCACCTGGCCCGCATACATCACCATCACCCGATCGGCGATCCCGGCAATGACGCCCAGATCATGGGTGATCCAGATGATCGCCATCCCGAGCTTCTGGCGCAGCTCCTTCACAAGCTCCAGGATCTGCGCCTGGATGGTGACATCAAGCGCAGTGGTGGGCTCGTCGGCGATCAGCACCTCGGGATCGCAGGCAAGCGCCATGGCGATCATCACCCGCTGGCGCATCCCGCCCGAGAACTGGTGCGGGTAATCGTCAAGCCGCCGGTCGGCGTCCGATATGCCCACAAGCTCCAGAAGCTCGGCCGCGCGCCTGCGCGCCGCGCGCTTGTCCATTCCCATGTGGGTGCGCAGGGGTTCCATAAGCTGGAATCCCACGGTGAACACCGGGTTGAGCGAGGTCATCGGATCCTGGAAGATGAAGCCCACCCGCGCGCCGCGGATCTGGCGCAGCTCCTCGGGCTCCATGGCCAGAAGATCGCGCCCGTCAAACAGCGCGCGCCCGCCGCGCACCTCCGCCGGCGGCATCGGCAGAAGCCCGATCAGCGACATCATGGTCACCGATTTCCCCGAGCCCGATTCGCCCACCACGCCCAGAAGCTCGCCCGGGCGCACCTGAAAGCTGACCCGGTTCACGGCATGGACTTCGCCGGCGCGGGTCAGGAATACGGTTTTCAGATCCTTGACATCAAGGACGAACAGCCCCCCATCGGGCATATGCGATCCCCCCGGATTCATTTTTCGGCATGTGCCTGCCGTTCGGATTTTCAGTTGCGCATGACGTTAACAGGAAATGCTTTGGCTTCAACAGATAATACACCGAACTTCGGGCCGACTTCGCGTCACTCCTGCCGGCGGAGCCCGCATGTGGCACGTTCACCGGCCCTGCGCCGCTTCCCGCTTGACCTTCCCGCCAAGGGGGCGCAACCTTCGGCCTCGTGTCGGGAAGGGAGAACGGGGCTGATGACGCTTGCCACCACCGCAAGGGAAGTTCTGGAAAGGCTGGTAGCCTTTCCCACCGTCAGTTCGCGCTCCAATCTCGATCTGGTGGAGTGGGTCGAGGGCTGGCTGAAGGCGCGCGGGATAAAAGCCCGGCGCGTCTGGAACGCCGATCGCAGCAAGGCGAGCCTGTTTGCGCAGGTCGGGCCGGATGTGGCGGGCGGCATCGTGCTTTCCGGGCATACGGATGTGGTGCCCGTCGAGGGGCAGGAATGGGCGAGTGATCCCTTCACCCTCACCGAGCGCGAAGGGCGCCTTTACGGCCGCGGCACCTGCGACATGAAGGGATTTGACGCGCTGGCGCTGGCGGCTATGGGCGAAGCGGCGGCGCGGGCCGGCGATCTGAAGCGCCCGCTACAGATCGCGCTTTCATATGATGAGGAAGTGGGCTGCCTCGGCGCGCCCGATCTGATCGCGGCGATGGGTGAGGCGCTGCCGCCGGCACGGGCGGCGATCATCGGCGAGCCGACCATGATGCAGCCCGTCTGCGGCCACAAGGGCGGCTACGGCCATTCGGTGCATCTGCGCGGGCATGAGGTGCATTCCTCGATGATGCACAAGGGGGTTTCGGCGGTGATGCAGGGCGCGCGGCTGATCGAATGGGCCAACCGGATGAACGAGGCCAATGCGGCAAAGCCCACGAGCGAAACCGCGGCTCTCTTCGATCCCCCCTTCACCACGCTCCACGTGGGCATGATCGAGGGCGGTACGGCGCATAACATCACCGCGGGGGACTGCCGCTTCGTGCTGGCAATGCGGGTGATGCCCGATGAAAGCGCCGGGGAATGGGAACGCGCCTTCATGGACGAGGTGGCGCGGATTGAGAGCGCGATGCAGGCGGTGCGCCCAGAAACCGGGATCGATGTTGCGCGGGTGTTCGAGGTGCCGGCGCTCCGGCCCGAAACGGAGGGCGCGGCGGAGGCTCTGGTGCGCCGCCTCACCGGCGAGAACGGCCGCCATTACGTTTCCTACGGCACCGAGGCCGGGCAGTTCCAGCAGGCGGGGATGAGCGCCATCGTCTGCGGCCCCGGCGATATTGCCCAGGCCCATCAGGCCGATGAATATCTGGAAGTTTCGCAATTCGAGGCCGGCGCCGCTTTCATGGCCCGCCTCATCGATGATCTGTGCAAGGAGTGAACGAACATGCCCGTGAAGAACCGTTTTGCCGAAATGCAGGATGAAATCACCGCCTGGCGGCGGCATCTGCACGAGAACCCCGAGCTTCTGTTCGATACCCACGAAACATCCGCCTTCGTTGCCGAAAAGCTGAAGGAATTCGGCTGCGACGAGGTGGTGGAGGGGATCGGGCGCACCGGGGTGGTGGGCGTGATCCGGGGGCGGAAGAACGATTCCGGCAAGGTGATCGGTCTGCGCGCCGACATGGACGCCCTGCCGATCGAGGAGGCCACCGGCGCGCCCTACGCCAGCAAGGTCAAGGGCAAGATGCACGCCTGCGGCCATGACGGCCACACCGCGATGCTGCTCGGGGCGGCGAAATACCTCGCCGAAACCCGCAATTTCGACGGGACCGCGGTGGTCATCTTCCAGCCCGCCGAGGAAGGCGGCGGCGGCGGCAGAGAGATGGTGGATGACGGGCTGATGGAGCGCTTCGGCATCGAAGAGGTTTACGGGATGCACAACATGCCCGGCCTGCCTGCGGGCCAGTTCGCGATCCGCCCCGGCGCCTTCTTCGCCTCGGCCGACGAATTCGAGATCGAGATCGAAGGGAAGGGCGGGCACGCGGCCATGCCCCAGACGACGATCGACAGCACGCTGGCGGCAAGCCATGTGGTGATCGCGCTCCAGAGCATCGCCTCGCGCAATCTCGATCCGGTGAAGCAGCTGGTGGTTTCGGTGACCTCCTTCGAAACCGACAGCAAGGCCCATAACGTGATCCCGCAGAAGGTAACGTTGCGCGGCACGGTGCGTACGCTCGATCCCGCGGTGCGCGACATGGCCGAGAAGCGGCTGAAGGAGATCGCCGAGCACACGGCCGCCGCCTTCGGCGCCACGGCGCGGGTGAATTACATGCGCGGCTATCCGATCATGGTCAACAGCGAGGAGCAGACGCAATTCGCCGCCGAGGTGGCGGAGAAGGTGGCCGGCGCCTGCAACCCCGCCCCGCTGATCATGGGGGGCGAGGATTTCGCCTTCATGCTGGAGGCCCGCCCCGGCGCCTATATACTCGTCGGCAACGGCGATACGGCGATGGTCCATCATCCGAAATACGATTTCAACGATGAAGCCATCCCCGCCGGGTGCAGCTGGTGGGCCGAGGTGGTGGAAAGCCGGATGCCGGTGGGCTGAGCCGCCGGGCGGGCGGATCGCCGGCGGCGGCGAAGGTATCCGGGGCAAGAAGAGCGAGGGGGCAAGTGCCGATGAAGCCTTTCCTGATATTGCAGCTGCGCCCCGAAACCGAGGCGGCGGATGATGAATTCCGCGCCTTTCTTGAAAAGGGCGGGCTCGGGGAAGGCGAGGTGCGGCGTATCCGGCTTGATCGCGAGCCGCTGCCGGGCGATCTCGATCTGCATGATTTCAGCGGGGTGATCGTGGGCGGGGGGCCGGGCTGCGTTTCCGATCCGCCCGAGGAAAAGGATCCGCTGGAAGCGCGGATCGAGGCCGAGATCATGGGGCTGATGCCCGAGATCACGGGGGAGGATTTTCCGTTTCTCGGCTGCTGTTACGGGATCGGCGTTCTGGGCGCGCATCTTGGCGGGCCGGGGGCGGTGAGCAAGGAGAGATGGGGCGAGAAGGTCGGCCCTTCGCCCTGCCGGCTGACCGATGCGGGCGCGCGCGATCCGCTGCTGGCGGGGGTTGCGGAGAAGTTCAACGCCTTCGTCGGACACAAGGAGGCGCTGCAGCTCTTGCCCGGGGGCTGCGCGCATCTGGTGCAATCGCCGGCCTGCCCGTTTCAGATGGTGCGATACGGGCGGAATGTCTATGCCACGCAGTTTCACCCCGAGGCGGACGGGGACGTGTTCGAACTGCGCATCCGGGTTTACAAGGGGCATGGCTATTTCGCCCCCGAGGGGGCGGAGGCGCTGATCGAGACCTGCCGCGCGGCCGAGGTGACGGAGCCGGTGAAGATCCTGCGAAATTTCGTGGCGCGTTACCGAAGCGCCTGATGGCCCGGCCTTCGGGCGGGCGGAAGGGGCGGGATGCCTCCGGCGGGGATATTTATCGACCAGTGATGGAAGCATGCCCTCAGGTTGTGGCGCGGCGCGCCAAATCTCCTCTTTTCTGGACAGCCCAGGGGGAGGCCGATATGGTGCTCTTGCAACTTCAGGCTGGAGGGCAAATGATGTAGGGTATGGTGAAGGCCGCAATGGTTGCGGCAGGTTTCATGCTGGTGGCCGCAGGTGCGGAGGCAAAACTCCCGAAGGTGGTGCGCAAGGTCCCGGTAGACAAGTATTTCACCGAAGGGGAATTCAAATGGACCGGCGGTATCGGCGGCTACAAGTTTCTCTGGAGCGTGAGGGCCGTCAACGGCAAGCTGGAGGTCTGCGGTGTGGGGCATTATCAGGATGCCTATTCGCGCAGCCAGAACAACGACATCCTGCGCAAGAGCTATGTGACCCTGAACGGGAAGAAGATCCTGAAGGACATGCGGTTCTTCTCGATTGCCAAATATGAAAAGGATCTGCGCAGAACACCTGCAAATTGTGCTTCGACCGGGGTGAAGGTTCCGAAAGGGAAGGTCGAGATCCAGTTGCGTTCGGACGGCGGGCGCTACAGATTCTGATCCGGGCAGGGAGCCGGGGGCTTTTTTCCGCCCCCGCTGCTTCCGCCCCCGCTGCCCGCCTTCAGCCGCCCGTGTGGCTCATGTGGCGGCTCATGCGGCCCATGACATCGCCGCGCGAATAGTCGAAATCATGGCCTCTGGGCTTGGTGGCGATCGCGGCCTGGATGGCTTCGATCAGGGGGGCGTCATCCTCGGGATGGGCGCGCAGGGGGGCGCGCAGATCGGCTTTGCCCTCCTGGCCGAGGCATGTATAGATCTCGCCGGTGCAGGTGATGCGCACCCGGTTGCAGCTTTCGCAGAAATTGTGGGAAAGGGGGGTGATGAAGCCGATCTTCTGCCCGGTTTCGTGGAGCCGCACGTAAGATGCCGGCCCGCCGGAGCGTTCCGCGAGATCGGTGACGGTGAAGCGCTCTTCGAGGCGGGCGCGCAGATCCTTCAGCGACCAGTACTGATCGAGGCGATCCTCGTTGCCGATATCGCCCATGGGCATCACCTCGATGAAGGTGAGATCCATGTCGCGCCCGGCGCACCATTCCTGGAGGGTGAAGAGCTCGTCCTCGTTGAAGCCCTTGAGCGCCACGGTATTGATCTTCACCCTGAGCCCCGCCTTCTGCGCAGCGTCGATACCGTTCAGAACCTGCCTGAGGCGGCCCCAGCGGGTGATGCGGGCGAATTTCTCCTCGTCGAGCGTATCGAGCGAGATGTTGACGCGCTTCACCCCGCAGGCCGCGAGATCATCTGCAAAGCGCGCCATCTGCGAGCCGTTGGTGGTGAGCGTGAGTTCCTTCAGGGCGCCGCTTTCGAGGTGGCGGCTCATGGCCCGGAAGAAGGTCATGATGCCACGGCGCACCAGAGGTTCGCCGCCGGTGACGCGCAGCTTCTCCACGCCGAGGCCGATGAAGGCCGAGCAGAGGCGATCGAGCTCCTCGAGCGTGAGCAGATCCTTCTTCGGCAGGAAGGTCATGTTTTCCGACATGCAGTAGACGCAGCGGAAATCGCAGCGGTCGGTGACGGAAACGCGCAGATAGGTGATGGCGCGCGCGAAGGGATCTATGAGGCGGGGAGCTTTATCCATGGCGAAAGGTTACGCCGGCGCCCCCGCCATGGCAAGGCGTGAATGAGATTGAGGCGGCGGGGATTGTCGCATAGCCTGCGGGGCGGAAGGGAGGAAAGCGATGGGCTTTTACTTCAACGAACCGCCGCAGATTGGCGGCGTCGCGGGCTGGGAAGAGCTGCGGGCATCCTTTCGCTGGAATTTGCCGGCGCGTTTCAACATGGCCGAGGCCTGCTGCGGCAGATGGGCACGCGCCGAGCCCGGCCGTCAGGCGCTGACGCATGTTTCGGAAGGCGGGGAGGAGATCAGCTACACCTATGGCGCGCTCGAGGAGCAGGCGGCGCGGCTGGCCAATGCGCTGGCCGCGCGCGGGCTCGGGGCGGGCGATCGCATCGCCATCCTGCTGGCGCAGGCGCCCGAGGTGCTGATCACCCATTTTGCCGCCTGGAAGATCGGCGCCGTCACCCTGCCGCTGTTCACGCTGTTCGGGGAGGAGGCGCTCGCTTACCGGCTGGCTGATTCAGGCGCGCGCATGGTGGTGACGGATCGCGCCAATTTCGCCAAGCTGGCGGAGATCCGCGCCGATCTCCCCGCTCTCGAAACCATCTGGTGCATCGATGGCGCGCCGGCCGGGGCGCTCGATTTTCACGCTGCCATTGCCGCCGCTTCTCCCGCCTTCGCCCCGGTTTCCACCGGCCCCGATGATCCCGCGCTTCTCGTCTATACCTCCGGCACCACCGGCCCGCCCAAGGGGGTGCTGCACGGCCACCGGGTGCTGCTCGGGCATCTGCCGGCGATCGAGCTGCATCACGAATTCTTTCCCCAGCCCGGCGACAGCGGCTGGACCCCGGCCGACTGGGCCTGGATCGGCGGGCTGATGAATCTCGCGCTCCCCTGCCTCTTTCATGGCGTTCCGCTTCTGAGTCACCGGATGCGAAAGTTCGATCCCGAAGCGGCCTTCGCCCTGATCGCCCGCCACCGCCTGCGCAATCTCTTCCTGCCGCCGACGGCGCTTCGCATGATGCAATCGGCGCCCCGGGTGCCCGAAGGGGTGGCGGTGCGCACGATCAGCTCGGGCGGCGAAAGCCTCGGCGCAGGCCTGCGCACCTGGGCGCGGGCGCATATGGGCGCAAGCGTGAACGAGATCTACGGCCAGACGGAATGCAATCTGGTGATTTCATCGTGCAATGCGCTCTTCGATACGCCCGAAGGCGCGATGGGGCGCGCGGTGCCCGGCCATGAGGTGGCGATCATCGATCACGAGGGCAGGGCGCTCGGTGCGGGGGAGGTGGGCGAGATCGCGGTGCGCCTGCCCGATCCGGTGATGATGCTCGAATACTGGAACCGCCCGGAGGCAACGGCGGCGAAATGCGCCGGTGGCTGGCTGCGCACCGGGGATCTCGGAAGCCATGACGGCAACGGCTTCTTCACCTATGTGAGCCGGGATGATGACGTCATCACATCAGCCGGCTACCGGATCGGGCCGAGCGAGATCGAGAACTGCCTGACAGGGCACGAGGATGTGGTCATGGCGGCGGCCATTGGGGTGCCGGATCCTCTGCGCACCGAGGTGGTCGAGGCGCATGTGGTGCTGCGCGAGGGCGTCGGGGGCAGCGAGGCGCTGGCAGAGGCGCTGGTGGCAAGGGTGCGCGAGAAGGTTTCGCCCCATGTGGCGCCGCGCCGGATCGTCTGGGCCGAAAGCCTGCCCATGACGGCCACCGGCAAGATCATGCGGCGCAAGCTGCGCGACGGCGGGGCATGATGCGCATCGCCTTCATCACTGGTCGGCAAATATCCCCGCCGGAGGCATCGCGCTTCCTGCCTCCGGCGGGAGTATTTCCGCCAAGATGAAGTGTTTCGCGAATTGCGGGATCGGCTTTCCTAACGCAGACGGCCCATGGCGTAGGTGGGTTCGATCATGATTTTGCGGATGAGGGCTTCGAGGCGCGCGGGATCGGGCTGGGCTTCGGGGGCGGGTGGCGTGCCCGTTTCCCTGGCCGCGATGCCGCCGGTGATGAAGAGCGTATCGAGGCCCTCGCCGAGCCCTCCCTTGATATCGGTTTCCAGCCCGTCGCCGATGGCGAGGATGCCGGCATCTGGGATTTCCCGCCCGAGCGCGGCGATCCGGTTGCGCGCCAGCGTATAGACGGGCGGCCACGGCTTGCCGAAATAGAGCACCTCGCCGCCCATTTCCTCGTAGAGCTGCGCCAGCGCGCCGGCGCAGTGGAGGACGGTATCGCCGTAATGGACGACGATATCGGGATTGGCGCAGAGCATCTTCAGGCCGAGCTGCTTTGCCATCATGAGGGTCGGGCGGTAATCATCCGGGGTTTCGGTGCGGTCATCCACGAGGCCGGTACAGAGGATGCCATCGGCCTCCTCAAGGGGAACGCGGCGGATATCGGCGGGGTTTTCCACCTCGGGCGGGGGCGTGAACAGGCCGAGATCCTTTTCTGGGCCGATGTGATACACCTTTTCGCCGATCAGGCCGCGATAAAGCGCGATGCGGGTGGCATCGCCGGAGGTGGCGATGTCATCCCAGGCATCTTTCGGCACCCCGAGACGGGAGAGCTGAGCTTCCACATCCGCCTTGGGGCGGGGGGCGTTGGTCAGCAGGATCACGACCCCGCCGCCGGCACGGAAATCCCTGAGCGCCGCCACGGCCTCGGGGAAGGCCCGCAGGCCATTGTGCAGGCAGCCCCAGAGATCGCACAGGAGCGCTTCATGGCGGGCCGGGATATCCGCGAGGCGGGGGACGATCTGCATGGGCTCCCTTTCCGGGGCTTCAGAGCTTGAGGGCGGGGATGATCTGCTTCTTGCGGCTGACGATTCCCGGCAGCACCACCGTATCGCCTTGCACCTTCACGCCGAAGCTCTTCTTGGCGATCTCGCGCACCAGATCATTGGGCACGAGGAGGGTCGATTGGCCATTGAGGATATCGACGATGAACAGGAGCACCTGATCCACGCCATCCTCCGCCGCCACGGGCTCCATCGCCGCCATCAGTGCGGCCTTGCGCGCGAGCACCACGTCGGGGGCGGTGGTTTCCAGCACCGACACGCGGAACTTTCTGCCGCCGACCTCATATTCCTTGCTGTCCATGCGCAGGAGTTCGGCTTCACTGAAGGCAGAGACATCGGATTTCGCGGCAAACATCTCGGCGGCGTATTCGGGGATCGAGAGGCGCAGATCGGCGGCGAGCTTCTCGGCCACCTCGCGATCGTGATCGGTGGTGGTGGGGGAGCGGAATTCGAGGGTGTCGGAGAGGATGCAGGAGAGCATCACGCCCTTGATCGCCTCGGGCATCCGCCCCGCATCCTCCCCCATCAGATCATGCATCACCGTGGCGGTGCAGGCCAGCGGGCGGATGGTGACATTGATCGGCCCCCTGGTGCGCAGGCCGCCCGCAAGCAGGTGGTGATCGATGATCTCGGTCACGTCGGCCTCGTTGATCGAAGCGGGGAGCTCGGCGGGGTTGTTGGTATCGACAACGATGCAGCGTTCGCCCTGGGCCACATCTTCGATGATCTCCGGCTGCTCCAATCCCCAGCGCGAAAGCACGAACTTCGCTTCCGTATTGGGCTCGCCGAGGAGCTTCGCTTCGGCTTTCTCGCCGCGGATCTCGTTCACGTACCAGGCCCAGACGATGGGCGAGCCGGTGGCATCCGTATCGGGGGATTTGTGGCCGAAAATCTTGATGGTCATGGCGGGTTCCCGTGATTCATTTTCTCTGGCTGCGCTCTTATAGGTGGGGTTCGGGTGGATGTCAGCCCCGATCGCCAGCTTCCTGCGATGGCTCGAGGCGGCCGGATAAGGCGGGGCCGCCTGGCATTCTTCCGCCCCCGCCCCGCGCCCCCGGGGATCCCCCGGGGGCGCGGGGCGGGGGCGGAAG
>WFVA01000030.1 GCA_015491895.1 Albidovulum sp. | reverse complement strand
CCCCAGATCCGCACCCCGCCCCTGTCATCATTGGTCCATAAATATCCCGGGGGCGCGGGGGCGGGGCCGGAAGAAGGAAGGCGGCCCCCGCATGCGCACGCATCCACTTGCGCGAGGCTCCGGCCGGGGCGCATCGGTCTCTCACCGGCCCTCCGCCCCGGCGAAGGTTAACTCTGGCCTAAATTCCGTCTTTCGCCTATATCTTGCGCCATTACCGCGCTCCTGCGCGGTGTGTGCATGTGGTAGAGGGGCTTCCGGGATGTCGGAGAAAGGATTGCGCAGGCTGGCCTTCTTCCTGCTGGTGGCGCTGATCCTCTATGTCGCCGCCGGCAAGGGGGGCGCGTGATGGCCCGGCGTTTCGGCGGCAAATACAGCCCCCCCGGGCGCGATGGCTCACCCGAGCGCGATGGCGCACCGCCCGCCGCCCGCCTGCCCGAACGCTCCTTGCGCAGCAACCGCATCGAAGGGGTGCGCTGGGCCAATTTCCTCTTCTTCGCGCCGCTGCCGCTCGCCCTTCGCGCCTTCGCCGCCCCGCCCCGGGAGATGGGGCTGATGCTCATCGCCTTCGCCACCCTGATCCTCGCCGCCTGGCTCACCCGCGAGGGCGCCGTGGCCGAAGCGGCCTATGACGCGCGCCGCATCGCGCGGCGCCCCGCCTTCCCGCGCAAGCTCGCCGGCACGGTGCTGATCGGAGCCGGGCTGTTTCTGGCCGCGCTTGCAGGCGGCCAGGGCGCCGGCGCGGGGCTGATCTATGCGATGCTCGGCGTGGCGCTCCATTTCCTCGCCTTCGGCCCCGATCCGCTGAAGAACAAGGGGATGGAGGGGATCGACGGCTTCCAGACGGAGCGCGTGGCGCGCGCCGTCGAAGGGGCCGAGAAATACCTGGCAGAGATGGAAGCGGCCGCGGGCCGCACGCATGATCGCGCCGTCACCGATCGCCTCGCCCGCTTCACGGCGCAGGCGCGCGATCTGATCCGCACCGTCGAGGAGGATCCGCGCGATCTTTCCGCCGCCCGCCGCTTTCTCGGCGTCTATCTGATGGGCGCGCGCGATGCGACGATCAAGTTCGCCGATCTCTACGGGCGAACCCGCGATGCGGCCGCGCGCGCCGGCTGGTTCGCCCTGCTTGACGAGCTCGAGCAGAATTTCGCCGCCAAGACGAGGGCGTTGATGGAAAATGACAGCACCGATCTCGAGATCGAGATCGAGGTGCTGCGCGAGCGCCTGGCGCGTGAGGGATTGAAAACGTGATGGGCTGAAACGGCAGACCGGCCCGCGCGGGGGATGGCGGGCCCGATACGGAAAGAGGGAGAAAGATGCAGGAACAGATCAGAAAGAAGGCGCTCGAAAGCCAGGCGGAGATCGAGAAGCTCGCGGCCGTGGTGCTGCCCGAGCCGAAGGCGGCGGAGGAAATCGCGCTCACGGCGGCCGAAAAGCTGCCCGCCGAGGAAATCCGCAAGCGCATGGCGGAGCTCGATCTCTCCGATACCGGCTCGATCATCAGCTTCGGCGCGCGCGCGCAGGGGGAGCTGCAGGAAATCAGCCAGGCCATGCTTCAGGGCGTGCGTAACAAGGACGTGGGCCCGGCGGGCGACAGCCTGCGCGAGATCGTCACCACCATCCGCGGCTTTTCGGTCAGCGAACTGGACGTGCGGCGCAAGCGCTCCTGGTGGGAGCGCCTCCTTGGCCGCGCCGCGCCCTTCGCGAAATTCATGGCCCGCTACGAACAGGTGCAGAGCCAGATCGACAAGGTGACCGACAACCTCCTCAGCCACGAGCACAAGCTCCTGAAGGATATCAAGGCGCTCGACAAGCTCTACGAGCGCACCCTCGATTTCTATGACGAACTGGCGCTCTACATCGCCGCGGGCGAGGAGAAGCTGAGGGAGCTTGACGAAAAGATCATCCCCGCCAAGGAAAAGGAGGTGGAGAAGGCGCCCGAGAAGGATCAGGTGATGGCGGCCCAGGAGCTGCGTGATCTGCGCGCGGCGCGCGATGATCTGGAGCGGCGTGTGCATGATCTGAAGCTCACCCGCCAGGTCACCATGCAGTCGCTGCCCTCGATCCGGCTGGTGCAGGAGAATGACAAATCGCTCGTCACCAAGATCAATTCCACCCTCGTCAACACCATCCCGCTGTGGGAGCACCAGCTTGCCCAGGCGGTGGCGATCCAGCGCTCCTCGGAAGCGGCGCGGGCGGTGAAGGAAGCCAGCGATCTCACCAACGAACTGCTGACGGCCAATGCCGAAAATCTCCGCCAGGCCAATCGCGCGGTGCGCGAGGAGATGGAGCGCGGGATCTTCGATATCGAGGCGGTGAAGAAGGCCAATGCCGAGCTGATCGCCACCATCGAGGAAAGCCTTGCCATCGCCGACGAGGGCAAGCGCAAGCGCGCCGAGGCGGAAGCGGAACTGAAGAAGATGGAAGCGGAGCTGCGCGATACGCTGGCCGCGGCGAAGGCGCGGGGCGATGGCAGCGGGGCCGCGATCGGCGCCACCGCGGGCGCCGAATGAGCCATGGCGCGGCGGGCGGAACTCAGGGATAGCCTCCCGAGGCGGCGCACAGGCGCAAAGCGGCGCGCCTCGCGCCTGCCGCTGATGCTGGCCGCCCTCCTGGCCCTTCCGGCCTGCAATCTCCTCACCACCCCCCTGCCCCCGCGCCCGGCGCCGCGCCCTGCGCCGCCGCCGCGGCCAGAGCCTCACGTCATGCCGCAAAGCCCGGAAAGCCGCGCGCTCTCGGCCTATTACCAGCGGGTGGAGGAAGGGCTCCTCGCCCGCGGGCTGCTGCGCCAGGGCGGCGGCGGGCCGGATACGCCCTTCAGCGCCGAGGATCTGGCCAGGAACTTCATCCGCATCGCCTTCTTCGATGAATTCGTGGTCGAGGGCGGGCGGGTCATCCAGCGCGAAGCGCCGAGCCGTCTGAAGCGCTGGGAAGGCCCCGTCCACATGCGGGTGATCTTCGGCCCCTCGATCCCGCTCGCGCAGCGCCGCCGCGACCGCGCCGAGATCAAGGCCTACGCCGCACGGCTTGCCGCCCTCACCGGCCTGCCGATCCGGCTTGTCCGCTCGGGCGGCAATTTCCATGTGCTCTTCCTCAACGAGGACGAACGGCGCAGGGCCGCGCCCCTGATCCGCAGCCTGATGCCGGGGATCGACGCGTCCACCCTCGCCTCCATGCTCGACATGAGCCGCGACACCCGCTGCCAGGTCTATGCCTTCACCGAGGGGGGCGGCGGCTGGCGCTACCGCGCCGCGATCGCCATCATCCGCGGCGAACACCCCGATCTCCTGCGCACCGCCTGCATTCACGAGGAAATCGCCCAGGGGCTCGGCCTCGCCAATGACAGCCCCCGCGCCCGCCCCTCGATCTTCAATGACGACGAGGAATTCGGCCGCCTCACCACGATGGACGAACTGATGCTGAAGATCCTCTACGACAAGCGCCTGACCCCGGGCATGACGGCCGAGGAGGCCCGCCCGATCGTGCGCCGGATCGCGGCGGAGCTGCTCGGCGGCAGCAGCTGAAAGCTTGTGTGAAACATGAAGAACAAAGTGCAAAGGATTGCAAAAGATGGGAATACTCGACTTTCTGACCGGTGAATTCATCGATGTGATCGAATGGACGGACGACACCCACGACACGCTGGTGTGGCGTTTCGAGCGCGAGGGCCACGAGATCAAGTATGGCGCCAAGCTCACGGTGCGCGAGGGCCAGGCGGCGGTGTTCGTGCATGAGGGGCAGATCGCCGATGTGTTCACCCCCGGCCTCTACTTCCTCGAAACCAACAACATGCCGGTGCTGACAAAGCTCCAGCACTGGGATCACGGCTTCCGCTCGCCCTTCAAGTCCGAGATCTATTTCGTCAACACCACCCGCTTCGGCGATCTCAAATGGGGCACCAAGAATCCGATCATCCTGCGCGATCCCGAATTCGGCCCGCTGCGCATCCGAGCCTATGGCACCTATGCGATCAAGGTCAGCGATCCGGCGCGTTTCCTCACCGAAATCGTCGGCACCGACGGCGAATTCACCATGGACGAGATCAGCTTCCAGATCCGCAACATCATCGTGCAGGAATTCTCCCGCCTGATCGCCCGAAGCGGCATCCCCGTGCTCGACATGGCCGCCAACACCGATGAACTCGGCCGGCTGCTGGCCGAGGGCATCTCCGGCACGCTGGCGCAATACGGGCTTGCCGTGCCCGAGCTATACATCGAGAACATCTCCCTCCCCCCCGCCGTCGAGGCGGCGCTCGACAAGCGCACCTCCGCAGGCATCGCCGGAGATCTCCGCCGCTATATCGATTTCTCCGCCGCCGAGGCGCTCACCACCGCCGCCGCCAATCCGGGCGGCGCGGGGGCGGGGCTCGGCGCCGGGATGGGGGCAGGCATCGGGCTTGGCATGGGGATGGCCATGGGCGGGCAGCTTGCCGGCCGGGCTTCCGCTGCCGCGGAGGGCCCCTGG
>WFVA01000029.1 GCA_015491895.1 Albidovulum sp. | reverse complement strand
TTACGCAGCGGCAGGAAGCGCTGGCCGCGCTCCAGCGCTTCCTGCCGCTGCGTAAGGCTTGATCCCTGCTCCGCGCAGTGTCTTTCCTTGCACACGAGGAGGACGCGATGAAAGCACTGCTGAAATCCGGCATCGAACGCGGCCGCAGGATCGGCGCGCGCGCCTTTCCCGCGCTCGTGGTGGCGGGCAGCGCCATCGCCTTCTGGAAACGCGGCGAGGCCAGGCGCCTGCTGGCGGTAAACAGCCTCTTCTCTCCCGCCCGCATCACCGCCAATTTCTCCAACATGGACAAGCTCTTCCACACCCGCCCGATGAGCCGGGGCGATGGCCCGCCCACGCCCCTGCCCGCCGGAGAGCCCGCCACGCTGCCCCCTGCAACAGCGCCCTGGATCGGTGCGCGCAACATCACCGCGCTGCTGGCGCTGAAGGATGGCCGGATCGTCTTCGAGCGGTATTATCAGGGCACCGGCCCGGATGATCTGCGCATCTCATGGTCGGTCGCGAAAAGCTGGCTCTCGGCGCTCTTCGGCATCGTGCTCGAGGAAGGGGCCATAGATTCCATCGATGATCCGGTGGTGAAATACGCCCCCCGCCTCGAAGGCTCGGCCTATGAGAGCGCCACCATCCGCAATGTGCTCAACATGGCCAGCGGAGTGAAGTTCAACGAGGATTACCTCGATTACCACTCCGACATCAATCGCATGGGCCGGGTGCTGGCGCTCGGCGGCTCGATGGATGCCTTCGCCGCCGGGCTGAAGGAGAAGATCGCCCGCCCCGGCGAATTCTGGCAATATGTCTCGATCGATACCCATGTGATCGGCATGGTGATCCGCGGCGCCACGGGGCGCGACATCCCCGAACTGATGGCGGAAAAGCTGATCCGCCCCATGGGCCTCGAGCGCGCGCCCTGTTACCTGACGGACGGCGAGGGCACCGCCTTCGTGCTCGGCGGGCTCAACATGACAAGCCGCGATTACGCCCGCTTCGGGCTGATGTTCCTGCAAGATGGCCGGCTCGCCGGACGCCGGATCGTGCCGCCCGGCTGGGTGCGCGCCTCCACCGAGGCCACCGCCCCGACGCTTCCGGGCGAAGAGCGATACGGCTACCAGTGGTGGCTCCCGGCGGATGCGCGCGAGGGCGAGTTCTTCGCCCGCGGCATCTATGGCCAGCACATCTACATCAATCGCCCCCTCGGCGCGGTGATCGTGACCAATGCCGCCGATCGCGATTTCCGCGAGGAGGGCGTGGCAGAAGAGAATATCGCCATGTTCCGCGCCATCGCCGAAGCGCTTTGAAAGCCGTATCCGCCAGATGCTACCTTGAGCTTCCCGCGCCTCGGGCCTATCACCGGAAAGGCGGCGCTGTGACGCCACGAGCAAGGGGACGAATTCACGCATGGCAGCGAAGAAGCCCGCAAGAGGCGCAAAAGGCAGCGGCAAGGGGGGGATCGGCGATTATCTCGTCAATCTCGCCCTGCGCGCATTCTTTGCCGTCGCCCTCCTGCTGCCCTACCGCTGGCGGGTGCCCTTCTTCGGCTGGCTGTCGGCGCATATCATCGCCCCGCTCGCCGGCTACCGCCGCCGCATAAGCGAAAACCTCGCCCGCGTCTGCCCCGAGCTCTCCCCCGCCGAGCGCCGCCGGATCATGCGCGAAGTGCCCGACAACGCCGGGCGCACCCTGATCGAGATCTATTCGGGCCAGGAATTCATCGACCGGGTCAAGGATCTGCCCCTCGAAGGCCCCGGCGCAAAAGCGCTCGAAGAGGCCCACCGCGCAAACCGCCCGGTGATCCTCGTCACCGGCCATTTCGGCAATTACGACGCCCCCCGCGCCGCCCTGATCGCGCGCGGCTACCGGGTGGGCGCGATCTACATGCCGATGTCCAACCCCTTCTTCAACGCCCATTACGAACGCGCCATCTCCCGCATCGGCCAGCCCCTCTTCGCGCGCGGGCGGCGCGGCCTCGCCAGGATGCTGAAATTCCTGCGTGCCGGCGGGATGACGGGCTTTCTCGTCGATCAGCACATGCGCCACGGCGCACCCCTCACCTTCTTCGGCCACAAGGCCCACACCGCCCTTTCGGCGGCCGAAATGGCGCTCAAATACGATGCATTGCTGGTGCCGATCTACGGCATCCGCCAGGAAAACGGACTCGATTTCCGCATTTTCGTGGATGCCCCGATCCCCCACGGCGATCCCGAAACCATGACCCAGGCGCTGAACGATTCCCTCGAAGCCCTGGTGCGCAGGCACATGGGGCAATGGTTCTGGATCCACCGCCGCTGGAAGGACGTGCCCGCCCCCGCCCTCTCCGGCTCCGCCTGAGCCGCACCGCCGGTCGGCCGGCGCGGCAGGATGGGGAGACGCCGCGTCCCGGTTTACAGCGCCTCCCGGCTTTCATAGGCTTCCCGCATGAAGGAAAACCGCCTGAAACTCATGTTTTCGCATGTCTCGGTGCGGGCAATGTTCGCCCTGTGGCTCTTCGGCCTCGCGCAGGTGATCGGCTCGGGCAATGCGCATCTGCTGTGGCTCGCGCCCTTGGGCGTGCTGGCGCAGATGCTCAATGAATACATGGTGCACCGCTTCCTGTTTCACTGGCCCGCGCCGCGCAGCCAGTTCTGGTTCGATATGCTCTACCGGGTGCATTACGGCCACCACGATTTTCCCGACAAACCCTCCCTGTTCTTCGTCCCCGTCTGGTTCGCGCTGCCGATGGCGCTCCTGCATTACGCGATCGCCGCCCTGGTGCTCTACCTGCTCGGCTTCGGATCCCCGCTGATCGCCGCCGCCGCCTTCACCTTCGTGGGCGGAGTGGCGGCTTTTCTGGCCTATGAGTGGTTTCACATGACGGCGCATGTCAATGTCCGCAAGACAGCGATCGAGCGCCATGTCACGCGCCTGCACGGAATGCACCATTTCCGCAATTACCAGCGCTGGTTTCATGTCAGCCCCGGCGGCGAGGTGATCGACAGGCTCATGGGCACCGCCATTCCCGATGAGGAGCTGAAACAGAAGGGGCGGATGGCGTTTCTCACCACCCTTGGCCTGAAGCCCGACGATCCCCGCCTGGTCAGCGCGCGGCGCCGCCTCGGCCCGCACTACGGCATCAGCGAAGCGGAAATGGCCCGCGCCGCGGCCTCTTCCTGATGGCGCGCCCTCACATCACTGGCCCATGAATATCCCGGGGGTGCGGGGCGGCGCCCCCCGCCGCCGCCCTCACGCCCCCTTCAGCGAAATCCCGTGCCGCCCGGCGAGATCGAGGAAGAACTGCCAGGCCACCCGCCCCGAGCGGCTGCCCCGCGTGGCCTGCCATTCGATCGCCTCGGCGCGCAGGGTTTCATCGTCGATTGAAAGCCCGTACGCCGCGCAATAGCCCCGGATCATCGCCAGATATTCATCCTGGCTGCAGGGATGGAAGCCCAGCCAGAGCCCGAAGCGATCGGAAAGCGAAACCTTCTCCTCCACCGCCTCGGAAGGGGTGATGGCGGTGGAGCGCTCGTTCTCGATCATGTCGCGCGGCATCAGGTGGCGGCGGTTGGAGGTGGCGTAGAAAAGCACGTTTTCGGGCCGCCCCTCGATGCCGCCATCGAGCACCGCCTTCAGCGATTTGTAATGCTCGTCGTCATGGCTGAAGGAGAGATCGTCGCAAAACAGCAGGAAGCGATGCGCGGGCGCTGCGCGCAGAAGCGCGAGCAGACGCCCCACCGAGGGCAGATCCTCGCGCAGAAGCTCCACCAGCTTCACCGCCCCGCCCTCTGCCAGCACCGCCGCATGCACCGCCTTCACCAGCGAGGATTTCCCCATCCCGCGCGCCCCCCACAGGAGCGCGTTGTTGGCCGGCAGGCCGCGGGCGAATCGGCGGGTGTTTGCAAGGAGCGTATCGCGCGCGCGATCGATGCCGAGGAGCAGCGCCAGATCCACCCGGCTCACCTCTGCCACCGGCGCCAGCCGATCGGGATCCGTGTGCCACAGCCAGGCATCGGCGGCGGTGAAATCGGGGGCGCGGGCGGGCGCGGGGCTGAGGCGCTCGAGCGCGGCGGCGATGCGCTCAAGCGGATCGGGCGCGCCATCGCCGGGGCTCATGCGCTCGCTCCGCTTTCATCCTCGCTCTTGCCCTTGCCGGCTTCTTCCGCGCTGTCGTCCTCGTCATCATCGTCGAAATCGTCATCCTCGAACCACAGCCCCTCGGCGCGCAGCCGCTCCTCGCGCCGCTTCTCCACCCCGCGCACCAGCCAGATCGATACCTCGTAAAGCCCGTAGACCACCGTGAACAGGATAAGCTGGGTGATCACGTCGGGGGGCGTGACGATGGCGGCCAGCACCAGGATCGCCACCACCGCATATTTGCGCACCGCCGCCAGGCCGCGCGCAGAAACAAGCCCCGCCTTGCCCATGAGCGTCAGGAGCACCGGCAGCTGGAAGCAGAGCCCGAAGGCGATGATGAACTTGGTGGTGAGCGCCAGATATTCGGCCACCGAGCCCTGGAAGGTGATGCCGACCTTGGCGAGATCACTTGCCCCCTCCGCAGCGGCAGGAGAATCGGCAAGGCCCGCCTGAAGCCCCGTCTGCTGGAAGCCGAGGAAGAAATTGAACGCCAGCGGGATCACCACATAGAAGGCGAAGGCCGCGCCGAGCATGAACATCACCGGCGAGGCGATCAGGAAGGGCAGGAAGGCGTTCTTCTCCTGACGATAAAGCCCCGGCGCCACGAAGCGCCACATCTGATAGGCGATATAGGGGAAGGCGAGGATGAACCCGCCCAGAAGCGAGATGCGGATGGCGACGAAGAAGCCCTCCTGCAGCTTGATCAGGATCAGGCCGCAATCCTGCCCGCGCTCGGTGAGCGCGCCGCATATGGGCTGGGTGAGAAAATTGAAGATCGGGTTCCAGAAGGTGAAGGCGATCACCATGCCGATCAGGAAGGCGATCACCGATTTGATCAGCCGCGAGCGCAGCTCCTTGAGATGCTCGATCAGCGGCGCGGCGCTGTCTTCGATTTCCGAAGTGTCGGTTTCAGTGCTCATCTGCGATCACCCGCTTCACCTGATCATGCCGGATCATTCGCCGCTCTTGCCGCCCGCGCCCGCTGCCGGCTTTTTCGCTGCCGTTTTCCTTGCCGCCGTCTTTTTCGCGGCAGGCTTTTTCGCGGCGGGCTTCTTCTTCGCCGCAGGCTTTGCCGCCTTGCTGCCCGCGCCCCCCGCCGCTTCCGGCGATGCAGCGGCCTCGGCCGCCTCCGCCGCCTTGCGCTCGGTGGCGCTTTTCGCGGTTGCCGCGCGGATCTTCTCGGCCACTTCCGCCCGCTCCGGGCTCAGTTCTTCGGTCTTCACCGTCTTCCTGGCCGCAGCCGAGGCGGAGGGATCCCATTCCTCGAACTTGCTCGCCGCTTCCTCGAGCTTGTCGAGGCCGAGCGATTTTGCCGAGGTGGCCTTCTTCAGATCGGCCGTGACCTCGTCAACCCCGCTTTCCTTCGCCGCCTCGTTCATGGCGCTCTGGAACTCCCGCGCCATCGCCTTGGCGCGCGCCACGAAGCGGCCGAGCGTGTGAAACATGCGCGGCAGATCCTCGGGGCCGATCACGATCAGCGCCACGATGCCGATCAGGAGAAGCTCGGTCCAGCCGATGTCAAACATGATATGTCATCCGGGAAGGCGGACGCGGCCGAGCCGGCGGCTCAGGCCTCGTCCTTTGTTTTTTCCTCTTCCGGCGTCACGTCACGCGCAGCGGCGGCCTTGTCCTCGATTTCCTGCTTGCCCTCGGCGATCCCCTTCTTGAAGGAGGAAATCCCCTTGCCGACCTCCCCCATCAGCGAGGAGATCTTGCCGCGCCCGAAGAGCACCAGCACCACGATCGCGATCAGAAGAAGGCCCGGAAGGCCGATGTTGTTGAGCATGTCGCTTCTCCCTTGCCTGGGCGGCCCGATCCGCCGCCCGCATGAATTGCCCCTCGTATCTATGGCTTTCGCCAGCCGGATCAAAGCCCCAAATCGATCACGTTCCGGGCTTTTTGCCGCGTTTGCGCACATTTGATGCCAGCGGATTGTCAACTGACAGGATAATGGCAGTTTACCCCTGACTTCCTGACAGAATCATGGATACTCGCCTCAGCCCATCCACAAGGGATTCGCAATGCGCCGCAGCGACCGCCTCTACGAACTGATCGCCATCCTGCGCGATGGCCGGCTGCACCGGGCGCAGGATCTCGCCGCGCGCCTCGGGGTATCGGTGCGCACCATCTACCGCGACATGGAAACCCTGGCCGCCTCGGGCGTGCCGGTGGAGGGGGCGCGCGGCGTGGGCTACAGGGTGACGGCGGCGATCACCCTGCCGCCGCTCAATCTCACCATGATCGAGCTTGAGGCGCTGCATCTGGGGATGCAGGTGGTGGGCGAGGCGGGCGACGAGGAGCTCAAGGCCGCCGCGCGGAGCCTTTCGGCCAAGATCGATGCGGTGCTGCCCGAGGAGAGCCGGGCGCCCGGCGCGGGCTGGGGCTTTGCCACCTACCCCTTTGCCGATGCGGCGAAGGGCTTTCGCCACATGCCGATGATCCGCCGCGCCATCCGCTCGCGCCAGAAGATGCGCATCCGCTATCTCGACACGGCCGGAGAGGAAACCACCCGCCTCATCCGCCCGCTGAAGCTCGATTACTGGGGGCGGGTCTGGACGGTGACCTGCTGGTGCGAGATGCACGGCGATTTCCGCCTCCTCAGGGTGGACAGGATCAGCGAAGCGGCGCTCGCCCCCGAGCTCTTCGTGGACGAACCGGGCAAGACCTACGCCGATTACCTGGCGCGCGGGAGCACGGGCGGGGAGAGGTGACGGGCCTGTTTTGCATTCGAGAAAACCGCCCTTGCCGTGGCGCCTTGGGATCTCACGCCCGGAAAGGCCGGCGGGAATCCTTGCCAGAGGAATTCGCCGCGCTATCATCTATCTGAAGGTGTTTTCTGGGTAACGGGGCATGTTGGGTTTGGCGAAGAACGTGGCTGAAGGGCGGATGCGGCAGGAAGGCCGCGGCGCTCGAACCGGTGGCGCGCTGCGCGGCTCACTCCTGCGCTCCCTGACCAGGCGTGGCCTGCGTGGCGTGAAGCTGGTCGTCTCGGATGCCCATGAGGGCCTCAAGGCCGCGGCCCGCAAGGTGCTGGGCGCAGGCTGGCAGCG
>WFVA01000028.1 GCA_015491895.1 Albidovulum sp. | reverse complement strand
CCAGGGCGGGAAGCGGAATTCGGCTCTCTCATTGCCTGCCCGTATCCGGGCAGCACGGGCCTCATGCTCATTGTAAATCTTGTCATGCCTTTCGTCCTCATCATCGAGCGACATCTTCTTTCACGGCCCCGATCGCGGCAGCCGCACAAGAAATATGGGGATTGGCGCCCTTTTCTGCAAGATATGGCACAATTGCCTGCCCGCCCTGTTCGAACGGCTCATTCTGCGCTAGAATTGCCGGTATCACCCGATGGGATGAATGGCGGGAGGAAAGCGGTGGCATGATGCGCCCCGAGGAAATGTCGCACGAGGAAATCCTGCGCCTGCGTCTTGAATTGCTGAAACAGGAGCACCGCGATCTCGACGAGGCCATCCGCGCCCTCACCGAGCAGCGCGGCGATCCCTTCACCATCAAGCGCATGAAGCGCCAGAAGCTCGCCCTGAAAGACAGGATCGTCATGCTGGAAAACGAGCTCACCCCCGATATCATCGCCTGAAAATTGCAAGATTGCGCGCGCGCGCGGGTTCGCTATAGTGCGCGCTCCACAAGGGTTTCGCAGGGTCTCTCGGCATGAAACAGGCGAAAATCGGCATCATCATGGGCAGCCAGTCCGACTGGCCGACAATGCAGGAGGCCGCCCGTATCCTCGATGAACTGGGCGTTTCGCATGAAAGGCGCATCGTCTCGGCCCACCGCACGCCCGATCGCCTCTGGGAATACGGCAAAAGCGCCGCCGGGCGCGGCCTGCAGGCGATCATCGCCGGAGCCGGGGGCGCGGCGCATCTGCCGGGCATGATCGCAAGCAAGACCCACCTGCCCGTGATCGGCGTGCCGATCCGCACCGAGGCGCTTTCCGGGGTGGACAGCCTCTATTCCATCCTCCAGATGCCGCGCGGCTTTCCCGTGGCCACAATGGCGATCGGCGGGGCCGGCGCCTTCAATGCCGGGCTGATGGCGGCGCGCATTCTCGCCCTCACCGATCCCGCCCTCGCCGGGCGCCTTGCGCGCTGGCACGAAGCGCTCACCGCCTCGATCCCCGAGGAACCCAAGGAGCCCGAAGATGGCTGATCCCCTGCCCCAGGGCGCCGTGATCGGCATTCTCGGCGGCGGGCAGCTTGGCCGGATGCTCTCGATGGCCGCCGCGCGCCTTGGCTACAGGTGCCACATCTTCGAGCCCGGCGCCGATTGCCCCGCCGCGCAGGTGGCCGCCGCCTGCTTCACCGCCCCCTACGATGATCCCGACGCTCTGATTGAATTTGCCGAGAGCGTGGACGTGATCACCTATGAGTTCGAGAACATCCCTACCGAAGCGCTGGACGAGCTGGAGATCATCCGCCCCATTCGCCCCGGCCGCCGGGCGCTCGCCGTCTCCCAGGATCGGCTCGCGGAGAAGGAATTCCTGCAGGGGCTGGGGCTTTCCACCGCGCCTTTTGCCGCGGTGAATACAGCCGCCGATCTTGAAGCCGCGCTCGGCGAGATCGGCACGCCGGCGATCCTGAAAACCCGCCGCTTCGGCTACGATGGCAAGGGCCAGGCCCGGATCATGGCCCCGGATGACGCCCCGGCCGCGCTCGCTTCACTTGAAGGCGCGCCGGCGATCCTTGAGGGGTTCGTCGATTTCAGCCTTGAAATATCGGTGATCGCGGCGCGGGGGCTTGGCGGCGAAATCGCCTGCTATGATCCCGGCCACAACATCCATGAAGCCGGCATCCTGCGCACAACCACCGTGCCGGCCCCGATCCCGCCCGGCCTTGCCGCCGATGCCGCCCTGCTCGCCGGGCGCATTCTCTCGGCGCTCGATTACGTGGGCGTGATGGGGATCGAGCTTTTCGTCACCCGCAACGGCCTGATCGTGAACGAGATCGCGCCGCGGGTCCACAATTCCGGCCACTGGACGCAGCAGGGATGCGCGGTCGATCAGTTCGAACAGCACATCCGCGCCATCACCGGCTGGCCGCTCGGCAATGGCGCCCGCTACGCCGGTGTGGAGATGGAAAACCTGATCGGCGATGATATCGCCCGCATCCCCGAGATCGCGCGCGAACCGCATGCCGCGATCCATCTCTACGGCAAGGGCGAAGCACGCCCCGGGCGCAAGATGGGCCATGTGAACCGCATTCGCCTTTAGGCAGCAGGCAGATCATTCCCCCGCAGCAATGCGGGCGATCGCCTCGCCATAGGTAAGCTCGTGATCGAAACGGCCGTTTTCGAGGAATTCCAGCACCTCGAGAAGCACCAGCGGATTGTTCATCATGAAGGTATGGCTGACCGGCAGCACGATGAAATCCGCAGCCCCCTCAAGGCGGGCCGATGCCACGGATACCTTGCCGTCATCCGGGCCTTGGATCATGGCTGAATAGAAGGGATTGAGCGAGCGGTTGCCGGCGATGATGCCGAGATCGAACCAGGGCGGGGGCAGGCGATTGGGCAGGCTCCCGGGGCCGGTGCCAAGCTCCATCCCGGCGGGGCCGTTCAGCAGCCGGAAGGCGGCCCAGCGCCCGAGCCTGTCAACCAGTTCCGAGCCGTGATTGGGCGGCGCCAGCATCACCACGCGCCCGAGATCCTCCGGGCGGTGGCGGGCGAGGTAATGGCGCAGGAGGATGCCGCCCATCGAATGGGTCACGAAATGGATGCGGCCTGCGCCGCTGCATCGGGCAATCGCGCCGGGGATCGTGCTTTCGGCCAGTTCCTCCACCGGCGCGGCGGTGGAAGGATAGGCGGTGTTGACCACGGCATATCCCGCCTCTTCCAGCGCCCGCTCCATCACCGCCAGCGAAGCGCTCCCGCGCGCCAGACCGTGCAGCAGGATCACGCAATCGGCCCGCGCCGCGAGGGGCGCGATGACAACGGCAAGGAAGAGCATGAGGCGCATCATGGGGCGAAGATAATCATGCCGGGCGGGATTTGCGAGCCCGGCGGCGAAAGAACGCCGCGCAATGAAAAGGGGCCGCCCCGAAGGGCAGCCCCGCTTCTTCTGGCCGATGGGCCGGCTTACATCATGCCGCCCATGCCGCCCATGTCGGGCATGCCGCCGCCGGCGGCCGCGCCCTTGGGCTCGGGCTTGTCGGCAACCATGGCTTCGGTGGTGATCAGGAGGCCGGAAACGGAGGCCGCATCCTCGAGCGCTGTGCGCACCACCTTGGCCGGATCGATCACGCCGAACTTGAACATGTCGCCATATTCTTCCGTCTGGGCGTTGAAGCCGAAGGCGGGATCGTCGCTCTCGCGCACCTTGCCCGCGACCACGGCGCCATCGACACCGGCGTTCTCGGCGATCTGACGCAGCGGCGCTTCGATCGCGCGGCGCACGATGGCGATGCCGGCATCCTGATCGGCGTTGGCGCCTTTCAGGCCCTCGAGCTTCTTGGCGGCCTGCACGAGCGCCACGCCACCACCCACGACGATGCCTTCCTGCACCGCGGCGCGGGTCGCGTTCAGAGCGTCATCGACGCGATCCTTGCGCTCCTTCACCTCGGTTTCGGTCATGCCGCCGACGCGGATCACGGCCACACCGCCGGCAAGCTTCGCAAGGCGCTCCTGCAGCTTCTCGCGGTCATAGTCCGAGGTGGTTTCCTCGATCTGCTGCTTGATCTGCTTGATGCGGGCCTCGATCTCGTCCTTGCTGCCATGGCCATCGACGATGGTGGTTTCATCCTTGGTGATGGTCACCTTCTTGGCGCCGCCAAGCATGTCGATGGTCACGTTTTCGAGCTTCATGCCAAGCTCTTCCGAGATCACCTGGCCGCCCGTCAGGATGGCGATATCCTGCAGCATGGCCTTGCGGCGATCGCCGAAGCCCGGCGCCTTCACGGCCGCGACCTTCAGGCCGCCGCGCAGCTTGTTCACCACCAGCGTGGCCAGGGCTTCGCCCTCCACATCCTCGGCGATGATCAGCAGCGGCTTGCCGGACTGGATCACGCTTTCAAGCAGCGGCACCATCGGCTGCAGCGAGGAGAGCTTCTTCTCGTGGAGAAGGATCAGCACATCCTCGAGCTCGGCCACCATCTTGTCGGGGTTGGTGATGAAGTAGGGCGAGAGATAGCCGCGATCGAACTGCATCCCCTCGACGACCTCGACCTCCGTCTCGAGGCCCTTGTTCTCCTCGACGGTGATCACACCCTCGTTGCCGACCTTCTGCATCGCCTCGGCGATCATCTTGCCGATCTGCTCTTCGCCGTTGGCCGAGATGGTGCCCACCTGGGCCACCTCTTCGCTGTCCTTCACTTCACGCGAGGCAGCCTTGATGCTCTCGACAACCTTGCCGGTGGCCAGATCGATGCCGCGCTTCAGATCCATCGGATTGAGGCCGGCGGCGACCTGCTTCAGGCCTTCCTTCACGATCGATTGCGCCAGCACAGTCGCGGTGGTGGTGCCGTCGCCGGCTTCGTCATTGGTGCGCGAGGCGACTTCCTTCACCATCTGCGCGCCCATGTTCTCGAACTTGTCCTCAAGCTCGATCTCCTTGGCCACCGAAACACCATCCTTGGTGATGCGCGGCGAACCGAAGGACTTGTCGAGAACCACATTGCGGCCCTTGGGGCCGAGGGTTACCTTCACAGCGTCTGCCAGAATGTTGACGCCGTTCAGCATGCGGTTGCGTGCATCGGTGTCAAACTTGACTTCCTTCGCCATTTTCCATTGCTCCTGATTGTTTGTTTCTTCGTTACAAGCGGCCCGAAAGCGCTCTTACTCGATGATCCCGAGGATATCGCTTTCCTTCATGATCAGCAGTTCCTCGCCATCGAGGATCACCTCGGTGCCGGACCACTTGCCGAAAAGAATCTTGTCACCTTCCTTCACGGCCATCGGGATCAGCTCTCCCGAATCCTTGCGCGCGCCTTCGCCGGCAGCAACGACGATGCCTTCGGCAGGCTTTTCCTTGGCGGTATCGGGGATGATAAGCCCGCCTGCGGTTTTCTCTTCGCTCTCCACGCGCCGGACAAGCACGCGGTCATGCAGCGGTTTGAATGCCATCTTCGAAGCTCCTTAGGCTCAAAGTTACGTTTCCAGGTTCTGGCACTCACCCCGGGTGAGTGCTAACGGCTTGGAGATAGGGAGGTGCGCAGGAGGTGTCAAGGCAGGACAAACCGAAAATTCCGCCGAAGCTTCCTGCGTAACGCTCCCTCTCTGCGAGGCCACTCGCCGGCACCAGACTCATCATTGCTCCATCAATATCCCCGGGGGATCCCCGGGGATATTGATGGAGCAATGATGAGTCT
>WFVA01000027.1 GCA_015491895.1 Albidovulum sp. | reverse complement strand
GTGGCGGGCAGGGCGGCGAGCAGGCCGGCAAGGGCAAGCGCAGCGGCAAGGGCCGGGGCGGTGCGCCAGGAGAAGGGAAGCGCGGGAAGGCGCAGAAGGCGAAGCCGTGCACGTGCTTTCATCATCCGTCCTCCAGATGCAGGATCAGCGCGAGCGCCAGGCTGATCGCGGCCACAGGCGGGGCCCAGGCGGCGATCAGCACCGGGATCTGGCCGTTTTCCCCGAGGATCTGAGCGAAATTGCGGATGAAATAGAGCGCAAATCCGCTGATAACCGCCATCAGCACCATCACCCCGGTATGGCCGAAGCGGGCCGGGCGCATGGTGAAGGCAGCGCCCAGAAGCACCATTGCAACGAAGAGAAACGGCTTTGCAAGCTCCATCTGCAGCCATACGCGGTGGGCGCGGGCGGAGAAGCCGGCCTTGTCGAGGCGGGCGATGAAGGCGGGAAGCTCCCAGATCGGGATCGAACGCGGGGTGCCGAAGCTGTTGCGGATGCGATCGGGGGTAAGATCGGAGGGCACGCCGAAGCTCGGCCAGATCTGGGCGTCGCGTTCGGGGTTGTCGGTGTTCTTGAGCGGCCAGAGCTTGGCCTTCTTCAGAAGCCATGCGCCATCCCTCAGCTCCGCCGACTGCGCCTCGATGCGCCGCGCCGGGCGGCCCTCGGGATCGAAGCTGAAGAAGCTCACGCCCACCAGCTTCGTGGCGTCGAGGTTGGAGCCCTCGGCGCGGATCACCGTCTGCCCCTCATCGCCGCCCTGACGCAGCCAGAGCCCCTCGCTCGAAACCGAAAGCAGGCTCGCGGTGCCGTGGGTGAAGCGCGCGGCGAGGGTCTCGTAGCGCTTGGTGGTGGCGGCGACGAGGGGATTGAGCACCGCGATCGCAAGGAGCCCGGCCACGATCGCCACGCTCACCGGCGAAAGCAGCACCCACAGCGCCGAGCGCCCGGCGGCGCGCGTGGCCACAAGCTCGGAGGTGCGCGCGAGGCTGAGGAAGAGGGCGATGGCCGCGAAGATCACGATCAGCGGCAGGATGCGGTAGAGGCTGTCGGGGGCGTTGAGGAGGGTAAGCTCCACGATATCGGAAAACCCTGCCTCCGTGCGGGCGAACTTGCGGCTCTGCTCCACCATGTCGATCAGCACCAGCACGATCAGGAACGCCGAGGTGACGGCAACGAGCATCCACAGGAACCTGCGGGCGAAATAGAGGTAGAGGATCATGGCTGGGCGGGCCTCCCGAAAGGCAGGAGCCGGCGCAGCCGGAGCCAGAAGGCGGGCCGTTCGCTGAAGTGCAGCAGCAGGAGCGAGAGCGCGAGGCCCAGAAGCGGAGGCGCATAGGCCACGGGCCACATCCCGCCATCCCGGCGGATGGCCGCAAGGGCGGCGTTGTCGAGCGATTTCAGCGCGATCACGGCGATCACCGCGAAGAAGATCTGGCGCCAGGCGCCGAAGCGGCTGAAGCCCCCCAGCAGCAGCGCCGCGAAACCAAGGAGCGGCGCCACGATCGCAAACAGCGGCTGGGCGAAGCGCTCATGCGCCTTGGCGGCGAAATCGGCCTCGCCGGCGCCGGTTTCGGCAAACAGCGCCGGGGTGGGGAAGAGAAGCTCGGGCGTGGACAATTCGCCCACCTTGCGCCCCTGGCGCGGGCGGATATCCACAAGCGCGCCGATGTCGAAGGCGAAATCCCTGAATTCGGTCACGAAAAGGCGCTGATCGAGGTTGCGCAGGCTTTGCGCCATGCCATCGAACATCAGAAGCTTCGGCCCTTCCTCATCGCGCAGCAGAAGCGCGCGCTGGGCGGTATAGGTGGTGCGCATCTCGGGATCGCGGGCATCGGAAAAGAAGATGTTCTTCAGCTCGCCCTCGGGCGTGATCTCGCGGATATAGAAGGTGATCCCCGGCGCCGGGTGCAGGAAGCGGCCCTCGCTGAGGAAGCGCGCGGCGATGTTCTCGGCGATCTCGGCGCGCCTGTCGGCCATGCGCCCGGCCGCCAGCGGCACGAGAAAATGCGCCAGCACCGAGATCAGCAGCGCCACGATCACCCCGAAGACGAACACCGGGCGCGCGAGGCGGAGATTGCTGAAGCCGGTGGACTGCACCACCACCAGCTCGCTTTCGGTGCTGAGGCGGTTGGTGGCATAGAGCGCCGCCACGAAGGCCGAAACGGGCAGCACGAGGCGGATCACGTTGGGGAGCGTGAGGGCGGTGAATTCGAGGAATACCAGCGCCGATTGCCCGTCGGCGATCAGCTGGTCAAACAGCAGCACCGCGCGGTTGATCCAGTAGACCATCACCAGGATCAGCGAAAAGAAACCGAACAACACCATCAGCTGCGACAGGAAATATCTGTCGAATCTGGCCACGCGCAATGCTCCCTTGCCGCCCGCATCGGGCCTGCCGCCCGCATCGGGCAAAACCCGTCTGGCGGCGAACCTAGCCCATTCGGGCGGGCAGGAAAACTGCATTCTGCAATCTGGCCAAAGCGCGGGGCAGGGGCTAGGAAGGGTGAAAAGGGGCCGTGCGCCGCGCGCGCCCCTGCCACGTTGAACCCATGGGAGAAACACCGCCATGAGCACGCCACGCAGCATAGTTTTCAGGGAAACCGATCTTGACGCCATCGCCGCCGCCGAGGGGTGGGTTGCGGTGTTTCTGCCGCCCGATGGCAGGCTCGGGCGCGAGGCGCGCCGGGTCAACCGGCTCGCGAAGGGGGCGATTGCCTGCTTTGCCGGGGGAAGGGATTTCGCGAAGATGAAGGAGGGCGAGGCGCGTGCGCTCGCGTGCCTGCCGGGGCTTTCGGGCGAGGGGGTGATCGCGGTGAAGCTCCCGCGCCGGGCCGATTCCCTGCTGGCGCGCAGGGCCGGAGGGGCGATCGCGAAGCTGGCGAAGCGCGCGCCGCTTCTGGTGCTTGCCGGCAATCACCCCCGCGCCGACGAGATCGCGCTCGGCCTGGCGCTGCGCTCCTATGCGTTTGACGCCTACAAGAGCGGGCGCGGAGATGAAGGCGGAGAGAATGGCGAAAAGGGAGAGGGGGAAGCCTGGGGCGAAGCGCGGGTCATGGTGAATGCGCCCGAGGATGTGGCGGCGCGTTCGGTGCCGCTGATGGCACTGGCCGAGGGGGTGTTCTTCACCCGCGATCTGGTGAACGAGCCCGCCAACATCCTCACCACCACCGAATTCGCCGCCCGCCTCGCGGCGATGCATGAGCTTGGGCTCGAGGTGGAAATCCTCGAGGAAGCGGATCTCGAGAAGCTCGGCATGCGGGCGCTTCTGGCCGTGGGGCAGGGCTCTCAAAGCCCCTCGAAGGTCGTGGTGATGCAGTGGCGCGGCGGGGCGGAGGGCGAGGCGCCGCTGGCGCTTGTCGGCAAGGGGGTGGTGTTCGATACCGGCGGCATTTCCCTCAAGCCCGCCCAGGGCATGGAAGACATGACGATGGACATGGGCGGCGCGGGCGTTGTGGCGGGGGTCATGCGCACCCTGGCGCTGCGCCGCTCACGCGCCAATGTGGTGGGGATCGTCGGGCTTGTGGAAAATATGCCCGACGGCCGCGCCCAGCGCCCCGGCGATATCGTGCGCTCGATGAAGGGCGACACGATCGAGGTGATCAACACCGATGCCGAAGGGCGGCTCGTGCTCGCCGATGCGCTCTGGTATGCTCAGGAGCGCTTCGATCCGCGCGCGGTGATCGATCTCGCCACCCTGACGGGAGCGATCATCATTGCCCTCGGCCATGAGAAGACGGGGGTTTTCGCCAATGACGACGCGCTTTGCGACGCCTTCCTGAAGGCCGCCGAGAGCGAGGGCGAAGGCGCCTGGCGGATGCCGCTCGGCCCCGCTTACGACGAGAAGCTCAGGAGCGACAAGGCCGATATGAAGAACGTCGGCGGGCGCGATGCCGGCGCGATCACGGCCGCGCAGTTCCTGCAGCGCTTCGTCACCGAAGGGCGGCCCTGGATCCATCTCGACATCGCCGGCACCGCGCAGGTGAAGAAGGATCTGCCGCTGGCGCCGAAAGGGGCCACGGGCTGGGGGGTGATGGCGCTCGATCGCCTCGTGCGCAGCCTCTGCGAGGGCTGAGGCCCGGGGGCGGGGAGGCGCGCGCATGGGAGAAGCCTATTTCTACCACCTGATCCGCCAGCCGCTCGAGGCAGCGCTGCCGGCGCTTCTCGAAAAGGCGCTGGGCGCGGGCTGGCGGGTGGTGGTGCGTGGGCCGGATGCGGCGCAGATCGAATGGCTCGATCGCAAGCTCTGGCTCACCCCCGAAGAGGGCTTCCTGCCCCATGGCGTTGCCGGCGGCGCGCATGACGCCGATCAGCCGGTGCTGCTCACCACCGACACTGCCCCCGCGCCCAACGATCCCGCCTGCCTGATGGCGCTCTCGGGGGCGGAGGTGAGCGTGGAGGAGGCGCAGACGCTGGCGCGGGTCTGCGTGCTGTTTGACGGCGGCGATCCGGCGGCGGTGGAGCGCGCGCGGGCGCAGTGGAAGGCACTGACGGGCGGCGGCGTGGCGGCGCAATACTGGTCGGACGAGAGCGGGAAGTGGGAACGCAGGGCCTGAGGGAGGCGTCGGCAGGGGTG
>WFVA01000026.1 GCA_015491895.1 Albidovulum sp. | reverse complement strand
TTCGATCGCCTGGTTGCTGTTGAGGCACAGATTGAGGATCGCGCTTTCAAGCTGGCCCGGATCGATGCAGGCATGGAGCGGCTCATCGCTCGGCGTGATCCGCAGCCGGACCCCCTCCTTCAGCCCGATCGCGACAAGATCTTCCAGCCCCTGCACCAATGCGTTGAGTTCGGTAAGCTCCGGTGTCAGCCTCTGTTTGCGGGCGAAGGCAAGCAGGCGGTGGGTAAGGGAGCTTCCGATCTCGAGTGCATTGGCGATGCGCTGGCGTATTGCGGAGGTGTCCTTCTCAGGGCTCCTCGTTTCCAGCAGATGAAGATTGCTGGAAATCGTTCCAAGGATATTGCCGAAATCATGCGCGACTTCCCCGGTTACCTTGCCCAGCGCTTCGATCCTTCTGATCTGGCCGAGCCGCTCCTCGATCCTGTGGCGCTCGGTCGAATCCGAAAACAGCCACACTTCCCCGCCGTCAGGAAGCTGCGAAGCCCGCACTTCGACAACATCGCCATTAGGGCTGTGCAGTTCTGTTCTCGGGCGGAACTGCTGCCCCAGGGCAAAGCGGCGGGCGTCTTCGGCGAAGGGGGAGCGTGCCAGAAGTTCACGGATGTCCGCCACCTTGAGAGGCTCAGCATCTTCGGGCAGGCGGAGAACCTTTTTCAGGCACGGGTTCGCGGCGGTGATCCTGCCTGTTTCATCAAGTATGGTCACGCCATCGGTGATGTTTTCGAATATGCGTTCGAACAGCAGGTTGCGCCGTTTCAGCTGCCTGTTGCTGCGATCGAGCCGCAACGCATTGGCACGAAAGATACGGAAGGCCTGCAGAAGCTTGTCAATCTCATCCATGCCGCCGCGGGGCCGCGGCAGCGCGGTGCTGCGATCCCCTCTGGCGAGCCTCTCCATCGCGGCGGAAATGGCCCGGATATTTCCGGTGACATAACCTGATACGTAGAGCGCGGAAAACAGGGCGAGCAGGGCGCTGCCCAGCCCGACGGTAAGAATGGTGAGCTTAGCAATGCCGATCGCCGTGGCAGTTTCGCGCCGCCTCTTCGAAAGCAACGCCTCCGAGGCTTTCGCCTGCCTCGTTGCCATTTCGCTGATGAGCCTTGATTGATGGCGAATATGAAAAAGCGCGCCCTGGGCGAAGATATTCTGATCGAGTTCCCTGCGGCGCACGGCGAAAAGGCTTTGCGGCCCGGTCGCAATCGTCTGCATTTCATCCAAATATTTGCGCAGCGGGCCATTTGAGGCGCTGCTGACAAGAAAGCTGCGTGCATGGCGGGAAAACTGGCGATTGTATTCGCCAAGGCCCGGAAGGCTGTCAACATAGGCTGCGCCAATCAGGGCGTTCGCCGCTTTTTGCAGGGTGAGCCAGGCATGGCGTTCCTCGGCTGGCTGGAAGGGATCGTTGGTCTTGCGGCTGAAAAGCCGCTCCAATTGGCGCAACCTGGCGCGGTATCTTATGGTTCTGTCTCGCTGGGCATCGAGCATGTCGGCTGCGCGCATGAGATCGAGCAGAGCCGTTTTCATGCCGTTGAGCGTCCTGGAAACGGATTCCTCACCATTTCGGCTGCTGAAGGATCCTCTGCCTCCGCCATCTGCCCACTGCCGGGAGAGTTCGTCTATCTCGGCGATGAGATCGATGCCCTCGGAACGTATCAGATAGGGTGAACGCAAGCCGAGAAGAAAGGGCGCCGAAGCCACGAGATCCGAAGAACGGCGGGAGAGATTGAGCGCGCGTGTCACCTCGTTCAGGGTCTGACGATGGAGGGCTTCGAGTTTGGCATCTGCCCGGTCAAGCGCATGCCAGGAGAGCACGCCCACGAGGATGGTGGCCATGGCGAGCAGCCCGAGGGAAAGCAGCAGGCGCTGGCGGATGCTGAGCCATCTGCCGCTTGCGCCCCTTGTGCGCATCAGGAATCATGCCCCTGTGGATCTGTCACGAAAATATAACCTTGGCCGCGTCTTGTCTGAAGATGGACGGGCTTGGAGGGGGCTACCTCGATTTTCCGGCGCAGGCGAAGGATCAGCACATCGATCGTGCGATCGACATAATGGGAAAGATCGCTGCCAAGCGCGGCCAGAAGCTCCGTGCGGGGGATGATCCGGTTTGGGTTGCGCAGAAAATACTCGAGCAGGCGGAATTCCGCGTTGGTCAGCGGGATCACCGAGCCATCCGGCGCATAGACTTCACGGCGGACGGGATCGAGCGTGTTTCCGCCAAAGGTGATTCCTCCGTTCGGGTCTGCCGCCATCCGGCCTGCCGAACAGGGGGACGCATTGTAACGGCGAAGAACCGCGCGCAGGCGGGCGATGAGCTCGCGCGGGTTGAAGGGCTTCATGAGGTAATCGTCGGCCCCGGTCTCAAGGCCGACGATCTTGTCAACCACATCGCCAACGCCGGTGAGCATCACGATCGGCAGATCGATCCGGTTGCGGATGTTTATTGCCAGCGCGAGGCCGGATTCTCCGCTGAGCTTCAGGTCAATGAGCGCCAGATCGACCGGCGGAGGATCTCCCATATCGTGGAATTCCCGGCTTCCCGAAAGGAGAACCGGATCGAAGCCGTTTTCCTTCAGGAGATCTGCGAGGGTCTCGCGCATGTCGGGATCATCATCCACAACGGCGATTCGAGGCCGGATGTCAGGCCCTGCGTTCATCATTTCCCCGTCAGATTTGTTGCATCACCCGGGAAAGGATAGTGTATTCGGCGGAAAGCGCCAATCGACATTTGCGCATCCCGGGCGGCCGGGGCATATTGTTACAACGGGGAAACGCCATTTCGACGAGTGAAATATTGTTAACGCAAATAATGCAGGAATGCAGGAGTATTAACATTCGCCCCCTCGCGTATGGGTTCCTGCGGGGCGTATCGTATCGGAAGACCACCCCGGGGCGAATTGCCTTCATCAAGATGGGTGGCATTGAACAGGGAGAAAGAAAGATGAAGAAAAGGAAAATGCTTGGCGCGGCATTGGTTGCCACGCTGTTCGCTGCAAATGGCGCGATGGCCGAAGAATTGAGCATCGTGTGCAGCAACGAGCAGGATTGGTGCGATCTGATGACAAGCGCCTTCACCGAAAAGACGGGGATCGATGTTTCGATGGTGCGCAAGAGCACCGGCGAAACCCTGGCGCAGGTGCGCGCCGAGGCCGGCAATCCGAAGATCGATGTCTGGTGGGGCGGAACGGGCGATCCGCATCTGATCGCGGCTTCAGAGGGGCTGACACAGCCCTCCGGCGTGGATACTTCCGAGCTTCTGGGCTGGGCTCAGAAGATGGCCGATATCTCCGGTGGCCGCACCATCGGCATCCATCTCGGGGTTCTCGGAGTTGCCTATAACGATGAAGTTCTCAAGGAAAAGGGCATCACGCCGCCGGCCTGCTGGAAGGATCTCGCCGATCCGATGTACAAGGGCGAAATCCAGGTGGCCAACCCCAACAGCTCCGGCACTGCCTACACGGAGCTCGCCACGCTTGTGCAGGTGTTTGGCGAAGACGAGGCCTTCAAGCTCTTGCGCGAGATCGGCAAGAACGTGAACCAATACACGAAATCCGGCTCTGCCCCCTCCAAGGCGGCCGCGCGCGGCGAAACCGGCATCTCCATCGGCTTTCAGCATGATATGGTGAAACTGGCCAAGAAGGGGTTCCCGCTCAAGATCGTATCCCCATGCGAGGGCACCGGCTATGAGGTGGGCGGCGTCAGCATCATCAGCGGTACGAAGAATCTGGATGCGGCGAAGAAATTCGTCGAGTTTGCGCTGAGCGCCGAGGCGCAATCCCTTGGGCCGCAGGTGGGGGTCTATAACGTGCCTTCCAACAAGAATGCGACTCTGCCGCCGGAGGCACCGGACCCCTCGACGATCAAGCTGATCGATTATGATTTTGCCACATACGGCAGCACCGAGACACGCGAGCGCCTGCTGAAGCGCTGGGACGAGGAAGTGAAGGACGCGGGGAACTAGCCCTCTCGCCCATGAGGCCGGATCAGATGGTCCGGCCTCTTGCGGAGCCCTCGTGATGAAGCGCATCATTTTCCAATGGATCGCCGTGGGGCTGGCAGGCTTTTGCCTGCTGCCTTGGTATATGGTTGATGGCGGGTTCTGGGCATTTGACTGGATCGCCGATCCGGCTTCGCCCGAAAACGCGCCCGCGCTGTTGCAGATCCTGCTCCACGGGCGCTGGTGGCTGGCGGGGGCCTTGCTTGCGCTTCTCGCGGCGGCGCTTGTTCAGCTTCTGGTGAAATCGCCTGTCCGGGCCGCGCGCCTCACGGCGGCCATTGCGGCCCTCGCCCTTGGATGGACAATGCTTCAGGGCCTCGTGATCGTGCGCCAGGGGCCACGCATTCTTCAGGATCTTTTCGCCGGGACGGCTGCCGAGCAGGGCCAGATCGGCTTTGGCGCCGGCGCCGCCGTGACCCTTCTCGGCCTCCTTTTCGTGCTGACAACGGCCATATCGGGCATGGGCAAGGGGCGCGGGGATGCTTTCGTGACGGGCATGATCGGGCTGATCGTATCGCTTGTCGGGGTCTTCGTTTTCTACCCGGTGGCACATATCCTGATCAGTGCCTTCCAGACATCCGTAGGCGCGTTCGAGCCGGGCCTGTTCATCCCGAGGTTCTTCAGCTCCGAAATATGGGGGATCGGCTGCCTCGTGGGGCAGGGAAGCTGTGGGCCGGCGATCAATTCGCTCATGCTGGCGATCGCCACCGGCGTCGGGACAACAGCGCTGGGCCTCGCCTTCGCGCTCATCTTCACGCGCACCAATTTCGTTGCAAAGCCGCTCCTGCGGGTGCTCAGCGTGATCCCGATCATCACGCCGCCTTTTGTGATCGGGCTGGCGCTGATCCTGCTTTTCGGGCGGGCCGGTGCGGCAACGGCGCTGTTTTCCGATCTCTTCGGGATCGAAAAATCCCGCTGGCTCTACAGCTTCTGGGGCATCTACATTGCCCAGCTTCTTTCCTTCACACCGATCGCCTTTCTCGTGCTGATCGGGGTGGTGGAGGGGGTAAGCCCCTCGATGGAAGAGGCCTCGCAGACGCTCAATGCCAATCGCTGGCAAACCTTCCGACATGTCTCGCTGCCCCTGATGCGCCCCGGGCTCGCCGCCGCCTTCCTGCTCGGCTTCGTCGAAAGCCTTGCCGATTTCGGCAATCCCCTGGTGCTTGGCGGCAATTTCAACGTGCTCTCGACCGAAATCTACTTCTCCATCGTCGGCGCCGTGGCCAATCCGGCCCGCGCCGCCACGCTCGCCATCGTCCTCCTCGTGCTCACGCTTGGCGCCTTTCTCGCCCAGCGCAGATGGGTGGGCACCAAATCCTACGCCACCGTCACCGGCAAGGCGGATTCCGGTGCCCATGTGGCCCTGAGCCGGGGCGTCAAATGGGCCTGCTACCTGACCGCCCTTCCCTGGGCCGCCTTCACGGCAATCGTTTACAGCATGATCATCTTCGGCAGCTTCGTGAAGCTCTGGGGCTATGACAACAGCTTCACCCTCGAGCACTACATCCGCGCCTTCGGCATGAAGCTGAAGAACGGCGCCCTCAAGCTGACCGGCGTGGCGTGGGACAGCTACTTCACCACTCTCGAGATCGCTTCCATCGCCGCGCCGCTCACCGCGCTTGTGGGGCTGGCCACGGCCTATCTGCTGGTGCGCCAGAATTTTCGCGGCAAGGATGTGTTCGAATTTTCCACCATGCTGAGCTTCGCCATTCCGGGCACGGTGATCGGTGTCAGCTATGTGCTGGCGTTCAACTTTCCGCCCATCGAGCTGACCGGCACCGCGCTCATCCTCATCATCGTGTTCGTTTTCCGCAACATGCCTGTTGGCGTGCGGGGCGGAATCGCGGCCATGAGCCAGCTTGACAAGAGCCTCGATGAAGCCTCGATCACCCTCGGCGCCAACAGTTTCACCACCGTGCGCCGGGTGATCGCCCCTCTCATGGGCCCGGCGATGGTGGCCGCGCTCACCTACAGCTTCGTGCGTGCGATCACTTCGGTTTCCGCGGTGATCTTCCTCTATACCGCCAGGCACAACATGGCGACGACCTTCATCGTCGGGCGGGTGGAAAACGGCGATTACGGCCTCGCGATTGCCTATTCGGCCGTGCTGATCGTGACCATGCTCGCGGTGATCTTGGCCACGCAATTCCTGCTCGGGCGGCGCCGGCTGCGGCGGGAAAACCGGATCGAGCCGGTTGCCGCGGGGAGGGCCTGAGAGGTGCAGACAGCGGGAGATAAGGAAAATGGGTGAGAAGCCGAAAAAGGGCTCTGTCGTGTTCGAGGATGTGGTGAAGCGCTACGGCGAGGTCACCGCATTGAAGAAGCTCTCGCTCTCGATCGAGCCCGGGGAGCTCGTCACTCTGCTCGGCCCCTCGGGCTGCGGCAAGACAACCACCCTGCGCCTGATCGCGGGGCTCGAATCCGCCACCGAGGGGCGGATCCTGATCGGCGGCGAGGACGTGACCCATCTTTCCGCAACCTATCGCAAGGTTTCTATGGTGTTTCAGTCTTATGCCCTGTTCCCGCACATGAGCGTGCTTGAAAATGTGGCCTACGGGCTCACGGTGAGCGGCATCCCGAGGGAAAAGGCTCACGCGAAGGCCGAGGAGGGGCTCGAGATGGTGGGGCTCAAGGGCTTTGGCCAGCGCCTGCCAAGCGAGCTTTCGGGCGGGCAGCAGCAGCGCGTGGCCGTGGCGCGGGCCATCGTTCTCGAGCCCGAAGTGCTGCTCCTCGATGAACCGCTGTCGAACCTCGATGCAAAGCTTCGGCGCCGGGTGCGCGAGGAAATCCGCCAGATCCAGCAGGATCTGGGCCTCACCACCGTTTACGTGACCCATGATCAGGAAGAGGCGATGGCCGTTTCCGATCGCATCATCGTCATGCGCAATGCCGAGATCGCTCAGGCGGGCACGCCGCATGATCTTTACGAGCGGCCGAACTCGGCCTTCATTGCCGATTTCATCGGCGATGCGAATCTCGCCGATTGCGAGGTGATAGCCGCAGGGGAGGGAGAAACGAAGCTGAACCTCGGCGGGCGCGAGATCACGCTGCCGCTTGGCGCTGCAACTACCGGCCCCGCGCGGCTCGTGCTGCGGCCCAATGATCTTGCGCTGACCTCCGAGCCCGGACCGCTGGCCTTTCCCGCCACGGTTTCCTATGTGGCCTATCTCGGCAATCAGATCCAATACACGGTTCAGAGCGAATTTGGCGAAATCTTCGTGATTTCCCCGCCCGTGGCACAGCCCTTTGGCGTGGGAGATCAGGTATTCGTGGAGATCGATCCGCAAAAGGCGCTCCTGGTGCCTGACGAGCCGGTGGGCAAGTGAATCGCGATCTCTGACATATGTTGTGGAAAAGCAGCAATCAGGTGCCGCATGTTGCGTTTGGGGATGCGTTTTCGGGCACGCCGTGCTATGAAGCGGCAAAAGAAGAAAACGGCAGGTGAGCGGTGAAGCCTTGCAATGCGAGAACATGCGCGATTCTCGGCGCATTCGTGGCTTTCGCCACAACGGCAACGGCCCCGGTGGCTGACGGCCTGATATCCGCAGGCACGAATCTTTACGGCAATCCGGGCCTTGTGGACATGCCGACGGCGGAAAGTGCGCCCGATGCCAACCTTTCCTTCACCTCGGCCCATTTCGGCAATACATCCCGCAACACGCTCACCTTCCAGATAACGCCCCGCCTCTCCGGCAGTTTCCGCTATTCGGCCCTGCGCGGGTATTACCCGCCGGGCTTCCCCGATGGCACCACGCTCTATGATCGCAGCTTCGATCTGCGTTTCCGTCTTGTGGACGAGGATCGCCAAGGGCTGCGTCCGGCGATCGTCATCGGGCTTCGCGATTTCATGGGCACCGGGGTCTATGCCGGGGAATATGTGGTTGCTACGAAATCCGTCGGCGAGCGCCTGCGCCTTACGGCGGGCCTCGGTTGGGGGCGGCTTGGCAGCCGGGGCGGCTTCGCCAGCCCCTTCGGTGCGCGCCCGCCGCTCGATTTCGGCGAGGGCGGCAAGCCCAACTTCGATCAGTGGTTTCGCGGCCCCGTAGCGGCTTTCGGGGGGCTGAGCTGGCAGGCGAGCGATAAGCTCACGCTGAAGGCCGAATATTCCTCGGATGAGTATGAGGTCGAGGGCGCGCGCGGCGTATTCGATGCCCGGTCGCCCTGGAATTTCGGCTTTGATTACCAGATCCGCGAGGACGTTACCCTCTCGGGCTATTACCTCTACGGCAATGAAATCGGCGCCTCGCTTTCCTTCGCGATCAATCCGCGCATCTCCTCTGTGCCAAGCGGCAACGAGCCGGCACCGCTGCCGGTGAAGCCGCGCGCCAGCGCATCCGCGCTCGGCTGGGATACGCAATGGGTGCAGGATACATCCACCAAAGCCGGGATCCAGCAGGCGGCCGCCGAAGCGCTGGCCAGGGATGGCATTTTTCTTTCCGCATTGGCGCTCCACCCCCGCACCGCCGAAGTGAGGATCGAGAATAGGCGCTACATGGCCGAACCCGAGGCCATCGGGCGGACCGTGCGTGTGCTCACGCGCGCCCTGCCCGAAAGCGTGGAAACCATCACCATTACCAGCCTGCGCGGCGGCGTGCCGGCGAGCCGCGTAACGCTTTCGCGCCGCGATGTCGAAGCGCTCGAGCATGCTCCAGCCACCGCTATCCTTTCACGCGCGCGCATCGAGGATGCCGCTGGCCCCGCCGACCCCGCGCTGCGGCAAACGCCGGGGATCCCGCCGAGGCTCACCTGGTCCGTCTCGCCATATCTGCGGGCAAGCATATTCGATCCCGACAGCCCCCTTCGCGCCGATCTCGGCCTGCGCGCCAAGGCCCGCTACCGGCTTGCGCCGGGGCTCGAGCTTGCAGGCTCCGTTCGCAAGAAGCTCGTCGGCAATCTCGACAGCACAACCCGCGTATCCGACAGCACGCTGCCGCATGTGCGCTCCGATTTCGCCCTTTATGACAAACAGGGCGACCCGGCGCTCGAAAACCTCACCCTCGCCTGGTATGCCCGCCCGGGGCGCAATCTCTACAGCCGGGTTACCGTAGGATATCTTGAAGAAATGTATGGCGGCGTTTCAGGCGAGCTACTGTGGAAGCCCGTTGAGAGCCGTCTCGCCTTCGGAGCCGAAATCAACTATGTGAAACAGCGCGATTTCGATCAGGGCTTCGGCTTTCAGGATTACGATATCGCAATGGGCAAACTCTCGGCCTATTACGCTTTCGGCAACGGCTTTCACGGCCAGATCGATGTGGGCCGTTACCTTGCCGGCGACTGGGGCACCACGATCTCGCTCCATCGCGAGTTTGCCAATGGCTGGAGGATCGGGGCCTATGCCACCTTCACTGATGTTTCCGCCGCCGATTTCGGTGAGGGATCGTTTGACAAGGGCATCACCCTCACCATCCCCTTCAGCGCTCTGACAGGGCAGCCCTCGCGCGCCAGCAGCGATATCACCCTGCGTTCGCTCACGCGCGACGGCGGCGCTCAGCTCGAAGTGGGCGGCCGCCTCTACGAACGCGTCCGGGATACCCATCGCCCCGATCTCGAGGCACGCTGGGGGAGGTTCTGGAGATGAGCATCCGCAGGCACAAGCTGATAGCCCTTGCCCTGGCCGTGGTTGCTGCGGGCAGTCTTGCGGGCTGCGGCAATGATCCCGAGGCCGGCCCTGGTGCACGTCTGATCGGCGGTGTTCTTAAGAGCAAGGCAAAGGGTGGCTCGGGATCCGGGAAGGTGACGCCAGCCAATGCCGATCCCGCCGCGCTCATCCCTATCGCGCTTCGTGCCGTCAGGGGGCCGGTGATGCTTGCGGTTGTCGAAAGCCGCAACGCGATAGCCATGATGGGCCGCAGCATGGTGAACGGCGCTTACGAAACCTGGACAACCGCCAGCAAGCAGACCCTTACCTTCAAGAGCGGCATTCTTGTCGAAACACGCGGCCTTGGCGATGATCTGATGCATGCGCAGGTGGATGGCGTTGCTGCTCTGGTGCGCGCAAGGCGCGGCGGCAAGGCGCATCGCGAGATGCATTTCCTCGATGGCGAAGGAAAGACATATGCGATCACCTTCGAGTGCACGGTCAGTCCGGGCCCAGCCCAGGCACTTGCCATCGGCAATCTCGGGATTTCATCGCGGCGTATGGATGAAACCTGCGATTCCGGCACAGGGCGGAGCATCGGCAATACATATTGGGTGGCGGGCGATGGCCATATCTGGCAATCGCGGCAATGGGTGAGCCCCGGCGTTGGTTATCTGGTTACTCAGCAACTGCGGCGATAGCCCTGTCATTCTTTCGAAACCAGGCCATCGTATCCCTGATGCCATGTTCAAGTCCTATGCGGGGCTGGTAGCCGATTGCCTCGCGGATCAGGCTGATATCGGAGCAGCTGTGCATGACTTCCCCATCAGGCGCCGGCCTGTGGGCGCGCTTGAGTGCAACATGCTTCGGCGCATTCCGCTCGATGATTTCCACAAGTTCGAGGATGGAGATCGCCTTGCCGGTGCCGATATTGAAGGTGCCGCGCAGATCGGTGGCGATCACTTCCATGATGGCGCGGGAAACATCATCGGCATGGATGAAATCGCGTGTCTGGCGCCCATCGCCATTGATGCGCAGCATGCCATTGCCAAGGGCCGCGCGGCAGAATTCCGCCACGACGCCGCTTTGCCGGCTGCTGTGGGGGCCGTAGACATTGGCCAAACGCAGGCTCACGCCATTCAGCCCATAGGCCGCGGCGTTGGCAGAGATCATGCCTTCCACCGCCAGCTTGGAGGCCCCATAGGGTGATATCGGACGAGGAGGGTCCGTTTCGCGGATGGGAGCATCGCTGTTGCCGATGATGGCGCCTCCGGTGGAGGCAAAGACAAGCTTCGCCCCGATGGCATGGCGGCGCATGTGATCGATCAGGCGGAACGAGGCGGCTATATTGTTGCGAAAGCAGAATGCCGGATCGCGAAGCGATTCCTGCACGCTCGAGCAGGCCGCGAGATGAACGATCGCGTCCGCACCCTCGAGAAGCCGCAGCGCATCGGGGGCGGAGAAATCGCCGTGATGCACATGATCGAATAGCGCACATTCTTCACGCGCGGGATTTTCCAGCCAGTCGATGGCTCTCAGATGGATGCCGTCGTGATGCCGGCGGATGTGCCGGGCGAGATTGATCCCGATGAAGCCGAGCCCGCCGGTTATTACAAGTTTCATTTCACAGCACCACTGAAGGCGGAAAACCCGACTGATGAGAGAGAGGCAGGCCCCGCTCTGAGTTCGTCACGGGATAAATCATGGCATACTCTGCTTTTTCACCCCCTGCGCTCTCGCGAATTTGGTGCGAAAAGGAGCGGGAGTGCAAGCATTTTACCTTCCTCGAGGAGAGGGACTGATCCGACGTGGATTTCCTGCCACGTCTTCAGGCATCATTCGGCAGGTATCTGGACGGTCTTCCATTTCGCTGCCTTGCGCCTCGGCAGCGGCAGCAGGGATGCTGCTGTCAGATAGATGATATAGAGATCAAGGCGGAAGCTCTTGTTTTTCTGATATATCAGATCGAGGCGCGCCTTTCGCGGTATGCAGCGTCGGCGATAGACTGCGTCCGTTTCTTCCTGTGTCCTGCAGCGCGAGAGAATGCGCTCTTCGTGCTTGTGAAAGATGATGGTCGCAAGGCCGGTGATGCCGGGGGTATCCTTCAGGATCTGGCCGTAGAGGCCCGGATAGGCACGCACATAGTTCGGATCGGGAGGGCGGGGGCCCACGAAGCTCATGTCGCCCTTCAGGACATTGAAGATCTGCGGAAACTCGTCAATGCGCGTGCGCCGCAGAAATTTTCCGAGCCGGGTGATCCTGTGAGCCTTGTCGCCGCCGGCAACGCCTGCGTTGGTTGCGGGATCGGTGCTGCGCATCGTGCGGATCTTGTAGAGATTGAAGGATTGATCGAGCGTTTTCATCCTCGGGGAAATGTAGAGGAAGGGCGCGCTTCCTTCCTGGAGCCGCATGATTACCCACACACCACCAAGAATTGGCAGGATCGGCACCATCAGAACCAGGGCCAGACTGATATCAAACAGACGTTTTGCGGTCACTTCTGTTCCTTGTTCTGATCGTTATTGCCCGGGCAGCCTGCTCCCGCCCTGATTGAATGCCAGGTGAGCATGGAAATCCAGAGGGAAAAAACGCCTCTTGATCCCCAAGAGGTACTAATCAGCTTCATAACGCCTTTCAATTCGGCTGCTTTGGCCGGTTTCCGCTTGTTGCAGAAATGCGCCGGTCATTGGCCTTTTGCCATATCGGCGAAAAGCGCGGCCGGGCATTTCCCGGCCGCCTGTCCTGCTCCAGCCTCAGTAGCGGTAATGCTCCGGCTTGAACGGGCCTTCCACCGGCACGCCGATATATTCGGCCTGCTCGGGTGTGAGCCTGGAGAGCTTCACGCCGATCTTGTCGAGATGTAGGCGCGCCACTTTTTCATCGAGATGCTTGGGCAGGATATAGACCTTGTTTTCGTATTGATCGCCTTTCGTCCAGAGCTCGATCTGGGCCAGCACCTGGTTGGTGAAGGAGGCGCTCATCACGAAGCTCGGATGGCCCGTGGCGTTGCCGAGATTGAGGAGGCGGCCTTCGGAGAGGAGAATGATCCGGTTGCCCGAGGGCATCTCGATCATGTCCACCTGATCCTTGATGTTGGTCCATTTGTGGTTGCGCAGAGCAGCAACCTGAATTTCGTTGTCGAAATGGCCGATATTGCCGACGATGGCCATATCCTTCATCTCGCGCATGTGCTCGATGCGGATCACATCACGGTTGCCTGTCGTGGTGATGAAGATGTCGGCATCCTTCACCACATCCTCGAGCCGCACCACCTCGAAGCCGTCCATCGCCGCCTGCAGGGCGCAGATCGGATCCACTTCCGTCACCTTCACGCGCGCGCCGGCGCCGGCGAGGCTCGCCGCCGAGCCCTTGCCCACATCGCCATAGCCGCAGACAACGGCCACCTTGCCGGCCATCATCGTATCGGTGGCGCGGCGGATGCCATCCACCAGACTTTCCTTGCAGCCGTATTTGTTGTCGAACTTGGATTTCGTCACCGAGTCGTTCACGTTGATCGCCGGGAAGGGGAGCTGGCCCTCGTTCATCAGCTCGTAGAGGCGGTGCACGCCGGTGGTGGTTTCCTCGCTCACACCCTTGATCGCATCGCGCTGCTTGGTGAACCAGCCGGGGCTTTCCTTCATGCGCTTCCTGATCTGGGCAAACAGCGCCTCTTCCTCTTCCGATTGCGGCACGGCGATCAGATCTTCCTCACCGTTTTCCACTCGCGCGCCGAGCAGCACATACATGGTGGCATCGCCGCCATCATCGAGGATCATGTTGGCGGTGCCTTCCTCGAAGTGAAAGATGCGATCGGCGTAATCCCAGTATTCCTCCAGGGTTTCGCCCTTGATCGCGAAAACGGGCGTGCCGCCTGCGGCAATGGCGGCGGCAGCGTGATCCTGGGTCGAGAAAATGTTGCAGGAAGCCCAGCGCACATCGGCGCCCAGCGCCTTCAGTGTTTCGATCAGCACGGCGGTCTGGATCGTCATGTGCAGGCTGCCGGCGATGCGCGCGCCCTTGAGCGGCTTTTCTTCGCCGTATTCCTCGCGCAGCGTCATGAGGCCCGGCATTTCGGTTTCGGCGATATCGAGCTCCTTGCGCCCGAAATCGGCCAGTGAGATATCCTTTACGATGTAGTCCTTCGGCATCTGCCGTTCTCCTCGTGTGTTGATTTGCGCCCAGATAGCATTGCCCATCGCGCGCCACAATGGCAGGAATGCCCCACGCGCCAAACCCCGCGATATGCCGTGAAGATGAGGAAATGATGAAACAGCCCCGCGCCTGGCAACGCATGCTCTCGGGCCGCCGCCTGGATCTTCTCGATCCCACCCCGATGGATATCGAGATCGAGGACATCGCCCATGGCCTCGCCTTCGTGGCCCGCTGGAATGGCCAGACAATCGGCGATCATCCGTTCTCGGTTGCCGAACACTCCCTCTTGGTGGAGGAAATCCATTCGCGCCTCGATCCGCGGGCCGATCCCAGATGGCGTCTCGCGGCACTCCTGCATGATGCGCCGGAATATGTGATCGGCGATATGATCTCGCCCGTGAAGGCAGCCGTCGGCCCCGGCTACGGCGCGCTGGACGAGCGCCTTTCCGCCGCGATCCATATCCGTTTCGGCCTGCCCGCAAAGCTGCCTGCCGCCGTCATGCGGCGGATCAAGAAGGCGGACAGGATCAGCGCCTGGCTCGAAGCTGTCCAGATCGCGGGCTTCAGCCGATCCGAGGCCGACAGGTTCTTCGGCAGGCCGCCGTCGGAGATTGTCGAAAATCTCGGTATCCGCCTGCGCCCGCCGCGTGAAGTGCGCGCCGATTTCACCGCCCGGCACGAGGCCCTGCTCAGGGAAATCGGCTGATCTTCATCTTGGGAAAAATACTCCGGGGGTCCGAGGGGGCTGGCCCCCTCGTCATCCTGCATTCCCGCCAGCGCAGACGATACCCCGGGCATGAGCCCCCCTCCGCCAGCCGATGAATTGCTCATCGCTGAACGTCAGCACGAGATCACCCCATTGCAGCCGTTCCCGCACGCCCTGCGGGCAGCCCGAAAGGGGCAGTTCGCGGTGGGGGCCGATCTCGCGATCAAGCGCGTGGATCACGCCCTCGGGAGAGCGGCCGAAATCGATGCGCATGTCTATCGGCATAACGGCAAGTCCACCCGCATCGGGCAGAAGGTGAATCCTCGGGGCTGATCTAGATGGTGCTGGCTGCGGCGCGGCCCCGCAGGCGCAGAGCGCGAGCAGCAGAGCCCCGGCCGCAAATCTCACCGCGGGCTGCGCTTTGCCAGAATGCGCTGGAGCGTGCGGCGGTGCATGTTGAGCCGGCGCGCGGTTTCGCTCACGTTCCTGTCGCAGAGTTCATAGACGCGCTGGATGTGTTCCCAGCGCACGCGATCGGCGCTCATCGGGTTTTCCGGCGGCGGGGGCAGCTCATCGGGCTTTGCCAGCAGGGCGGCGGTTATGTCGTTGGCATCCGCCGGCTTGGAAAGGTAATCGGTGGCGCCGATCTTCACCGCGGCAACGGCCGTGGCAATTGCGCCATAGCCTGTTAGCACGACGATACGGGAATCCGGCCGTTTTTCGCGGATGAGTTCCACCACGTCGAGGCCATTCCCATCCTCGAGCCTGAGATCGACGACCGCATACGCCGGCGGGCGGGCCGTGGCAATGGCCTTGCCGGCGGCCACGGAGCCGGCGGTTTCCGGCTCGAAGCCGCGCTTTTCCATGGCGCGGGCCAGGCGGCGCAGGAACGGCTCGTCGTCATCGACAAGCAGCAGGGATTTGTCATTGCCGATTTCTAAATTCTTTTCTTCGGCCATATGCGCCCCCGGATCCTGTTCTCGAATGATTCTAGACAGTTCCCGCCGGGAGGTCAATTTTTCCGATGCTCAACAAATCGTGCATTGCCGGGCGGCGCCATCACGCGGCCTTCTTGAGATCCCGGATCAGGGCATCGATATCACCGCCATGGCGATCAAGCATGGCCTGAATCTCCTCGCGCTCGCTCAGGAGCATGTTGATGCCTTCGATGAAGATGTTGAAGAACAGCGGCTTGCCGGAGCGATCCGATACATGAAACACGACCTCGAAGGGCTCCTGCCCGCGCAGCTTCGTGATCGTCTTTATTTCGTAGAATTTCTTCAGTTTGCGCGCCCTCTTCACCTCGATTCTGCCGCCGATGAATTCCCGGAAGCGGCGCCCGTATTTGCGCGATATGTAGCGCTGGAAGGCCTTGGTGAATTCGCGCAGTTGCTGTTTCGATGCCCGGCGCGCATCAACACCCAGGGCATAGCGGGCGATGGCCGGCACATCGGCATATTTGGCGAAGATCTTCTCGAATTCCCGCAGCATCCACTCTTCGGGTTTGCCGGAGTTGATTACCTGATTGATCTCGCCAACGAGCCTGTCCACCAGCCTGCGGGCTTCTTCGGTCGTCAATTCGGCTGCGAATGCCGGGCCGGGGATTGCCAGTGCCCCGCCAAGGGCGAACGTGCGGGCGCAGATGCCTTTCAGGGCCGCGCGGCGTGTGATCTGTTCATTCACCGTAGATTTCATCGAAGATCTCCGTGCTTTCATCACTGGTGCCGCCGCTGAGCTCGAAACGCCTGTTCTGCAGGAAGAGAAGGCGCGCCTGGGCGTAGCTGTCGGCGCTTTCGTAGAGGATTGAATCGAGCGTGTTCGAATAGAGATTGCGCTCCGTGAGCTTGCTGCCGATCGCCGCGAGGCGCGCTAGGTATTTTTCCTTGTCGGGCAGGCGATACATCACCGGGTTGGTGAAGAGATCCACGAACTTGCCGATCGCATCGCGCTGGGTGGAGGGGCCGAGCAGGGGGAGCTCCACATAGGGCCCTTCGCCAAAACCCCAAGTGTAGAGGGTTTCGCCGAAATCCGTGGGGCGCTCGTAAAGGCCCATGCCGTCGGAAGGATCGAGAATGCCGCCAAGGCCGAGCGTGCTGTTGAAGAGAAAGCGCGTGGCATTGTGCAGCGCATCTTCGATATTGAGCTGAAGGAGGTTGTTGACCACCAGGCCGGGCGTGGCGAGGTTGCCGGAGAAGTTGCGGATGCCGTCTTGCACGGGTTCAGGGACCACGCTGCCATAGCCCCGCGCAATGGGGCGCAGGAAGAGGCGATCGATCTTCTTGTTCAGCTCATGAACCTCGCGGTTCTTTTCCTCATACGGATCATGGATCTGATCGGGCGGCGGATTCCTGGCGGCGCATGCGGCAAGCAGGATGATGCCAAAAAGGCTCAGCAGTTGCGCTGCCCGCCTGCTGTGGTTATGGCTTTTTCCCGACACGTCCGATCTCGATTGCTTGCTCGCGATTCAGTGATATGAGGCAATGAAGGCATATCCGCCCCCTGCGCCCGCGTTTCGGACAGAGGTAAGCCCAAGGGGCGGATCTTGCAAGGCATGGCATGGCGGCATGGGGCGGAGAGTGGCCCGGGATAGCGAAACGGCAACAGATGAAAAGCAATACATGAAACACGCAAACGAACAGCCGCACGGCCCCGAGGAGCTGCGCGCGGTGCGGCGAGAAAGCCGCTGGCTTTTCGTGGCGGCGGCGGTGTTCAGCGCCTTCGTCAATCTCCTGATGCTGACGGGGCCCATCTTCATGCTTCAGGTCTATGATCGCGTGCTGGGCTCGCGCTCGGAGGAAACCCTGCTCGCGCTCTTCGTGCTGGTTGCCTTTCTCTTCCTGATGATGGGTATTCTCGATTATGCCCGCGGCCGGGTGCTGGCGCGTATTGGCGCGCGCTTTCAGGCGCGGCTCGAGCGGCGGGTTTTCGCGGCCGTCCTGAAGGCCGGCACGACCGCGCGGGCGCGGACCGAGGCGGCGACGGCGCTTGGTGATCTCGAGGCGGTGCAACGGCTCCTCTCCTCGCCGGTGATGATCGCTCTTTTCGATCTGCCCTGGGCGCCGCTGTTTCTGGCGGCGATCTTCCTGTTTCATCCCTGGCTCGGGTTTCTCGCGCTGGGCGGGGGGGCGCTTCTGATCCTCATCACCCTGATCAACCAGACGACAACCCGAAAGCCGGTGCTCGAGGCGGGCAGGGCGGGGCATGTGGCCAATCTTATGGCGGAGCAGATCCGCAGCGAGGCCGATCTCGTCCAGAGCCTCGGCATGGGCAAGGCGGCCTTCGATCGCTGGCAGCGGGCGCGGCGCGAAGCGCTCGAGCAATCTATCCGCGCCGCTGATCTCGGCGGTGTGTTTTCAACGGCTACAAAGACATTCCGCCTGTTCCTGCAAAGCGCCATGCTGGGGCTTGGCGCCTGGCTCGTGCTGAAGGGCGAGCTTACCGCCGGTGCCATGATCGCCGCCTCGATCATGATGGGCCGCGCGCTGGCGCCGATCGAGCTTGCGCTCGGGCAATGGGCGATCGTGCAGCGCGCCATGAAAGGGTGGAAGAGTCTTGGCCGCCTGCTCGCGGCGATTTCCCCCGACCGGCCGCGCATCGCCCTGCCGCGGCCGCGTGCACTCATGGTTGCCGAGCAGCTGACCGTCGTGCCGCCGGGTGAGCAGATGGCCAGCCTCAGGATGGTAAGCTTTCGCCTTGAGCCGGGGCAGGCGCTCGGCGTGATCGGGCCTTCCGGGGCGGGCAAATCGACCCTTGCCAATGCGATCACCGGCCTCTGGCGTCCCGCGGGCGGCAAGATCCGGCTCGATGGCGCGACGCTCGATCAGTATGATCCCGAGGTGCTCGGCCGCCATATCGGCTATCTGCCCCAGCGGGTGCAGCTTTTCGATGGCACGATTGCCGAGAATATCGCCCGCCTCGAGGCCAGCCCGGATGAGGCGGCGATCGTGGCGGCGGCGAAGAAGGCCGCGGCGCACGAGATGATCATGCGCCTGCCCGATGGCTACAACACCCGCGTCACAGCCGCCGGCGGGCGGCTTTCGGGCGGGCAGATCCAGCGCGTGGGGCTGGCGCGGGCGCTTTATGGCGATCCGGTGATCCTGGTGCTTGATGAGCCCAATTCCAACCTCGACAACGAGGGATCGCTGGCGCTCAATCTGGCGATCCGGCAGATGAAGGCGGAGGGGCGCTCCGTCATCATCATGGCCCACCGCCCGGCCGCGATCAAGGAATGCGACATGCTGATGGTGATCGAGGGGGGCGCGTGCAAGGCCTTCGGGCCAAAGGATGAGGTGCTGAGAGCGATGGTGCGCAATCATGAAGAAATCCGCCGCTCCGGGGGGCAGGGAGGAGTGACATGAACAAGAAGGCGCCTTCTTCCGTCAAAAAAGACGCGCCCTGGTCGGCGCGCCGGCCGCTGCTGCTCGGCTTCCTGGCGCTCCTTGTGCTTGTCGGCGGGTTCGGCACCTGGGCGGTGATGGCGCGGATATCGGGAGCGGTGATCGTCAGCGGCCAGGTGGAGGTGGAGCAGAATCGCCAGGTGGTGCAGCATCCCGATGGCGGGGTGGTGGCGGAGCTTCTGGTGAAGGAAGGCGATCGTGTCGAGGGAGGGGATATCCTGATCCGGCTCGATCCCACATCCATTCAGACCGAGCTCAACACGATCGAGAGCCAGCTGCATGAGGTTCAGGCTCGCCGTGCCAGGCTGGAGGCCGAGAGGGACGATCTGGACGAAATCACCTTCGACCCGGAGCTTCTCGAGGCCGCGAGGGATAATCCCGAAGTGGCTGACCTGATCGAAGGGCAGCGCCGCCTATTTCGCGCGAGGCTTGAAACGCTCGCCAGATCCACGGAGCAGCTGCAGAAGCGCCGGGCACAGATCGCCAATCAGATCGAGGGGATCGAGGCGCAGCAGGACGCGCTTGAAAAGCAGCTTGCGCTTATCGGCCAGGAGCTTGAAAATCAGCAATCCCTGCTGGATCGCGGCCTCGCCCAGGCCTCGCGCGTGCTGGCGCTTCAGCGCGAGGATGCCCAGCTTCGCGGGCGCATGGGGGAGCTTGCGGCCAGCAAGGCGCAGGCCGAAGGCAGGATCACGGAGCTTGATCTCGAGATCCTGAAGCTTGCCACCACCCGGCGCGAGGAAGCCATCACCCGGCTGCGGGATCTGCGGGTGCGGGAGCTGGAACTGACGGAAAAACGCAATGCCGCGCGTGAGAAGCTTGCCCGCCTCGATATCCGCGCGCCGGTTTCGGGCGTGGTTTACGGGCTCACCGTTTTCGGCCCGCAGAGCGTGATCCGCCCGGCCGAACCGATCCTCTACATCGTGCCCCAGGATCGCCCGCTGGTGATCGCCGGCCGTCTGCCGCCGATTCACGTGGATGAGGTTTACCCGGGCCAGGAGGCCGAATTGCGCTTTCCCGCTTTCAATGCCCGCACCACACCTGATCTCAAGGGGCGGGTTGCAAAATTATCCGCCGATGCCTTCGTGGATGAACGCACGGGGCTGCCCTATTACAGGGTCGAAATCGTGCTTGACGAGGGCGAGATGACAAAGCTCGGCCCGGATGTGGCGCTGGTGCCGGGGATGCCTGTCGAAGCCTTCATGCGTACGGCAGATCGCACGCCACTTGCCTATCTCGTCAAGCCGTTTACGGACTATTTCCGCAAGGCCTTCAGGGAATCTTGATTTTGCGGTTTCCCTTGGGGAGAAGGGAATATAGCTTTCAGGGCAGGCAACATGGAAGACAGGAGCAGCAGGCATGCCGGATACCTATGAAAAGCGCCTGGCGGAGCTGGGGATCACCCTTCCCGAAGCGCCTGCTCCAGCGGCGAATTACGTGCCCTGGGTGATCGCCGGGGATCTGGTGTTCGTTTCGGGCCAGATTTCGGCCGATGAGAGCGGATTCATATGCGGCAAGCTGGGTGCGGATATGGAAGTGGAGGCGGGGGTCGTGGCGGCGCGCAGCTGTGCCATCAGCCTGATTGCCCAGCTGCGCGCTGCCTGTGGCGGAGATCTTTCGCGTCTGAAGCGCGTGGTGAAGCTGACGGGATTCGTCAATTCCACCTCCGATTTCACAGATCAGCCGAAGGTGATCAACGGCGCCTCCGATCTGATGGTAGAGGTATTTGGCGAGGCCGGGCGCCATTCGCGCGCGGCGGTGAGCGCGGCTTCGCTTCCCTTTGGCGTTGCGGTTGAAATAGAAGCCGTTTTCGAGATTGGCTGATCCGATGGTGCCTCTCCCCCGCTCCCTTCTCGCCGTGCCGATCGCGCATCGTGGCTATCATGATCTGGAGGCCGGGCGGCCGGAGAATTCCCGTTCGGCATTCGAGGCCGCGCTTGATGCCGGCTATGGGATCGAATTCGATGTGCAGCAATCTGCCGATGGCCAGGCCATGGTGTTTCACGATTACGATCTGGCCCGGCTTGCGCATGCCTCCGGCCCCATCCGCCAGCGCAGCGCGGAGGAGCTTTCGCATATCCGCCTCAGAGGCAATGACGAAACGATCCCGACCCTGCGCGAGGTGCTTGCGCTGGTTGCCGGGCGGGTGCCGCTGCTGATCGAGGTGAAGGATCAGGATGGCGTGATGGGGCGCGATGTGGGGGTGCTGGAGCGTGATATCGCCGATGCGCTTGCGGGATATTCCGGCGATGTGGCGGTGATGTCGTTCAACCCAAATGCGGTGGCGGTTTTTCGCGATGCCCTTCCCGAAGTGCCCCGGGGCCTGACGACATCGCCTTTCTCGGCGGAGGCCTGGCCGCTCCTGCCCGAATCCGTGCGCGCCGATCTGCGGGCCATCCCCGATTTCGAACGCGTGGGGGCGAGCTTCATCAGCCATCAGGCCGCGGATCTCTCGAGTGCCCGCGTTGCGGAGCTGAAGGAAAAGGGCGTGCCCGTTCTGTGCTGGACCATCCACAGCCCGGCCGAAGAGCTGCGCGCGCGCAGGGTGGCGGACAATATCACTTTTGAAGGTTACGCACCGGATATCCCGCGCTCGGAAAGGCTCTCGCGCGCGTCCTGAGCATGGGCGGACGGCCGGCAGGCAGGAGTATTCTCATTGGATGATGGGGAACCGCGCATCCTGACCCGGCGCAGCATTTCGGAGGTTGCGCCGGAGGCCTGGGATCGCTGCGCCGATCCAGATGCGCAGGCGGATGGCGCGCGCCCTCTGGATCCTTTCACGACCCATCGCTTCCTCAGCGCGCTCGAGGAGAGCGGCTCCGTCGGCCCCGGCACGGGATGGGAGCCGTTTCATCTCGAGGCCTGGCGGGGTGATGAGATCATCGCGGTGGCACCGTTGTATGCCAAGGCGCACAGCCAGGGCGAATACATTTTCGATTTCGCCTGGGCGGAAGCCTATGCGCGCGCGGGTGGCGCCTATTATCCCAAGCTCCAGATCGCCGTGCCCTTCACGCCGGTAACGGGGCGACGCTTTCTCGTGCGCCCGGGCTTCGAGGCCGAGGGGCGCGCGGCGCTGGTGGCGGGTGCGGTGCAGGTGGCGGCCGAGAGCGGGCTTTCCTCACTGCATGTTACCTTCTGCACGCACGGAGAGGCCGAGGCCGGGCGGGGCATGGGGCTGTTGCACCGCATCGGCCAGCAATATCACTGGCACAATGAGGGCTACGGCGATTTCGCCGATTTCCTTGCCGCGCTATCCTCGCGAAAGCGCAAGGCGATCCGCAAGGAGCGGGCGCGCGCCCAGGGCTTTGGCGGCACCATCCACATGCTGACGGGCGATGAAATCCTCCCGGAGCACTGGGAGGCCTTCTGGGCTTTCTATCAGGATACCGGCGCGCGCAAATGGGGGCGGCCCTATCTGACCCGCGCCTTTTTCGACCTTATCCATGAAACCATGCGCGATGACGTGCTCCTGGTGATGGCCCGGCGCGGAGGCCGCTGGATCGCCGGGGCGCTCAATTTCATCGGCCGCGAGGCTCTTTTCGGCCGCTACTGGGGCGCGATCGAGGATCATCCCTGCCTGCATTTCGAGCTCTGCTATTACCGCGCCATCGAATATGCGATCGCAGAGGGCTTTGCCCGCGTGGAGGCGGGCGCGCAGGGCGAACACAAGATCGCGCGCGGCTATGTGCCGGTGCCCGTCCACTCCCTGCACTGGATCGCCGATCCCGGCTTTCGCGCGGCTGTTGCGGATTACCTCGAAGCCGAGCGGGAAGCGGTGGGCGAAGAGATCGAGGCCCTTGCCCGGTATGCGCCCTTCCGCAAGGGGTAGCGCCGCTTCAGCTCATCGCCTCGAGCATTTCTTCCCCCGCCGAGACGGAGCATTGCCCGGCATCTTCCTCGAGGTTCAGCACCTTCACCACGCCATCCTCGACCAGCATCGCATAGCGCAGCGAACGGCCCATGAGCCCGGCCGGCGGCAGATCGAAATCCATGCCGATCGCGCGGGTGAATTTGCCCATCGGATCGGCCAGCATGGTGATTCCGGCTTCGTTCGCGCCCGTGGCTTCACCCCAGGCCTGCATCACGAAAGGATCGTTGACGCTCACGCAGACAACCTCATCCACGCCCTTTTCCCCGAGCGCATCCATGTTGCGGATGAAGCTTGGCACATGGGCGCTGTGGCAGGTGGGCGTATATGCGCCCGGCACGGCGAAGATCACCACCTTGCGCCCGGCGGTGAGATCGCCGAGGCTCACCGCTTCCGGCCCCTCCGCGCCCAACCGCATCAGATTTGCTTCCGGCAGCCTTTCGCCTGTGGATATGGTCATGGTTTTCCTCCCGGGATGATTGCGTTTCATGCACCATCATATAGGTTTGCCGGCGAGTGAAACAGCGGGAAAGCATCGGTGGAGCATATCGTCATCATTGGCGCCGGGCAGGCCGGCGCCGCACTTGCCGCGGGGCTGCGCGGGGGAGGCCATGAGGGCCCGATCACGCTGATCGGCGCCGAGCCTGAACCGCCCTATCAGCGCCCGCCACTTTCCAAGGCCTATCTTCTGGGCGAGATGGCCCGCGAGCGGCTCTATCTGCGCCCGGCGCAGTTCTACGAGGATCAGGGGATTGCGCTCATGACGGGCCGCAGGGTGGAGAAGATCGATCCGACCGCACGGACCCTTTGCGCGGAAGGTGAAACCATCGCCTGGGATCAGCTGGCGCTAGCCACGGGCGCATCGCCGATCCGCCTCCCCGAAAGCGTTACCGCCGGGCTTGGCGGTATCCATTACGTGCGCACATTGGCCGATATCGATGCCATGGCGCCGGAATTTGCCGCCGGCAGGCGGGTGCTGATCGTGGGGGGCGGCTATATCGGGCTGGAGGCCGCGGCGGTGGCCGCGAAGAAGGGGCTGGAGGTGACGCTTGTCGAGCAGGCCGAAAGGATCCTCTCGCGCGTTGCCGCGCCGGCGACGGCCGATTATTTCCGCGCCCTTCACGAGCGCCACGGCGTGCGGATTCTGGAGGGCACGGGGCTGGAGCAGCTTTCGGGCACGGAGCGGGTGCACGAGGCCAGGCTTTCGGGCGGCGAGACGCTCGCGGTGGATTTCGTGATCGCCGGCATCGGCGTGCGCCCCGATACGGCGCTTGCCGAGGCGGCCGGCATCGCGATTGAAAACGGCATCTGCACCGATGCGCTGGGCCGCACCTCGGCTCCGGGGGTGTGGGCCGCGGGAGATTGTGCCTCCTTCCCGTATCGCGGCAGCCGGACCCGCCTTGAAAGCGTGCCAAACGCCATCGATCAGGCCGAGGCCGTGGCGGCCAACATGCTGGGCGCGGGCAAGCCCTATGAGGCGCGGCCGTGGTTCTGGTCCGATCAGTATGACGTGAAGCTCCAGATTGCCGGGCTGAACACGGGATACGAGCGCACCATCACCCGGCCGGGCGAGAAGGCGGGCAGTCAGTCTGTCTGGTATTGGCGGGGCATGGAATTGCTGGCGGTTGACGCGATGAACGATCCGCGTGCCTATATGATCGCCAAGCGCCTGATAGAGGCCGGCCGTTCGCCCGATCCCGAGGCGGTGGCCGATCCCGCCACCGATCTCATGGGCCTGTTGCGGGCATGAGGATCATTGCCGGCAGGCACAGGGGGCTGAGGCTCGCGAGCCTCGGCAAGGGCGATGCAGCGGCGCATCTGCGCCCCACCTCCGACCGGGTGCGTGAGAGCCTCTTCAACGTGCTGGCAAACGGCGCCTGGGGCGATCCGATCACCGGCGCGCATGTGCTCGATCTCTTCGCCGGCACCGGCGCCCTGGGGCTCGAGGCGCTTTCACGCGGGGCAGAGCATGCGACCTTCGTGGAAAAGGGGCGCAAGGGGCAGGCCCTCATCCGCGAAAACCTCGCCCTTGCCCGGCGCGAAGGCGATGCGGTGCTGCTGCGCGCAGACGCGACGCGCCTGCCGCCTCTGAAAGGCACCCCCGCGAGCCTCGTTTTCCTCGATCCGCCCTATGGCAAGGGGCTTGGCGAAAAGGCGCTTTCCTCGGCGCGTGCGGGGGGCTGGATTGCGCCTGGTGCGCTTGTGGTATGGGAAGAAAACGCTCCGCAGGCTGCGCCGGATGGCTTCGCGCCTCTCGATCAGCGCCGCCATGGGGACAGCTGGATCACCATCCTCAGCGCGGCCTGACGCTTCAGGCCTCCCATGTGGGATGGAACTTGTCGGCCGGCGAGAGGGTGAAGATCTCCGCGCCCTCAGCCGTTACCCCGATCGAATGCTCGTATTGCGCCGAAAGCGAGCGATCGCGGGTCACGGCCGTCCAGCCATCGGCGAGCACCTTGGTTTCGGGGCGGCCGAGATTGACCATCGGCTCGATGGTGAAGAACATCCCCTCTTCCAGCACCGGCCCGGTGCCGGGGCGTCCGTAATGCAGCACATTGGGCGGCGCGTGGAACACCCTGCCGAGCCCGTGGCCGCAGAAATCGCGCACCACGCTCATGCGCTGCGCTTCCACGTAAGCCTGGATCGCATGGCCGATATCGCCGAAGGTATTGCCGGGCTTCACCGCCTCGATCCCCTTCATAAGCGCATCATGCGTCACCTGCATCAGCTTCTCTGCCCGCTTGCTCGGCCTGCCTGCAACATACATGCGCGATGTATCGCCATACCAGCCATCGACGATCACCGTGATGTCGATGTTGAGAATGTCGCCCTCTTTCAGGATGTCGCTGCTGCGGCGCTTCTCAAGATCGCGTGAAACCGTCTCGCCGGACCCCTTGGGAATCGGCGCGCCCGGGATACCGTGGCAGACCACGTGATTGACGCTGATGCAGCTGCCGTGCTGATAGCCGCGATAGCCGATGGTGGCCGAGGTCGCGCCCTCTTCCTCCACGCGTTTCGTGATATAGGCGTCAAGCTCGCCGGTGCTGACACCGGGCTTCACCATCGGGATCACCTCATCGAGCAGTTGCGCCGCGAGGCGGCCGGCCTTGTGCATCCCGGCGAAATCCTCCGGCTCATGAATCCTGATCCCGTCGCGCGTGACGCGCCCGCGTTTTTCCTTCACGGCCATTCTCCATTCTGTTCAGCTCCTAGATAGAGCACGGCGCGCGAAGGTGCCAGTGCCAAGGGGCTTGCCCTTGCCGGGGGCGGCGCGCCATAACACGGGCCATGATCACACGCCATCACATAAAGGGCGATGCGCCCTCCGTTGCCGTCTATTCCGATTGCGAGCGCTACCGCTATGCGCTCACGCGGATCTGGGATGAAGTGGGATCGCGCGTTCTTTTCGTGATGCTCAATCCCTCCACGGCAACGGAAATCCGCAATGATCCCACCGTGGAGCGCTGCGAGCGCCGCGCCCGCGCGCTGGGCTTCGGCGCTTTCCGGGTGTGCAACATCTTCGCCTGGCGCGCCACCGATCCGCGCGAGATGCGCGCCGCTGACGATCCCGTCGGCCCGGAAAACGATGCCGCGATACTTGAGGGGGCGGATTGGGCGGACCGGATCATCTGCGCCTGGGGCACGCATGGCGCCCATCTCGATCGCGGCCCGGCGGTGGAGCGGCTCCTGCGGGGCACGGGGCGCCCCCTCTATCACCTCGGCCTCACCCGCGCCGGGCATCCGAAGCATCCCCTCTATATCGGCTATGCCACGAAGCCCATGGCATGGGAGGTCCCTGCGAATGCCTGAAAGCACGGCCAGCCCGCCGGAAGGCTCACGGGAAGAGTCGGAGGAAATCCGCCGGACGCGGGAGGAAATCGCCGCCCTTCGCGAAGAGCTGCACAGGCTCAACACCCACCGCTTCGTGCGCATCCACAATTCGCTCTGGCGGCTTCTCGGCTTCCAGTTCGTCCGCGGCCTCGCCTTCGGGCTTGGCTCGGTGATCGGGGCCACGATACTCGTCTATCTCGTGGTCGCATCGCTCTCTAAGATCGATTTCATTCCGATCATCGGGGAATGGGCGAAGGAGATCGCCGATGTGATCCGTCAGAACGGTGCGAATCCGTGATACCCTCTTTTCTTTTGCCGCGATTCACCCTATACGCGCCCATCCGCGGAAATTTTCCGCCGGAGCACCCTCCCAAGGACCTTGCTGGACGACATCCCGGCTTGCGCCCGCAACACGAGATGAAAAGGAGATCCCGATGTCGATCACGAAGGAAGAGAAACAGGCCGTCATGAAGGAATACGCGACCCACGAAGGCGATACCGGATCGCCCGAAGTGCAGGTTGCGGTGCTTTCCAAGCGGATTGCCAATCTGACCGAACATTTCAAGACCCACAAGAAGGACAATCACTCCCGCCGTGGGCTTCTGATGATGGTGGCCCAGCGCCGCAAGCTGCTGGATTACCTGCGCGGCAAGGATGAAGAGCGTTATCAGACCCTGATCAAACGCCTCGGCCTGCGCCGCTGAAGAAAGACCGGACGCGCCCCCTTCGGGCGCGTCTTTCGTTGCTGCTGGCCCGATCAGGCTCCGCCGGGCGAGCGTTGGCAGATATGGAAATGGAGCCACGGGCATACGGCCCGTACGCAACAGGCCAAAGGGGATGGGCCCCGGCGGCCAGGATAGGATGAAAGATGTTCAATATCGTCAGGAAAGAAATGGAATGGGGGGATGAAACCCTCACTCTCGAAACGGGCCGTGTGGCCCGCCAGGCGGATGGATCCGTCATCGCGACGCTGGGCGAAACCAGCGTGCTCGCCGCCGTGACTTACGCACGCGAGCCCAAGCCTGGGCAGGATTTCTTCCCGCTCACGGTGCATTACCAGGAAAAATACTATGCCGCGGGCAAGGTGCCCGGCGGTTTCTTCAAGCGCGAGGCGCGCCCCACCGAGAAGGAAACCCTCACCGCGCGGCTGATCGATCGCCCGATCCGCCCGCTTTTCGTGGAAGGCTTCAAGAACGAAGTGCTGGTGATGTGCACGGTTCTGAGCCATGACCTCGTGAACGATCCCGATATCGTGGCGATGATCGCCGCCTCGGCCGCGCTCACGCTTTCCGGCGTTCCCTTCCGCGGGCCCATTGCCGGCTGCCGGGTGGGCTATGTGGACGGCGAATACATCCTCAACCCGGATGTGGATGACATGCAGAACCTGCGTGACAATCCCGAACAGAGGCTCGAGCTGATCGTCGCCGGCACCAGGGATGCGGTGATGATGGTGGAATCGGAAGCCTATGAGCTTTCCGAGGAGGAAATGCTCGGTGCCGTCCAGTTCGGCCATGAGCAGCTGAAGCCGGTGATCGATCTGATCGTCGATCTCGCGGAAGAAGCGGCCAAGGAACCCTTCGATTTCACGCCGCCGGATTACAGCGCGCTTTACGAGAAGATCAGGAAGCTCGCCGAAGACGACATGCGCAAGGCCTTCGCGATCCGCGAGAAGCAGGAGCGCCAGAAGGCGATTGCCGCGGTGCGCGAGAAGGTGAAGGAGCAGCTCACCGAAGAGGAGCAGGAGGATCCCAACCTCGGCGCGGCCTTCAAGAAGCTCGAGAGCGAGATCCTGCGCGGCGAGATCGTCAATGGCGGCAAGCGCATCGACGGGCGGGATCTGACAACCGTCCGCCCGATTGACAGCACCGTCGGCCTGCTGCCGCGCACGCATGGCTCGGCGCTGTTTACCCGGGGCGAAACCCAGGCGCTGGTGATCACCACGCTCGGCACCGGCGATGACGAGCAGATCATCGATGCGCTGCACGGAAACTTCCGCTCGAATTTCCTGCTGCATTACAACTTCCCCCCCTATTCGGTGGGTGAAGTGGGCCGCGTGGGCCCTCCGGGGCGGCGCGAGATCGGCCATGGAAAGCTCGCCTGGCGCGCGCTTCAGGCGGTGCTGCCGCCGGCGACCGATTTCCCCTACACGATCCGGCTCGTTTCCGAAATCACCGAATCGAACGGCTCTTCCTCGATGGCCACCGTCTGCGGCTCATCGCTTTCGATGATGGATGCGGGCGTGCCGTTGAAGAAGGCGGTTGCCGGCATTGCCATGGGCCTCATCCTCGAGGGCGAGAAATTCGCCGTGCTCACGGATATCCTGGGCGATGAGGATCACCTCGGCGACATGGATTTCAAGGTGGCAGGCACCGAAGACGGGATCACCAGCCTCCAGATGGATATCAAGGTGGCCGGGATCACCCCCGAGATCATGAAGACGGCGCTTTCGCAGGCGAAGGATGCGCGCCAGCACATCCTCGGCGAAATGAACAAGGCGATCAGCGGCGCGAGCGATTTCTCGGAGCACGCGCCGCGTATCGAAACCATGCAGATCCCGACGGACAAGATCCGCGAGGTGATCGGTTCGGGCGGCAAGGTGATCCGCGAGATCGTCGAGGTTTCGGGTGCCAAGGTCGATATCAATGATGACGGCATCATCAAGATCGCCTCGCCCAATCAGGAAGCGATCCAGAAGGCCTATGACATGATCAACGAGATCGTGGCAGAGCCCGAGGAAGGCAAGATCTACAAGGGCAAGGTGGTGAAGATCGTCGATTTCGGCGCCTTCGTGAATTTCTTCGGAAAGCGCGATGGCCTCGTGCATGTGAGCCAGATCGAAAACCGCCGCCTCAACCATCCTTCCGACGTTCTGAAGGAAGGCCAGGAAGTCTGGGTGAAGCTCCTGGGTTTCGATGATCGCGGCAAGGTGCGGCTCGGCATGAAAATGGTCGATCAGGAAACCGGCGCGGAAAAGGGGAAGGATGAGGGCTGAGCCCTCGCCTTCCACGAACGAAGAAAGGCCCCGGCAATCACGCCGGGGCCTTTTGCATTGGGGATGGTTGCGGATCAGAAATCCAGGTTTTCCACGCTGAGCGCGTTCTGCTGGATGAATTCGCGGCGCGGCTCCACCACATCGCCCATCAGCTTGGTGAAGATGTCATCGGCTTCGGCCACATCATCAATCTTCACCTGCAGGAGCGTGCGGGCCTCGGGATCAAGCGTCGTTTCCCAGAGCTGGTCCGGGTTCATCTCGCCGAGGCCCTTGTAGCGCTGGAGCGAAAGCCCCTTCTCGCCCTCTTCGAGAATGGCCGCGAGAAGCTCACTCGGCCCGTGAATGAGCCGCTCGCGCTCCTTGCGCAGGAGGGTGGCGGGCTTGGCGTATGTCTCCTGCAGGCTCTCCGTCATTTCGCCAAGGCGGCGCGCCTCGGGGGAGCGCAGCACCGCTCCATCGAGCACGCGCACCTCCTCGACCCCGCGCAGGATGCGTGCAAGGCGGATGCCGTGATCCTGCGTGGGCCGGCCCTGCCAGCCGCGTTCGTATTCCGGCGCGATCAGATCGAGGCGCGCGGCGATCTGATCGGCGACGGCCTGAAGATCGCTGTCCACCCGGCCGGGAACGAAGGCGCCGGCAATGGCGGCCTGTTCGAGGATGTGGCGGGGGTAATGGGTGGGGAAGGCATCGAGGATGCGGCGCATCAGACGCGCGGCATTGACAACCCGCACCAGATCCCGCCCCATGATCTCTTCGCCCGTTGCGATGCGCAGCACGGCGCCTTCCGTGCCCATCTCGATCAGGTAATCCTCGAGCGCCGCCTGATCCTTCAGATAGACCTCCGATTTCCCCCGGCTCACCTTGTAGAGCGGCGGCTGGGCGATATAGAGATAGCCCCCCTCGATCAGCTCCGGCATCTGGCGGAAGAAGAAGGTGAGCAGCAGGGTGCGGATATGGGCGCCGTCCACATCCGCATCCGTCATGATGATGACCTTGTGGTAGCGCAGCTTCGAGATGTCGAATTCATCGCGCCCGATTCCGGTGCCGAGCGCCATCACCAGATTGCCGATCTCCTGGCTGGCGAGCATCCGATCGAAGCGCGCGCGCTCTACGTTGAGGATCTTGCCGCGCAGGGGCAGGATGGCCTGGGTCTGGCGGTCACGGCCTGTCTGGGCAGAGCCCCCGGCGCTGTCGCCCTCCACGAGGAACAGCTCCGTTTTCGCGGGATCCTTCTCGGAGCAATCCTTGAGCTTGCCGGCGAGGAAATTCACGTCCATCGCCGTCTTGCGGCGGGTAAGCTCGCGCGCCTTGCGCGCCGCCTCGCGCGCCACCGCCGCCTCGATGATCTTGCCGACGATCATCTTCGCCTCGTTCGGGTGCTCCTCGAACCATTCGGCAAGCTTCTCGTTCACGAGGCTTTCCACCACCGGGCGCACCTCGGAGCTGACAAGCTTGTCTTTCGTCTGGCTCGAGAATTTCGGATCCGGCACCTTCACGGAAAGCACGGCCGTGAGCCCCTCGCGCGCATCGTCGCCGGTGAAGCTCACCTTCTCCTTCTTGGCGATGCCCGAGGATTGCGCGTAATTGTTGATGGTGCGCGTCAGCGCGCCGCGAAAGCCTGCAAGGTGGGTGCCGCCATCGCGCTGGGGGATGTTGTTGGTGAAGGGCAGCACCTTTTCATGGTAGCTGTCGTTCCACCACATGGCCACTTCCACGGTGATGCCGTCTTTCTCGCCCTTCATGTAGATGGGTTCGTCAATGAGCGGGGTCTTGGAGCGATCGAGGTAGCGGACGAATTCGCGCACGCCGCCCTCGTAGCAGAATTCCACTTCCACGGGCTCCGCCGAGCGTTCGTCACGCAGGATGATATGCACGCCGGAATTGAGGAAGGCGAGCTCGCGCAGGCGGTTTTCAAGCGTGTGGAAATCGTAATTGACGTTGGAAAAGGTGTCCTGAGAGGCGAGGAAGCGCACCTCGGTGCCCTTTTCACCATTGGCAGGGCCGACGACACGCAGGGATTCCACCGTCTCGCCGCCGGCGAAGCGCACGTAATGCTCCTTGCCATCGCGCCAGATCCTGAGTTCTAGCCATTCCGAAAGCGCGTTCACGACCGAAACGCCAACACCATGGAGGCCGCCGGAAACCTTGTAGGAATTCTGATCGAATTTCCCCCCCGCGTGCAGCTGGGTCATGATCACCTCGGCCGCCGAGACGCCCTCTTCGGCGTGAATGTCCACCGGAATGCCGCGCCCGTTGTCGCGCACGGAAACCGATGAATCGGGATGGATGGTGACGATCACGCGATCGGCATGGCCGGCGAGTGCTTCGTCGATCGCGTTGTCCACCACCTCATAGACCATGTGATGCAGGCCGGAGCCGTCATCCGTATCGCCGATATACATGCCGGGCCGTTTGCGGACGGCTTCCAGGCCCTTGAGAACCTTGATGGAATCTGCGCCATACTCGGTCGGTTTCTGCGCGTTTTCTGCCATGGGTTTGTTCCCTGATATCCTGCTCATTATATAGGGGATCACGGGGTGGTTGTCACGCGGGAACCACAAGATTTGGGGGCTATGGAGACCCTTCGGGAAAGAGCGCTAAGGGCTTGGCGTGACGCGGGCTTCTCCGCCCACTTCGCGTACCTCGAGAAACTGCGCCCGCCCGCCCAGGGCTTCGAAAAGTTCGCGCCCGGTGCCCGTCATCCAGGCCTGGACGCGAAGGGCGGTGATTTCATCATAGAGCGCGGCGCGGCGGTCCGCATCGAGATGGGCGGCCACCTCGTCAAGAAGGAGGATCGGGGGCGCACCGAAATCCTGCGCGAGCGCGCGCGCATTGGCCAGAACCAGCGAGATCAGGAGCGCCTTCTGCTCGCCCGTGGAGCACTCGCGCGCAGCGATTCCCTTGGCGGCATAGGTGGCGATCAGATCGGCGCGGTGGGGGCCGGAAAGCGTGCGCCCGGCGGCTAGATCACGGTTCCGGCCTCTTGCGAATGCTTCGGTGAGGGCTTCGGCGGACGTGGCTTCATCGGGTGCGCCTTCGGGGCCGGCGAGGGCAAGATCGGCGGTGGGGAAGGCGGTGGCCGCTCCTGCCTGGGCCTCGGCCAGGCGGGCAATCGCCCGCATCCGGTTTTCGTGGATGCGGGCTCCCGATTGCGCCATTGCGGCTTCCAGCGCCTCATACCAGCGCCGATCCTGCACGCCGTCGCGCAGCAGGCGGTTGCGCTCGCGCATGGCCTTTTCATAGGCAAGCACCGCTTCGCCATGGGCGGGCTCGAAGCTCATCGTCATGCGATCGAGAAAGCGCCGCCGCCCTTCCGCACCCTCGCTCCAGAGGCGATCCATGGCCGGCACGAGCCAGAGGATGCGGGCAATGCGCCCCAGCGCGATCTGAGGCGCGGCCTTGCCGTCAATGCGCTGGCTGCGCGGCTGGCCGGGCGTGGCGCTCGTTTCCACCTCGTGCAGGTGGCCGAGGCTTTCGATGGTGGCGGCGATCTTCCAGCCGAGCGCCTCGGGCCGGCGCTGGAGATCATCCGTGGCGGCACGGCGCAGCCCGCGCCCCGGGGAAAGCAGTGAGATGGCTTCGAGAATGTTCGTCTTGCCGGCGCCATTGGGGCCGTGGATGGCGACGGGGCGGGCATCGGCCTCGATCCGCAGGGCCTTGTGCGAGCGGAAATGCGACAGCGCGAGGGATCTGAGAAAAAGTCCGCTCACACCCGCATCGGCATCACGACATAGATCGCGCTGGTATCATTGCCTTCGCGCATCAAGGTGGGATGATCGGGTGTGTCGAACATGAAAACGGCGTTTTCCCGATCCACCTGCCCGGCGATTTCCAAGAGATATTTTGCGTTGAAGCCGATCTCGAGCGGCTCGTCGCCATAGGCGACCGCGAGTTCTTCCTCCGCCGCGCCGCTGTCGGGGGCATTGACGGAAAGCACCAGGCGATCCTCGTCAAGCGCCAGCTTGACGGCGCGCGAACGCTCCGAGGAAACGGTGGCCACGCGATCCACCGCGCGGGCGAATTCGGCGGCATCCACCTCGAGGCGGCGGGCGTTGTTCATGGGAATGACGCGGGTGTAATCGGGGAAGGTGCCATCGATCACTTTCGAGGTGAGGGTGATCTGGGGCGTGGCGAAGCGCACCTTCGTTTCGGATACGGAAACGGCGATTTCCTGATCGTCATCGGCGAGAAGCTTTCCAAGCTCGGCAACCGTCTTCTTCGGCACGATCACGCCGGGCATGTTATCGGCGCCCTCTGGCAGAGGCGCATCGATCCGGGCCAGGCGGTGGCCATCCGTGGCCACGCAGCGCAGCACCTTGCCTTCATCGCCATCGGCCACGTGCATGTAGACGCCGTTCAGATAATAGCGGGTTTCCTCATTGGAAATGGCGAATTTCGATTTGTCGAACAGGCGGCGCAGAACCGGAGCTGACACGGAGAAATTGGATTCGTATTCCGAGCTTGCCATCACCGGGAAATCTTCCTTCGGCAGGGTGGCGAGCGAAAATTTGGAACGCCCCGCCTCTACCGTGAGGCGGCCCGAAGCCGGATCATCGGCAATCTGGACCAAGGCGCCATCCGGCAGCTTGCGCACGATCTCGTGCAGCAGCACGGCATTCACGGTGCTGGCGCCTGGGCGTTCTACTTGCGCAATGGTCCTGTCGATTACCTCGACATCGAGATCGGTGGCCCGGAAGGAGGTGCCGTCCCCATCCGCCTCGATCAGGACATTTGCAAGGATCGGGATCGTATTGCGCCGCTCCACCACGGATTGCGCCTGGGAAACCGCCTTCAGAAGATCCGCGCGCTCGATGCTGAATTTCATGACCCACTCCTGTTGGACACCGGGCCGCCGAAATTAACCATATTCCGCCCCGGCTCAAGCCTTTTCGAGACTGAACCCGCCTTTGCGGGGATCGTCAAGGCCGATCCGCCCCTTTGCACCCGTTGCGCCGCTCATCCCTCAAGCGAGCGGCGCAGAAGCTCCACATCATCGGCGATCTGGCTGTCGGTGGCCATCAGATCCTCGATCCGGCGCACGCCGTGCATGACCGTGGTATGATCGCGCCCGCCGAAGCGACGGCCGATCTCGGGCAGGCTGCGCGAAGTAAGCTGCTTGGCCAGATACATCGCCATCTGGCGGGGCCGGGCGATGGTGCGCATCCGGCGCGGACCGATCATGTCGGAAAGACGGATGTTGTAATGCTCGGCCACCTTGCGCTGGATTTCCTCGATGGTGATCTTGCGATCGGAGGCGCGCAGGATATCGGAAAGGCATTCCTGCGCCATTTCCAGCGTGATCTCGCGGCCGACGAGCGAGGCAAAGGCGAAGAGGCGGGTGAGGGCGCCTTCAAGCACGCGCACATTGGCCGAGATGCGATGGGCGAGAAATTCGAGCACGCCATCGGCCAGCCGGATATCGCCGTATTCGGCTTTCTGCCGGGCCATCTTTTGCTGAAGAACGCCAAGCCTCAGCTCGTAATCCGTGGGATGCAGATCCACGACGAGCCCGCATTGCAGGCGTGATTTGATCCTTTCCTCGAGATTCTTGATCTCGCCCGGTGCGCGATCGGCGGAGATGATGATCTGCTTGTTCTGATCCACGAGCGCATTGAAGGTGTGGAAGAATTCCTCCTGTGTGGAGTTCTTGCCGGAGATGAATTGCACGTCATCCACCATCAGCACATCGACGCTTCGGAAAAGCTCCTTGAAATCCATGGTCTTCTTGTCGCGCAGGGCCTGAACGAAGCGATACATGAATTGCTCGGCCGAGATATAGACAACCGCAAGCTCGGGCCGCCTCAGCTGAAGCTCGTGCGCAATTGCCAGCATCAGGTGGGTCTTGCCGAGGCCGACACCGCCATAGAGAAAAAGCGGATTGTAACTGACCGGCCCGCCTTCCGCCACGCGCTTGGCCGCGGCAAAGGCAAGCTCGTTGGGCTTGCCGACAACGAAGCTTTCGAAGGTGAAGCGTGGATCGAGCGGGGCTCTCGGGAGATCGGCAAGTGAGCCGCCGATCCCTGAAGGCTCCCCGATCCTGCGGCGTTTTTCGCAATCGGGCGCTTTCTTTCTGCGGCCTGACGTGGCCGACGGGCGCTCCCCGGGTTTCACGACATCGAAGGCAATGCGTTGAACCGGCTCGCCGGAAGCGCGCATCAACTGGAGAATCTGATCCGTGAAATTGCGCGATACCCAATCTCCGATGAATTGCGTCGGCACATCGAAATGCGCGACACCATCCTTCAGGCCGGAATATTCAAGCGGCTCGATCCAGGTGACATAGTTGTTCTTGCCGATGGTTTTCCTGAGTTCATCCCTGATCTTGCCCCATGTCTTGTCCGTCATCCGGTAACCTATCCGTTCATTGTCCCGGCCCCCGCTTTGCGGCGGGCCCGCCGGTCTTCCCGGGATCAATACCGGGGCCGGCTTTCTTTATCTTACTCCTCGCAATTCATGATCCCTGATGCGTTAAACAACCCCATTTCCACGGCTCTGCCTTTGGCAAAACGGATGAAAAGGGCGATGCCGGCAGCCTGGAGAAACGAGCACGAAATCCCCTCATCATCACAGGGCAGACACACGCCCTATGAAGCCCGATACCCTGTAAAAACAGGGCGATTTGATGCTTGTCCCCCCAAGGACGATGAATCACTCGGGCAAGCTAGCAAGCCGCCTGCGGACCATGCAACAGAACTTCGATCTTGACTCGAAGCTTTCTGGTTTCGAATCTGTGAAGCGTAAAATTTATGCAACACATGGCCGGGGATCGTTCCCTGCGCGCCGCAAAAAGGGCGCTGCCGAAGCAGCGCCCTTCTGAATCAAATCGTGCGGGTCGGCCTGTCAGCCGATGGCTTTCACACGCGCCGAAAGGCGCGACATCTTGCGCGCCGCGGTGTTCTTCTTGACAACACCCTTCGTCACGCCGCGCATCAGTTCGGGCTGGGCCGCGCGGAGGGCCTCGCTGGCGGCTTCCTTGTCGCCCGAAGCGATGGCTTCCTCGACCTTGCGCAGGAAAGTGCGGATGCGCGAACGGCGCGCCTTGTTGATCTCATAGCGGCGCAGATTCTGACGGGCGCGCTTTTTTGCTTGAGGCGAATTTGCCATGGTTCTTTTCCCGGATTTTGGGGTGCATGAATTCTGAATTCGGGCTTCTAGGCCCGACTCGCCGGCAAGTCAACGGGTTCACGCGATATTATTGCTATTTGTCGCGAAACTGGGGTTCGCGCTTTTCGAGAAACGCCGCCATGCCCTCTTTCTGATCCTCGGTTGCAAAGAGCGACTGGAAAAGCCGTCTTTCAAAAAGGAGCCCTTCCGAGAGGGGCGTTTCATAGGCGCGGTTCACCGCTTCCTTGGCGGCCATGGTGGCGATCATGGATTTTTCCGCGATCTTGTGGGCGGTGGCCAGGGCATCCTCGATCAGCTTCCTGGCCGGCACGATGCGGCTTACCAGCCCGGCGCGCTCCGCTTCCTCTGCATCCATGAAGCGCCCGGTGAGATGCATTTCCATGGATTTCGACTTGCCGACGAAATGCGTGAGGCGCTGGGTGCCGCCGATGCCGGCGATCACGCCGAGGTTGATTTCCGGCTGGCCGAATTTCGCGTTGTCGGCGGCGATGATGAAATCGCACATCATGGCAAGCTCGCAGCCCCCGCCGAGCGCATAGCCGGCCACCGCCGCGATGATCGGTTTGCGGATGGCGCGGATGGCGTCGGCTTCCGGGCCGAAGAGATCGGCGGTGAAGACCTCGTTGAAGCTCTTGCCGGACATTTCCTTGATATCAGCGCCAGCCGCGAAGGCCTTTTCCGAGCCCGTAATGACGATGCAGCGCACCTTTTCATTGGCCTGGGCCGCTTTCAGGGCGTCCGTCAGTTCGCCCAGAAGCTGGGCATTGAGGGCATTCAGCGCATCGGGCCGGTTCAGCCTGATGAGGGTCACATGATCTTCGGTTTCGACGATGATCGTTTCGTAGGCCATGGATCGGGCCCCCGTATTGTTGCATCTCAGGGAGATGTGATTATCAGCACCGGCGCGGGGATCAAGCTATCTTTGGCATTGCGGGCAATGAAATGTCGAGCGCCCGGCCTGGGTGATTCGGGCGATTTTCCCTTTGCAGCCGGGAGCAAGACAGGGTTTGCCCTCGCGGCCATAGGCACGGAAATTGTGCTGGAAATAGCCGAGCTCGCCATCCGCCCGGCGGTAATCGCGCAGTGATGAGCCGCCTGATTCGATGGCTTCGCAAAGCACCTCGCGGATCACGGGCACGAGCGCGCGGATGCGCTTCGCCGCGATCCGCGCCGCCGGGCGGAGCGGGGATATCCCGGCCCGGTGCAGCGCTTCGCAGACGTAAATGTTGCCGAGCCCGGCCACGATCTTCTGATCGAGAAGCGCTGTCTTGATCGGGCTCCGGCGCCCCTTGAGGCGCTCCACAAGGTAATCCTCGTGAAAACTGTTGCCCAGGGGCTCGGGGCCGAGCCCGGCAAGGAGGCGGTGGTGTCCGAGCGCTTGCGTCGGCCACAGATCCATCATTCCGAAGCGGCGGGGATCGTTGAAGGTGATGCGCGCGCCGCCCTCGGTGTCGATCACCACGTGATCATGCCTTCCCGGCGGCTTCGGGGGGGCGCCATCGAGCCCCGAGATCATCATCCGCCCCGACATCCCGAGATGCACGATCAGGGTTTCGCCGGGATCCAGATCGGCAAGCAGGTATTTCGAGCGCCGCCAGAGCCGCAGCACGCGCCGGCCCATGAGCCGCGCGCCCATCTCGGGCGGGAAGGGCCAGCGCAGATCGGGGCGGCGCACATCGGCATGCCGGATCCGCGCGCCCTCCAGCACCGGCAGGAGGCCGCGGCGTATGGTTTCGACTTCGGGCAATTCCGGCATCTCGATCCTTTCTGCTCCTGCGGCCATTGTATCGCTGGCCCTGCTCCTTATAAGAGGGGCTGAAACAACAGACGGCAAGTGCGCATGTCCGGCGAGGAACACAAGACGACCCATTTCGGCTACAAGACGGTGCCGGAAGAGGAAAAGGCCCATCTCGTGCATGGCGTCTTTACCAACGTGGCCTCCAAATACGATGTGATGAACGACGCGATGTCGCTCGGGATTCACCGCATCTGGAAGGATGCGATGATGGATTGGCTGGCGCCGCGCCCGGGCCAGCGGCTTCTCGATGTGGCGGGCGGCACGGGCGATATCGCCTTCCGTTTCCTCAAGCGCGCGGGCACGGGGCACGCAACCGTGCTCGATCTCACCGAATCCATGCTGCTTGAAGGCGAGAAGCGTGCGGAAGCGGCGCAGATGGCCGACAGCCTCGATTGGGTGGTGGGCGATGCGATGGCCCTGCCCTTCCGGGAAAACAGCTTCGATGTCTATACCATCTCGTTCGGCATCAGGAACGTGACCCGGATCGGGGATGCCCTTGCCGAGGCCTTCCGGGTGCTCAGGCCCGGCGGGCGGCTGATGGTACTCGAATTCAGCCATATCCCGAACGATCTGATGCAGAAGGCCTATGATCTCTATTCCTTCAACGTCATCCCGCGCCTTGGCCAACTGATCGCGAAGGATCGTGACAGCTACCAATATCTGGTGGAATCGATCCGCCGCTTCCCCGATCAGGAAACCTTCGCGGCAATGATCCGCGATGCGGGCTTTGAAAACGTGAAATACCGCAATCTCTCCATGGGGATCGCTGCTCTTCATTCCGGCTGGAAGATCTGATCCATGCGCGGCCCGCACAACATATTTCGGCTGATCCGCACGGCCGCCACCTTCGAGCGCACGGGTGCGCTGCGTGTGGTGCTCGAGGAAACCAGAGCACCGGCTCCGATCCGCATCGCCGCGCGCGTGATCGGCTGGCCGATGAAATGGCTCGGGCTCAGGGGTGATCCCGGGATGCCGCCGGTAACGCGCGCCCTCACGGCCCTCGGGCCGGCCTATATAAAGTTCGGCCAGATTCTCTCGACCCGCCCGGATGTGGTAGGCGAGGATCTGGCGCGTCAGCTTGCGGTGCTTCAGGATCGCCTGCCTCCCTTCCCGACGGAGGAGGCCAAAGCCACCGTGGAGGCCGAGCTTGAGCGCCCTGTCGATGAGGTTTTCAGCGAATTCAGCGATGCTGTGGCCGCAGCATCTATCGCGCAGGTGCACAAGGCGCGCCTTGCCGATACGGGCGAGGAGGTGGCCGTCAAGGTGCTGCGCCCAGGGATAGAGAAGGCGTTTCGCAAGGATATAGATGCCTTCTATTTCGCCGCCTCGGTGATCGAAGTGCTCTCCCCTGCCTCCCGCCGCCTGCGGCCTTCCGATGTGGTGGCGCATTTCGATGGCGTGGTGCAGGGTGAGCTTGATCTGCGCACGGAAGCCGCCGCCTGCTCGGAATTCGCCGCCAATACCGCCAATGACGAGAAATTCCAGGTGCCGGAGGCCAGATGGCAGCTCTCCGGGCGCCGGGTGATGACGATGGACTGGGCCGAGGGCATTGCGCTCGGGGATGTCGAGGCGCTGCGCGTGGCGGGGCATGATCTCGAGGCGCTTGGCGAGCAGGTGATGCGCCTCTTCCTCAGCCATGCTCTGCGCGATGGCTACTTCCACGCCGACATGCACCAGGGCAATCTCAAGGTGGCGGAAAACGGTGATATAATCGCCTATGATTTCGGCATCATGGGGCGGATAGATGAATACACGCGGCGGGTTTATGCGGAAATTCTCTATGGCTTCATCCGGCGCGATTACCGGCGGGTGGCGGAAGTCCATTTCGAGGCGGGCTATGTGCCGGCGGATCGCGATGTGGATGAATTCGCTCAGGCCCTGCGCTCGGTGGGCGAGCCCATTTTCGGCGCCGATGCCACGGCGATTTCCATGGGGCGGCTGCTGCATCACCTGTTCGAGGTGACGGAGCGCTTCGGCATGGAAACCCGCACCGAACTGATCCTGCTGCAGCGCACGATGGTCGTTGTCGAGGGAGTGGCGCGCTCGCTCAACCCCCATATCAACATCTGGCAGGTGGCGCGCCCGGTGGTGGAGGAATACATCCGCCACAGCATCGGCCCGCGCGCATTCGCCCGCGATCTCGTGCGCACGGTGCGGGTGATCTCGCGTTTCGGCCCGCAGCTGCCGCAGATGGCGGAGGCTGCGCTGATGCGCCAGAGCGAACAACCCGCACCGGCCCCGGGGCGCGGTGTGTGGTGTGCGGCCGGGCTTCTCCTCCTTGGAGCGGCTATTGGCGCCGGGGGGGTCTGGCTGCTGTTCTGATCGGGCCGGGGGCTTGACGCCGCGTCGCGGATGACAGGCGGATCCGAGGCGCGCATTATCGCCGCCAACGGAGGCAAGCATGACCGATTATCCAAATCTTCTCACCCCCCTCGATCTTGGCCATGTAACGCTCAGAAACCGCGTGCTCATGGGTTCGATGCACACGGGGCTCGAGGAAACGAAGGATTGGGGGCGGGTGGCGGAATTCTACGCCACACGGGCGCGCGGTGGTGCAGGGCTGATCGTGACAGGCGGCATGGCGCCCAACCGCGAAGGCGGTGTTTTCCCCGGCGCGGCGGGGCTGTTCTCGGATGAGGACATCGCCAATCATCGCCGGGTGACAGAGGCCGTTCATGACGAGGGCGGCAGGATCGCCATGCAGATCCTGCACGCGGGGCGCTATGCCTACAGCCCCGAATGCGTGGCCCCTTCGCCGATCAAATCGCCCATTTCGCCCTTCGTACCGAAGGAGCTTGATGAAGAAGGCATCGAAAAGCAGATTTCCGACATCGCCACCGCCGCCGCCCGCGCCCGCGAGGCCGGTTATGACGGCGTGGAGGTGATGGGCTCGGAAGGTTATTTCCTCAACCAGTTCCTCGTGACCCGCACCAACAGGCGCACCGACCGCTGGGGCGGATCCTACGAAAACCGCATGCGCCTTCCGCTCGAGGTGATGCGCCGGGTGCGCGCGGCGGTGGGAGAGGATTTCATCGTCATCTACCGCATCTCGATGATCGATCTCGTGCCCGAGGGCAGCACCTTCGATGAAGTGCTTCTGCTCGCGCGCGAGATGGAAAAGGCCGGCGCCTCGATTCTCAACACCGGTATCGGCTGGCACGAGGCGCGCATCCCCACCATCGCCACATCGGTGCCCCGCGCGGCCTTCACCTGGGTGACGAAAAAGCTGATGGGGCATGTGAGCATCCCCGTCATCACCTCGAACCGGATCAACACCCCCGAGGTGGCCGAGCGCGTGCTGGCTTCCGGCGCGGCCGACATGGTTTCCATGGCGCGCCCCTTCCTTGCCGATCCCGATTTCGTGCGCAAGGCAGCCGAAGACCGCGCCCGCGAGATCGCGCCCTGCATCGCCTGCAACCAAGCCTGCCTCGATCACACTTTCAGCGGCAAGATCTCCACCTGCCTCGTCAATCCCCGCGCGGCCTATGAGACGGAACTGGTGATCGAGCCCGCTACCGAGCCGAAGCGCATCGCCATCGTGGGCGCCGGCCCTGCCGGGCTTTCGGCAGCGATCACCGCAGCCGGGCGCGGCCATGGCGTGACCCTGTTCGAGAAGGCCGGCCGCATCGGCGGCCAGCTGGACATGGCCGCCGAAATCCCCGGCAAGGAGGAATTCAAGGGCCTGCTGGAATGGTTCTCCATCATGCTCGGGAAACACGGCGTGGATCTGCGCCTCGGGCAGGAAGCCGGCGTTGATGTGCTCGAGGATTTCGATGAGATCATCATCGCCACCGGTGTGCGCCCCCGCGACCCGGGGATCCCCGCGGAGCCGGGCGCCCGCGTGCTTTCCTATCAGGATGTTCTGCGCGGCAAGGCCGAGGTGGGCGAGCGCGTGGCGATCATCGGCGCGGGTGGCATCGGCTTCGATGTGGCTGAGTATCTTGTGGAAACGGATCATCCCACGCTGCACCTCGAGAAATGGCTGAAGGAATGGGGTGTGACCGATCCCGAGCGCGCCCGTGGGGGGCTCGCCCCGGAAGGCCCGCAGCCCGGCCCTCCGGCGCGCAAGGTCACGCTGATGCAGCGCAAGGCCGAGAAGCCCGGCCGCCGCCTCGGCAAGACAACCGGCTGGATCCACCGCGCCACTTTAAGGATGAAGGGCGTGGAGATGCTGGGCGGTGTGACTTACAAGAAGATCACGCAGGAAGGGGTCCTGGTGCGGATCGGGGATGAAGGAGAAACCCGTCTGATCCCGGCCGATACGGTGGTGCTCTGCGCCGGGCAGGAAAGCGAAAACGATCTGGCGGAGGCGCTGATGGCTGCCGGCCGTGAGCCACATGTGATCGGAGGGGCTGAGCTCGCTAACGAATTGGACGCAAAAAGGGCAATAGATCAAGGCACGCGACTCGCGTCAAAGTTGTAATTTTCATTAAAATTGGACTATTGCGCGTAACTTTGCCTTTCAACCGCCCATAATTTGCAATTTCCGAATGCCGGACGATCACGGGAAAACCCCAGTATTGTCGATCCTGATCCAAATTCCTGCCCGATTTCGAATGCATAAGTTCTGCAAAGAACAACAAGCAAACGGGTACGCAAATGGATCGACTGACCGAAATGGAAGCTTTCGCCACAGTGGTGGATCAGGGCGGCTTCACGGATGCCGCCAAGAAGATGGGCATCTCCAAATCAGCCGTTTCCAAGCATGTTTCCTCGCTTGAGGCCCGCCTTGGCGCGCGGCTGCTAAATCGCACCACGCGCCGCGTGAGCCCCACGGAGATCGGGCTTGCCTACTATGATCGCGCGCGCCGGGTGCTCAATGATGCGGGCGAGGCGGATGCGCTTGTGACATCCATGCAATCCGCGCCCTCTGGGCTTCTGAGGATTTCCGTGGCCACCGATTTCGGGGTCAATCACCTTTCGCCCGTTCTGGGGGAATTCCTGAAGGAATATCCCGATATCACGGTGAACATGGTGCTCAATAACCGCTACGTTGAGCTGATCAGCGAGGG
>WFVA01000025.1 GCA_015491895.1 Albidovulum sp. | reverse complement strand
GTCTCGCGACGATACATGTCGATGGAAAGCCTGAACCAGATATGCAATGAAAAAGAAGGCGCGGCCCTGATCGCCGCCGCCGAGTAGGAAAATGCCTCAGACGAAGAGGCCGGTGAGCCGAGTTCCTACACCACGACAGGGGGCACTATCCAGGGCCGAGTGCCTTCGATGCGGGTTGTAGAAGCCGTTGATGTATTCGAAGATAGCCAGTTCGGCAGATCGCCGGGTATCCCATGACCGTTGCCACAGCAGTTCAGCCTTGTTCGTCTTGAAGAAGGTCTCGACGGCCGCGTTGTCGTAGCAGTTTCCCTTGCCACTCATGGACATCTTGTACGGCTTCTCCTGCGGCTTTGCCTTCCTGATTTCCAAGTCGGTTAGCACCATGCTGAGGGTATCGCTCCTTCCGCTGGGGGTATCGGGTGAGAAACCATGTTCGCCATGAACATTGCAGCATCTCCCGAAAATCAATGATTTCGAGAAGTTTTGAGCGGCTGTGTTCTGGATGATTGGTGCCCAGGAGAGGACTCGAACCTCCACGTCCATACGGACACTAGCACCTGAAGCTAGCGCGTCTACCAATTCCGCCACCTGGGCAGGTGCCGTGACGCCGCGATTTAAGCTCAACGCGCGGAGGTGTCAACACGCCGTGCGGTAAAAACTGGCCCGCAGCAAACATCGCTTGTCTGTTGCTCCGGTGAAAGCTATTCATGGCCAGGCTTCGGGCAAGGAGGGCTGACATGGCAAGGCTGGCAACGGTTTATGGCGGATCGGGCTTCGTGGGGCGCTACGTGGTGCAGCGGCTCGCGCATGAGGGCTGGCGGGTGCGGGTGGCCGTGCGCCGCCCCAACGAGGCGCTTTTCGTGCGGGCCTATGGCGATGTGGGCCAGGTGGAGCCCGTGCCCTGCAACATCCGCGACGACGAATCCGTCGCCCGCGTGATGGAGGGGGCAGAGGCGGTCGTGAATTGTGTCGGCATCCTGATCGAGGAGGGGCGAAACCGCTTCGAGGCGGTGCAGAACGAAGGGGCCGAAAGGATTGCCCGGATCGCTTCCGAAAAGGGCGTGAAGTCGCTCGTGCATCTCTCGGCGCTCGGTGCCGATGAAAACAGCCCCAGCAATTACGCCCGCACCAAGGCGCTTGGCGAAAAGGCCGTGCTCAGGCACTTCCCGCAAGCCATGATCCTGCGCCCGTCGGTGATCTTCGGGCCGGAGGATCACTTCTTCAACCGCTTCGCGGACATGGCAAAATTCGGCCCCGTGCTGCCGATCGTGGGGGGCAAGACGCGCTTTCAGCCGGTTTTCGTGGATGATGTGGCCGCGGCGGCCGAAATGGGCGCCGAGGGCAAGGCGAGCGGGATATATGAGCTCGGCGGCCCCGAGGTCGATACGCTGCGCAACATCATCGCGAAGATGCTGAAGATGATCAATCGCCGCCGCCTGATCCTCAATCTGCCTTTCTGGATGGGCTCCGTGATCGGCTTCGTTTTCGATATGGCCCAGGCCGTTTCGATGGGGCTTTTCACCAACACGATCCTCACCCGCGATCAGGTGCGGCTCCTGCGCCATGATGTCGTGGTCGGTGAAGGGGCGCGCACGCTGCAGGATATTGGCATTACCCCGGCCGCCTTCGAGGCGATCGTGCCGGAATATCTGTGGCGCTTCCGCCCGGATGGCCAGTATGACGAGATCAAGCAATCCATGCTGTGGCTCCGCAAGCTGCGCCGGATCTGATCCCGAAAACCGGCCCGATGAGCGATGACACAACGATCATTTCCCTGCTGCTCGGCTTTCTCGAGGGGCTGACGGAATTCATCCCCGTTTCCTCAACCGGCCATCTTCTGCTTGCCGGCCATTTCCTTGGGTTTCAGTCTCCGGGGAAAACCTTCGAGGTGGTGATTCAGTTCGGTTCGGTTCTGGCGATCCTGTCCGTCTATTTTCACAAGCTCTGGCAGGTGGTGCGGGATGCGCCATCGGATCCGGCGGCGCGCAGGTTCATTCTTTCGGTTCTGGTTGCCTTCATGCCAGCGGCGGTGATCGGGGTGCTGGCGCATGGTTTCATCAAATCGGTTCTGTTCGAAACGCCGAAGCTCATCGCGATCATGCTGATCCTTGGCGGAATTGTGCTCCTGTGGGTGGATCGTTTGCCGCTGCGGCCCCGTCATGAAGATGCGATGCGGTTTTCCCTGCCGATGGCGCTCGGGATCGGCTTTGCCCAGACACTGGCCATGGTGCCCGGCGTCTCGCGCTCCGGCTCGACAATCGTGGCCGCCATGCTGATGGGTGCAAGTAAACGGGCAGCAGCGGAATTTTCCTTCTTCCTTGCCATGCCCACAATGGCCGGGGCGTTCGCCTATGATCTTTACAAGAACCGCGCGGTGCTCGATTCGGATGCGCTTGGTGATATCGCCATCGGTTTCGTGGCCGCCTTCATCTCGGCCGTATTCGTGGTGAAATGGTTGCTGGGCTATGTTGGCCGGTATGGCTATGCCCTTTTTGGCTGGTGGCGAATCGCCGTTGGATCTGCGGCATTGGCAGGATTGTTTCTTTCCAGTCAAATATAGGTAATCTGCTATTACCTAATTTTTCTCCTATTCCGCAGGCCCAATCGAAGATGGCTAAAAAAAACCGCAGAAAAGTCAGTAATACTGACTTTTCTTTTCCCATACATACCTCTATTGAGAGGGTTCCCGAGGTTTGAAAACATGGAGCGGGCAATTGGCCAACCAGCGGATGTTGAAATTTGTGGACGTTCAGCGAGACATGCCGCTGAAGCGGGATCCGAACATGCGCATGAGGGATTTCCATGAGATCTATGCCGAATTCTCGCGCGAAAAGGCCGAGGAGCAGGCTGCACGGTGCAGCCAGTGCGGCGTGCCCTATTGTCAGAGCCATTGCCCGCTACACAACAACATTCCCGATTGGCTTCTGATGACGGCCGAGGGCCGGCTTGAAGAGGCCTATCGCCTCAGCCAGGAGACCAATACCTTCCCCGAGATCTGCGGCCGCATCTGCCCGCAGGATCGCCTGTGCGAGGGCAATTGCGTGATCGAGCAGGCCGGCCACGGCACGGTGACGATCGGCGCAATCGAGAAATACATCACCGATACCGCATGGGAAGAAGGCTGGGTGAAGCCCATTGCGCCGGAGATCGAGCGCAGCGAAAGCGTCGGCATCATCGGTGCCGGGCCGGGCGGGCTGGCAGCAGCCGAAAGGCTGCGCCGGCAAGGCATTCAGGTGACGATCTATGACCGCTACGACCGCGCCGGTGGGCTCCTGATCTACGGTATTCCCGGCTTCAAGCTGGAAAAGGATGTGGTGGCGCGCCGGATCAATCAGCTTGAAAAGGCCGGCGTTCAGTTCGTGCTCAATTGCAATGTGGGTGAGGATCTGAACTTTCAGGCCATCCGTGAGCGGCATGATGCGGTCCTGATCGCCACGGGTGTCTACAGGTCACGCGATTTGCAGGCCCCGGGCGTGGGCGCGGCGGGAGTCGTAAGGGCGATCGACTACCTGACCGCGTCCAACCGCGTCAATCTTGGTGACAGGGTGCCCGAATTCGAAAGCGGCGAGCTGAACGCCAAGGGCAAGCGGGTTGTGGTGATCGGCGGCGGCGATACGGCGATGGATTGTGTGCGCACCGCCATCCGGCAGGGCGCGAAAAGCGTGAAATGCCTCTATCGCCGTGACCGGGCCAACATGCCCGGCAGCCAGCGTGAGGTTCAGAATGCCGAGGAAGAGGGCGTGGAATTCGTCTGGCTGACGGCGCCGAAGGGCTTCAAGGGCGATCCGGTGGAGGGGGTGATCGTGCAGAAGATGCGCCTCGGCCCCCCCGATGCCACCGGCCGCCAGAGCCCCGAGGTGATCGAAGGTGCGGATTACACGGAGCCGGCCGAACTGGTGATCCTCGCGCTTGGCTTCCTGCCCGAGGATCTGCCCACGCTCTGGCAGGAGGAGGCGCTCGAAGTTACCCGCTGGGGCACGATCCTCACCGATTACCGCACGCACATGACGAAGATTCCCGGCGTGTTCGCCGTGGGCGATATCGTGCGCGGGGCGAGCCTCGTGGTCTGGGCGATCAAGGATGGCCGCGATGCGGCGGATTCGATGCTCGAATATCTTTCCCGGAGCGCCAGGGTGGCGGCCGAGTAAGGGACGGGCATCGCGATCGCCCTGATCGGGATGCCGGGAAGGGAAGCGGTGCAGGATGCCGGCAGCGCTGCCATGAAAGGAGCAAGGAATGGACAGACCGGAAAATGCCTCTGCGGCGCCGTGCGCTTCGCCATCCGCGATCCCGGCCCGGAGTTCCGCGCGTGCCACCGCATGGAAATTGACGGTTTTGCGGGTGCAGAACATGCGGATTGATTTCCTGTTTCCGAGCATCTTTCTGGCCGCATCCGCCCTGCCGGCCCTCAAAGGCAATGCCTTGACCCCCCCTGCCGGCTGCACTGCCTTTCTGACGGTGCAATCGCGCAGCTGTATCGTGACTCATTACTGGCGCTGTGAGGGCGAGCCGACGGGCCAGAAATGGAGCCTCATGATGGACGAGACAGGCCCGGTTGCACTGCACAGGACGGACGCGGAATTCCGCTGGCTCGAGACTTACAGGCTCAAGGATCAGCTGCGCGAGATTCTGATTACCCCCGAGGAAGATCCGGCCAGCCTTTCCGAGCTTCTCGAAACCGGCACGGACAGCGCCTCCTTTTCCCAGGAGATCCGGTTTTCAGGCCGCCAGATCGGGATCGACAGGATAACCGGCTTTGACAGGCTTACCGGGGAAAGCATCGAAATTGATGGCGAAACCCTGCTCAGGACGGAATTCGCCTATTCCGTCAGCAACAGTGCAGGGATGGGCTCATACGAGGTGAGCGGGCGGCAGTTCGTAAGCCCGCGCCTCAGAATATTTTTCGGCGGTATCGAAACCCGAGAAGATCAGTATGGCAAGCGCACCGATGATTACTCGCCGGTGGAATTCAGCTTCCCCGGGGAGGAAGGCTTCCTTGCAAATACACCGAAATATGATTGCGGCGCCACCCTTTCGGCCTTGCCGCAGCGAAATGCGATGAAGGAGCAAGACCATGAGCTTTGATGCGAATTGGGCCGAAACAGAGAAGAAAAAGCGCCAGTGGCTGGCCGAGAACGGCATGTATCGGCCCGAGGATGAGCATGCTTCCTGCGGTGTGGGCCTTGTCGTGGCGATTGATGGAAAGCCCTCGCGCAAGGTGGTGGAAAACGGCATCAACGCGCTGAAGGCCGTGTGGCACCGCGGAGCCGTGGATGCCGATGGCAAGACGGGCGATGGCGCCGGCATCCATGTGCAGATCCCGGTGGAATTCTTCTACGATCAGGTGCGCCGCACCGGGCATGAGCCGGAGAAGGATCAGCTTCTGGCCGTGGGCCAGGTATTCCTGCCGCGCACCGATTTCGGCGCCCAGGAAACCTGTCGCACCATCGTGGAAACGGAAGTGCTGCGCATGGGCTACCGCATCTACGGCTGGCGCCATGTGCCGGTGAATGTGGAGTGCCTGGGCGATAAGGCCAATGCCACCCGCCCCGAGATCGAGCAGATCCTGATCTCCAATTCCAAGGGGGTGGACGAGGAAACCTTCGAGCGCGAGCTTTACGTGATCCGCCGCCGGATAGAGAAGGCCGCCGCGGCCTGCGGGATCAATGATCTCTACATCGCCTCGCTTTCCTGCCGCTCGATCATCTACAAGGGCATGATGCTGGCCGAGCAGGTGGCGGAATTCTATCCCGATCTGCTCGACGAGCGCTTCGAAAGCGCCTTCGCGATCTATCACCAGCGCTATTCCACCAATACCTTCCCGGAATGGTGGCTCGCCCAGCCCTTCCGCATGCTGGCCCATAATGGCGAGATCAACACGCTCAAGGGTAACATCAACTGGATGAAGAGCCACGAGATCCGCATGGCTTCCTCGGCCTTCGGCGAGATGGCCGAGGATATCAAGCCGATCATCCCGCAGGGGAGCTCCGATTCGGCGGCGCTTGATGCGGTGTTCGAGGTGATGGTGCGCGCCGGGCGCTCGGCGCCGATGGCGAAAACCATGCTGGTGCCCGAAGCGTGGTCGCAATCCGCGGTGGAACTGCCCAAGGCCTGGCGCGACATGTATGCCTATTGCAACGCGGTGATGGAGCCGTGGGACGGCCCCGCCGCGCTCGCCATGACGGACGGGCGCTGGGTCTGTGCCGGGCTTGATCGCAATGGCCTCCGCCCGATGCGTTATGTGGTCACCGGCGACGGGCTGGTGATCGCGGGCTCCGAGGCCGGCATGGTGCCGGTGGACGAGGCCACGGTGCAGGAAAAGGGCGCGCTCGGCCCCGGCCAGATGATCGCGGTGGACATGAAGAAGGGCCTTCTCTTCCATGACCGCGAGATCAAGGACAAGCTCGCCAGCGCGCTGCCCTTCGGCGAATGGGTGGGCAAGATCAAGGATATGGAAGATGAGCTCAACCGCGTGAGCGAAGTGCCGCTGACGCCCAAGGAAGAGCTGAAGAAGCGCCAGCTTGCGGCCGGCTATACGGTGGAGATGATCGAGCAGATACTGGCCCCGATGGTGGAAGACGGCAAGGAGGCCATCGCCAGCATGGGCGATGACACGCCCGCGGCCGTGCTTTCCAGGCAATACCGCCCGCTCAGTCACTATTTCCGCCAGAATTTCAGCCAGGTCACCAACCCGCCGATCGATTCCTTGCGCGAATACCGGGTGATGAGCTTGAAAACCCGCTTCGGCAATCTCAAGAACGTGCTCGATGAAAGCAGCGCCCAGACAGAGATCATGGTGCTGGAAAGCCCCTTCCTCGGCAATGCGCAGTTCGCGGCGCTGCTGGCGCATCTGGGCGATGAGGTGGTGGAAATCGATTGCACCTTCCCGGCTGACGGGGGCGAAAACGCGCTGCGCGAGGCGCTCTCCCGCATCCGCTCGGAGGCCGAGGATGCGGTGCGCTCCGGCACCGCGCATCTGGTGCTGACGGATCGCCACCAGGGCCCGGATCGTGTGCCAATGCCGATGATCCTGGCCACCAGCGCGGTGCACAGCGGGCTGACGCGCGAGGGCCTGCGCACCTTCTGCTCAATCAACGTGCAAAGCGCGGAATGCGTGGATCCCCACTATTTCGCGGTGCTGATCGGCGCCGGGGCCACCACGGTGAACGCCTATCTCGCCGAGGATACCATCGCCGATCGGATCGAGCGCGGGCTTCTCGAAGGCACGCTCACCGATGCGGTGGCGCGCTATCGCAAGGCCATCGATCAGGGGCTTCTGAAGATCATGGCGAAGATGGGGATCAGCGTGATCTCCAGCTATCGTGGCGGGCTCAATTTCGAGGCTGTCGGCCTTTCGCGTGCCATGGTGGCGGAGTATTTCCCCGGCATGGTCAGCCGCATTTCCGGCATCGGCGTGCGCGGCATCCAGCAGAAGCTCGAGGAGGTGCATGCGCTGGGCTGGAAGAGCGATCGCGATCTTCTGCCCGTGGGGGGCTTTTACAAGATGCGCCGCTCGGGCGAAGTGCATGCCTGGAACGCCACCAACATGCACCTGTTGCAATCGGCCTGCGATCGGGCCTCATATGCGCTGTGGAAGCAGTATTCGGCGAAGCTGCATGAAAATCCGCCGATCCACCTGCGCGATCTGATGGAATTCAAGCCGCTGGGCGAGCCGGTGCCGATCGAGGAGGTGGAGAGCATCACCGCAATCCGCAAGCGCTTCGTGACGCCGGGCATGAGCCTGGGCGCGCTCAGCCCGGAATCCCACAAGATCCTCTCCGTTGCCATGAACCGCATCGGCGCCAAATCCGACAGCGGCGAGGGGGGTGAGGATCCTTCCTTCTTCACGCCCGAGCCGAACGGAGACAACCCCTCCGCCAAGATCAAGCAGGTGGCCTCGGGGCGTTTTGGCGTTACGGCTGAATACCTTACCCATTGCGAGGAGCTTGAGATCAAGGTGGCCCAGGGGGCCAAGCCCGGTGAGGGCGGCCAGCTTCCGGGGCTGAAGGTGACGGAGCTTATCGCCAAGCTGCGCCACTCCACGCCGGGTGTGACGCTGATCTCGCCGCCGCCCCACCATGATATCTACTCGATCGAGGATCTCGCCCAGCTGATCTATGACCTGAAGCAGATCAATCCGATTGCCAAGGTCTGCGTCAAGCTGGTGGCGGCTTCGGGGGTGGGCACCATCGCCGCCGGCGTGGCCAAGGCCAAGGCGGATGTGATCCTGATCTCGGGCCATAACGGCGGCACCGGCGCAAGCCCCGCGACCAGCATCAAATATGCCGGCCTGCCGTGGGAGATGGGCCTCACCGAGGCTCATCAGGTGCTGGCGATGAACAAGCTGCGTGACCGCGTGACGCTTCGCACCGATGGCGGGCTTCGCACCGGGCGCGACATCGTGATGGCGGCGATGATGGGGGCCGAGGAATACGGCATCGGCACCGCCGCGCTCATCGCCATGGGCTGCATCATGGTGCGCCAGTGCCAGTCCAACACCTGCCCGGTGGGCATCTGCACACAGGACGAGCGCCTGCGCGCCAAGTTCACCGGCACTGCCGACAAGGTGGTGAACTTGATCACCTTCTATGCTCAGGAAGTGCGCGAGATCCTCGCCAGCCTCGGCGCGCGTTCGCTTGATGAGGTGATCGGGCGCGCCGATCTTCTCGGCCAGGTCAGCCGCGGCGCGGCGCATCTGGACGATCTCGATCTCAACCCGCTGCTGATTACCGTCGATGGCGCGCATGACATCGTTTACGATCGCAGGCGCCCGAGGAACGAAGTGCCCGATACGCTCGATGCCGAGATCGTGCGCGATGCGGCGCGGTTCCTGAAGGATGGCGAGAAGATGCAGCTGCACTACGCGGTGCAGAACACCCAGCGCACCGTGGGCACACGGGTTTCCTCGCATATCGTGGAGCGCTTCGGGATGCGCAATGATCTCCAGCCCGATCACCTGACGGTGAAGCTCACCGGCAGCGCCGGGCAGAGCCTTGGCGCCTTCGCCGCTCCCGGCCTCAAGATCGAGGTTTCGGGCGATGCCAACGATTACGTGGGCAAGGGGCTTTCGGGGGGCACGATCGTGGTGCGCCCGCCGATGATCAGCCCGCTCGAGGCCAGCGAAAACACCATCATCGGCAATACCGTGCTCTATGGCGCCACCGATGGCTATCTCTTCGCCGCCGGGCGCGCGGGCGAGCGTTTCGCCGTGCGCAATTCGGGTGCGAAGGTGGTTGTCGAGGGCTGCGGCTCCTCGGGCTGTGAATACATGACGGGCGGCGTCGCGGTGATCCTCGGGGATATCGGAGCCAATTTCGGCGCCGGAATGACGGGCGGCATGGCCTATCTCCATGATCCCGAGGGCAAGGCGCGCGATTACATGAACATGGAAACGCTTGTCACCTGTCCGGTGACGGTGGATCACTGGGAAAACGAGCTGAAGGCCCTGATCGAGCGCCATCAGGCCGAAACGGGCAGCCGCAAGGCGGCGGAGATCCTGGCGAACTGGGAGGCAGAGCGCCTGAATTTCCTGCAGGTCTGCCCGCGGGAGATGCTGGTGCACCTGCCCCATCCGCTGGGGATCGAGGAAGGGGCCGCGCGGGCCTGAACGCGTGGCAATCCGCCCTCAACGGCATCGCCATGGCCCGCTATCCATGCAGGCCATGGCAATTTGTGTAAAATCGGCTATAAATTTCCGCATTCCCGCCATGATGCGGTAAATCTTTCGGTTCATGATTGGCCGAGTTGCAACGAACGGGTGAGCCCCATTGCCGACGACATACAGCGATCAGTTCTATCTCATAGATCCCTATTCGCCGCCACCGGCCGGCACGCAGATGAATTTCGTCAATCTGAACCTGACAGATCAGAACGACGACGGCGATTTCGATCGCTTCAACAACGATAGCATTGACGGCACCGATATCACCGCGTCCTGGCCTGGCGATACGGTGACGATAAATGTTCCCGGTGTCGGGAATGTCACCTACACGGGCGTTACCTTCTATCTTGCTGACGGGCGCCGGGTATTCACGCCCAATGACGGCCAGGTTCTGCAGAACGGCACTCTGGTTTCCACCACATGGGTCAGCACCCAGGGGCCGCTTCTCGTCAACCAGCTTGGCCCGCCCTGTTTTACCGCCGGAACCCTGATCCGCACCGCGCATGGAGATCGAAGGGTTGAAGATCTCGCCCCGGGCGATCTTGTGGAAACCCTTGATCACGGGCCACAACCGATCCGCTGGATCGGGCGGACCTCCGTTTCCGGAAGAGGTGAACATGCGCCGGTGCTGTTTCGGGCCGGGGCAATCGGCAATCTGAATGATCTGAGGGTATCGCCCCAGCATCGGATCCTGATTCGTGGCTGGCAGACCGAGCTTTACTATGGCCGGAGTGAGGTGCTGGTGCCTGCAAAACACCTGATAAACGGCGATACGATCAGGCGGGAGCCGGTTGCGGAGGTGGAATATTATCATCTGATGTTTGAGCGCCACGAAGTAATCTGGAGCGAAGGCGCGCTCAGTGAAAGCTTCTATCCTGGCGATCAGATCCTTCTGAAGGATCGATCCGTTATGGCAGAGCTCCTGACCCTCTTTCCCGAGCTGGCAGATCGAAATGCCGCGCCTTGCAGGCAAACTGCGCGCCTGACCCTGAAGCGCAAGGAGGCAATGCTCCTCAACCCGGCAGCCTGATTTCTGCCGGGATATGAGCATACTCCGGCTTCCTGGGCGGTTCGGCAGGCCTGGCCAATCACCGCGCCAGAGGATGGGCTTTATCCATTCCGGCTATCAGGCAAGGGCCGATCGGATATGGTGACGGCACCTCATGCCCGGGATCGGATGTCAGATCCATTTCGTGCTTCCGGCCCTCGCCCGCGAGGCACTCCCCCGGTCTTGGAGAAAGACAGGCCTGCTTCATATATCCCGCCTGTACAGGCTGTCGGCGTGAGATGATTGTTAACTGGCAAACAGGTCATGCGGATCGTTTTTCTGCAGGGAAACGCGAAGCTCAGGGGGTAATCATTACGGATCCTGTTCAATGCAGTTCCAACCTCCAGGCATTGCCATGGTGGATTTGCCAAACGGCCCATTTTCTCGTGCGATACGGTGCGTCGCATTCTGTATGTTATCAGGAAAAATTCACGACGTCATGCTCTTGAAATTTCGAGAAGAGATCTTTCATGTATTCATGCAAAAGCCTCTGGACGAGGTGATTTGCGGTTGCTATATGGCGGTTTGTGTTCCGGCGTAGCTCAGCGGTAGAGCAGTTGACTGTTAATCAATTGGTCGCAGGTTCGATCCCTGCCGCCGGAGCCAACCAATCACCTGATTACAACTCTGGAAAGGCCGGCTGTCGGGGCAAGAATGGCTGACCGTCGAGAATATACCAAACTGGCGGATGTGATCCGGCGCAGCCGGAGCCGGGGCGCGAGGCCGTATCTTCCGGTTTCATATTCGCAGATTCGCCCTTCCACCGCCGACTTCAGACAAAGAACGGCATTGGCCATCGCGCCCGTAGGTCTTTAGCGAGACCGCGCCTTGTCGCAGCTTTTCGATTTCGGCCATGGCCGCGCGCACGCCTTCAATTGCAGCCTTCAGAAGCTGGCCATTGCGAACGGCTTTTTCTTGCACGCGCCGGGCGGCCATGGCGATTTCGCGATCCAAGGCAGGCTTTGCGAGGGCCGGATGATCAAGAAGCCTCTGCTTGCGCGGCGCCTGCCGAAGCGCGCCGTCAAGCTCGCCTTTCAAGAGAAGTGCGTGTTCTTGCTCAAGAATATCGTCGAGAGCATGGAGCACATTTCCGAGCATGTCAGATGACATCGCGCCTCTCCTTCAGGGCTTCGAACAGGCTTTCCGCCAGGCCGATTCCGCCAGCCTTTGCCATCGCGCGTGCTTCCTCGAGGCGCAGGAAGGATGCGAACTGATCCTCACCTTCACCGCCGCCGAAGCCCGCAGGCTGTCTGGCAACGCCCGCCGCCTTCAGCATTTCGGCGAGGAAATTCGCCTCGAGCTCCTGAGCGGCTGCACGAAGCGCCTCATCCGAACGCGCCGGCGCGCGCGATTCCTTCATCTGATGGGATAGATTGATGGCTGTCGGTTCGAGCATCGCCATTTCCTCAAATTCGAATCAGTTTCCTTGAGGATGTGGGGGAGGGGTAAAGAAACGGTAATTTTATGAGGTCATGCTGCAGGGCGACTCAGGAAGAAATCCGGGAATCGATCATGCAAATCGCCATCACCCCTGCTCAAATGACCTCAAGTGAGGATGCTTCGAAGCCCTTGGGTGGTGAGCATATCAGGCTGTCAGGCATTGAAGTGCCAGGCTCTGAGGCATTCGGCGATCTGTTGCAGGGCCCTGATGATTCCGAGGAACCGGACCTTGCGATTACTGTAATCCTGCATTCACAGGCAGATTCTCCTCCCGGAGCGGATGCGGCCGCATTGCCGAATACGGGCAGTCATGTATCGGCGAGGGGGGGGGTGGTTCCCGGCGATTCCATTCCCGTATCGGGCCATTCAGAGAATGAAACACCTGTATCCGGGGGTATGGATGTGGGCTGGAAAGGCTCTGCAATCGGCGGAGAAACGTCAGGAGGCCTTGCATATGCCGTGAAGGCCGGTGATGGGAATGAGCGCCATGATGTGGGGCGTATCGGTGAGCGGCAAACTGGCAGAAGGGACGTTTCCAACGAAATGCCGCCTTCTGTGCATCCGGCAGGGCCCGGGGGTGATTCCCGCTCCGATGGAGCCCTGTCCGCGGATATCGGGGCGCGGGATGGGAAGAGCGGCCAGGAGCTGGTTCCGCAAGCCGCGAATGCCGGCCGGCTGGCGCAATATCCCATTTGGCCGGAGGAGCCGAAGATCAAACCTGAGGTTCGTGATGTTTTGACGAACGGGGCGCTATCAGCAGCTGCGAAAACAGGGGGGGATGGCATGGGTGAGGGTGTCGCGACCCCTGTTGGGAGCGCGGCATTGAAAGAGCACGAAAAAATGACAGGGCTGGCATTAAGGAAGCCCGCAAGTGCTGGAGCCGAGCCAGATGTGGCCCGAGGTATCGTGCAGGCCCCGCAAGAGAACACGCCTCTCTATATGAGAGAGCCAGGTGCCGGGAAGCTGCAAAATGAAGCACGCAATGCAGCAGATGCGCCTGTTCCTGCTTCAGTCGGGCAGTTTTCAAATTCGGCGCAGCCGACTCGTCAAAAATCGGATCAGGAGCCGATTGCCCCGGCCTTGGAGAGAAACCCCCGGGGGGATATGGAATCGATGGGTAGCAGGGCCCTCCAGCAGAAAGAGAAAGGAGAGCAGAAACAGGCCGTTTCATTTCCTGCTTCCGAGAGCGGACAGGCTCTGAGAGACGGGAGTACAAAGGCGGAGAAGGAAGACGCTCCAGCCGCACGTTCACGGCATGGCCATGAAGCAGCCCCTTCACCGTCGCGCTCTGATCCCGTGGTGATGCGGGAACCTGCTGCAAAGGCCGTATCATATCCGGGGCATGACCTGGGAGAGGCTCATCGTTCTGCAAGGTTTTCGGATCCGGCTGTAGATGCGGGTGTTTCCGGTGAAACCCGGGAGGCGAGCCCGGCCCAGCCCGCAAGCGGGCACAAGCCCTTGGGGGGCGGCAACGTCACGGTATTCGCAGCGGGAATTCCTTCTGAAGTTGCGGGAATGGAGAAAGCACGAGATGTATTGGAATACAGCGTGAGCGCTCAGGCTGAAGGGATCGGGCTCCAGTCATCTGCCGGCCCGGATGCCGTGCGCGAGATTGCAGCGGTGGCGCGGGGCCATGCCGCTCCTTCTCTCCCCGTAGCTGAGCGAAGTGTCATCCAGCAGATTGCGCAGGCCGCAGTGCAGATTGCCGATCGCCCGATCGAACTGCGCCTTGATCCCGAGGAGCTTGGCCGTGTCCGGCTGGTTCTTTCTCTTGGGGACCATAACGCAATAACTGTCTCTATTCATGCGGAGCGGCCCGAAACGCTGGATCTGATACGCCGCAATATCAGCGACCTTTCGCAGGAATTCCGGGATCTCGGTTATGACAACCCGGAATTCAGCTTCGGATCGGGAATGAACGATCAGCAGGACGGCAGAGAGGCCGCCCCTCATGCCCGAATTCCCGGAGCCGATATCGGCCCCGGGGTGAAAGCGGATGCAGAAGCGCTTCGGCCAGGCCCGGAAGCGCTTGTGCTTGAAATGTCGGAGAGGCTCGATTTGCGCCTTTGAACACGGAAAGGATACCCCATGCAGCCTGTTACATCGCCAAACCCGTCAGCGCAGACGGTGCACAACAGCTCTGGAGAGAAAGCGACCACGTCTTTCAACAGTGATTTCGATACATTCCTGAAGATGCTGACGGCTCAGCTGAAGAATCAGGATCCGTTCAACCCCATGAAGAACGAGGAATTCGCTGTTCAGCTGGCAACGTTTTCAAGCGTTGAGCAGCAGACAAAAGCCAACAAGCTGCTCGAGAGCATTGCGGCGGGCCTTTCGGGTGGCAGCCTTTCCCAGGTTGCTGGTTGGGTTGGCATGGAGGGGCGGGCCGAAATGCCGGCACGTTTCAGTGGCAGCCCCGTAACCATCTTCCCCAAGCCGCATCCAGAGGCGGATCAGGCCGTATTGATTGTCCGGGGCGCCGACGGTGCCGAGGTGGGGCGAAGTGCCATCGGGCTTTCTGGTGATCCGATCGAATGGGCTGGTGTCGGAGCCGATGGCCAGCCTCTTGCGCCTGGCCTCTACAGTTTCAGCGTCGAAAGCTACAAGGGTGGCGAATCTCTTGGTCAGAGCAAGGCAGAAACCTATTCGATCATCCGGGAGGCGCGGATCGAGGATGGCCAGGCCGTGCTTCTGATGGACAATGGCGAAAAGATCACATCTGAAGCACTCACGGCCCTGCGCAAGCCCGTATCGTGATCGGCCGCCATCCGGGAGGTTGACAGATCCTGAAATTTCACCGAGTTGCGCCCGTGAAAACGGCAAGGAAAGCAGGGCGCATTTTTGCATGCAGCATGAGGGTGATTCATCTTCGGCCATCAGTATGGAATGGCTTCGTCTGGCCTTAGAGGATCATCTTGCCATTCCTTCAGCAGCGCAATGGAGGGCTATGCGCGGTGGGCGCAGCAACAGGCTTTGGCGGGTGCGCTGGAGCGATCAGGATATTGTCATCAAGGTTGCGCTCAGTGGGGAGGGGGGCAATCCGCTCTTTCCCAACATCCCCGAAAGCGAATATGAAGCCATGCGCAGGCTGGCGCCTCACGGGCTCGCCCCGGAGCCGATTGCATGCCTGGCGGGTGCTGCAGGAAGCATCCTGATCTATCGGCATGTCAGGGGCTTTCCCGGGCGCACACCACCCACAGAAGCGGCTCTGACACTGCGTAAACTGCACGATCATGGCGAATGGGGCTGGGTGCCTCGCATCATTCCTTCGGGCTCCATGGCAATAGAGGCTCAGGCCCGTGCCATGCTGGCTTCCTGTCCGGCCACGCAGGCCCGGCGCCTGCTTTCACTGGCTCCTTCCGGCCGGGTGCTGCCATCACGCCGGATCGCCCTTCTCCACGGCGATCCGGTGCCGGCAAATCTTGTTGCCGGGGAAGAGGGCGTGGTCCCCATAGATTGGCAATGCCCTGCGGCGGGGGATCCCTGTGAGGATATTGCAATCCATCTTTCCCCGGCGATGCAGGCCCTCTATGGGCGCCGCCCGCTCCGGCCGCGCGAAAGGCAGGCATTCCTCGCCGCATATGGTGATCCGAAAATCACCGCCCGCTATCGGCGTCTTGCACCGTTCTTTCACTGGCGGATGGCCGCTTATTGCCTGTGGAAATCCACCAGGGGCGCAAGGGAATATGGATCCTCCATGAGGCTTGAAATCGCCATGTTGGGCCGCATCAGAGCCTAACCAAGCTTTTCGGGCAAAGGCTTTCCGCGCAGGAACTCCTCCGCTCCCATCGCCTGCTTTCCGGCGCGTTGGGCCTTGAGAATCTCCACCGCTCCATCACCGCAGGCCACGGTAAAGCCATCCAGAACCTGTCCCGGCGCGCCATCACCCTGCGCGAGCCTGCTTTGCAGCAGCTTTACACGCTCGCCTTCGATCTCGCACCAGGCTCCGGGAAAGGGGCTGAGGCCGCGGATGTGGCGATCGACCTCCACCGCCGGGCGGCGCCAATCCACTCTGGTTTCGGCCTTGCTGACCTTCTCCGCGTAAGTCACCCCTTCCTCGGGCTGGGGCCTGGGCGCCAGATCGCCGAGCCGCTCAAGCGCCTGCACGATCAGCCTTGCCCCCATCTGCGAAAGCCTGTCGTGCAGGCTGCCGGTCGTATCCTCGGGGCTTATGGGGCTGGCCTCGCAAAGCAGCACCGGCCCGGTATCGAGCCCGGCCTCCATCCGCATGATGCAGACACCTGTTTCCTTATCCCCCGCCATGATCGCGCGGTGAATGGGCGCCGCGCCGCGCCAGCGCGGCAGGAGCGAGGCATGGATGTTGAGGCAGCCGTTTTTCGGCGCATCAAGAACGGGCTGGGGCAGGATCAGCCCGTAGGCCACGACAACGGCGAGATCCGCTTCAAGCGCGGCAAAGGCCTCCTGCTCGGCGGTATCCTTCAGGGAAACGGGATGGCGCACCTCAAGGCCAAGCTCTGCGGCGCGCCGATGCACGGGCGAGGGGCGCTCCTTCCTGCCCCGCCCCGCAGGCCGCGGCGGCTGTGTATAGACGGCGGCAATCTCATGCCCCGCCTCCGCCAGCGCCTCGAGGGCGGGCACGGAAAATTCCGGCGTTCCCATGAAGATGATGCGCAACGCCCCTTGCTCCCGTTTTCTGCTCAGCCCTTTTCGCGCGCCAGCTCGCGCTTCAGCTTCACCATCTTGCGGGTGATCAGCTGGCGCTTGAGCGGCTTCAGGTAATCGATGAACAAGACGCCGTTCAGATGATCGATCTCATGCTGCACGCAGGTGGCCCAGAGGCCATCGAAATCCTTTTCCCGCTCCTCGCCATCGGCATCGATCCAGCGCACGCGCACCTCGGCGGGGCGGGTGACTTCGGCATATTGCTCGGGGATCGAGAGGCAGCCTTCCTCATAGGTGTTGAGATCCTCGGATTTGGCGATCACTTCCGGGTTGAACATCACCACGGGGCTGCGGGGCGCATTCTTGTCGCGCTGGGCATCGAGCACGATCAGCCGCTTCAGGATCCCCACCTGCGGTGCGGCAAGGCCGATCCCCGGGGCGTCATACATGGTTTCGAGCATGTCCCTGGAAAGCGCATGCAGTTCGCCGGTGATGTTCTCTACAGGCTTGCAAACCTTCTTCAGGCGCGGATCGGGGTGGATGAGGATCGGGCGTATGGTCATGGCCCACATTTAGGGCATGGGCCCGGCCCGCGCAACGCCCCTTGCGCTTGGCCACGCTTTCGCTAGCTTGGCGCGAAACAGCGAGAGGGCACCCATGGATTTCGATCGGATCATTGACCGCCGCAATACCCATTCCATGAAATGGGACATGATGGAAAAGCTCTATGGTGTGCCGGCCGATGATGGCATCGCCATGTGGGTGGCCGATATGGATTTCCCCGCCGCCGAATGCGTGCGCTCCGCACTGGCGCGAATGCTCGATCACGGTGTCTTCGGCTATTACGGCGATGATGCCTCCTACCGCGATGCAATCCGCTGGTGGATGCGTGAGCGCCACGGCTGGGAGGTAGATCCGCAAGCGATCTTCACCACCAACGGCCTGGTGAACGGCACCGCCATGTGCCTTGACGCCTTCACCGAGCCGGGTGATGGGGTGGTGCTTTTCACCCCCGTTTACCATGCCTTCGCCCGGGTGATCCGCGCCAGCGGGCGGGAGGTGGTGGAATGCCCCCTGGTGATGCGCGACGGCCGATACGAGATGGATTTCGCCGCCTGGGATCAGCGGATGACGGGGTGCGAGAAGATGGTGATCCTGTGCTCGCCGCACAATCCGGGCGGGCGGGTCTGGAGCCGCGAGGAGCTTAAGGGCGTGGCCGATTTCGCACGCCGGCATGATCTCGTGCTGGTTTCGGACGAAATTCACCACGATCTGGTGATGCCGGGCCACAGGCACATCCCGATGCCGCTCGCGGATGAAGGCATATCCGAGCGTCTGGTGATGCTTACCGCCCCGAGCAAGACCTTCAACATCGCCGGCGCCCATTGCGGCAACGTGATCATCCATGATCCCGATCTGCGCCAGCGCTTTGCCGCGCGCATGGCCGCGCTGGGCATCGCGCCCAACAGCTTCGGGCTGGTAATGACGGAAGCCGCCTATTCCCCTGAAGGGGCGGAATGGGTGGATGCCCTGCTGCCCTATCTCGATCGTAACCGCCGGCTGTTCGATGAAGGGGTGAATGTGATTCCCGGCGTGCGCTCGATGCCGCTCGAAGCTACCTATCTTGCCTGGGTGGATTTTTCCGGCACCGGGATGAGCCCTGACGAGATCCGCCGCAGGGTGGAAGGCGAGGCGAAGATCGCCGCCAATCACGGCGAGAGCTTCGGCACGGGGGGCGAGAGCTTCCTGCGCTTCAATCTCGCCACACCGCGCGCGCGGGTGGAAGATGCCGTGGCGCGGCTGCAGGCGGCATTTTCCGATCTGCAGTAGGATCGGGCAGGAACAGAGCCTTTTCTAGAGCACGTAGCGGCTGAGATCGGCGGATCTGGAGAGCTCCCCGAGGTGCTGCTCCACATAGCTTTCATCAATGGTCACACTGCTGCCCGGCTGATCGGGGGCATTGAAGGAAAGCTCCTCGAACACCCGCTCCATCACCGTGTAAAGCCGCCGCGCGCCGATATTCTCCACGCTTTGGTTCACTTCCGCGGCGATGCGGGCGAGCGCGCGGATGCCATCTTCGGTGAAGTTCACCTCCACGCCCTCCGTTGCCATCAGTGCCTTGTACTGGCGCGTCAGGGCGTTGTCGGTTTCGGTGAGGATGCGCAGGAAATCCTCTTGCGTCAGCGCCCGCAATTCCACCCTTATCGGCAGGCGGCCCTGAAGCTCGGGCAGAAGATCGGAGGGCTTGGCGATGTGAAAGGCGCCGGAGGCGATGAAGAGGATGTGATCGGTTTTCACCGGGCCGTATTTGGTGGAAACGGTGGTGCCCTCGATCAGCGGCAGGAGATCGCGCTGCACGCCCTCGCGGCTCACATCGCCGCCGCGCGCATCGGTGCGGGCACAGACCTTGTCGATCTCGTCGAGGAAGACGATGCCGTTTTCCTGCACCGCTTCCAGCGCCCTGCGGGTCACGGCCTCTTCGTCCAGGAGCTTGTCGGCTTCCTCGGCGAGCAGGATGCCGTGGCTCTCGGCCACCGTCATCCGCCGGCGCGTGCTGCGCCCGCCGAGCGCGCGGCCGAAGATATCGCCGAGATTGAGCATGCCCATGCTCTGCCCCGGCTGGCCGGGGATCTCGAACATCGGCATGCCGCCGCCGTGATCGGTGACCTCGATCTCGATCTCCGTATCATCAAGCTCGCCTGCCCTCAGCTTCTTGCGAAACATCTCGCGCGTGGCCTCGCGCGCATCCTCGCCCGCGATCGCCTCGATCACGCGCTCTTCGGCCGCCGCCTCGGCGCGCGCCTTCACCTCCTCGCGCATCTGCTCGCGGATCATGGCGATGGCGGCATCGGTGAGATCGCGGATGATCTGCTCCACATCCCGCCCCACATAGCCCACCTCGGTGAATTTCGTGGCCTCGACCTTGATGAAGGGCGCATTGGCGAGGCGGGCGAGGCGGCGGCTGATTTCCGTCTTGCCGACGCCCGTGGGCCCGATCATCAGGATGTTCTTGGGATAGACTTCCTCGCGCAGATCGTCCGGCAGCTGCTTCCTGCGCCAGCGATTGCGCAGGGCCACGGCCACGGCGCGCTTGGCATCCTTCTGCCCGATGATGAAGCGATCGAGCTCCGAGACGATTTCGCGGGGGGTGAGATCCGTCATTTGCCGATTTTCTCCACCGTCAGGTTATCATTCGTGTAAACGCAGATATCCGCAGCGATGGCCATGGCGCGCCGGGCGATCTCTTCGGCGCTCATGTCGCTCTCGATCAGGGCGCGGGCGGCGGCGAGGGCGAAATTGCCGCCCGATCCGATGGCGGCGATGTCATGCTCGGGCTCCAGCACATCGCCGGCGCCGGTGATGACCAGAAGTTCGCTGCCGTCCGTCACGATCAGCATGGCTTCGAGCTTCTGGAGGTATTTGTCGGTGCGCCAGTCCTTCGCAAGCTCCACGGATGCGCGCGCAAGCTGGCCCGGCGTGGCTTCGAGCTTGGCCTCGAGGCGCTCGAGAAGGGTGAAGGCATCGGCGGTGGAGCCCGCGAAGCCGGCCACCACATCGAAGCCCCCGGGGCTGAGGCGGCGCACCTTGCGCGCCGTGCCCTTGATCACCGTCTGGCCGAGGCTAACCTGGCCATCGCCGGCGATCACCACCTCATTGCCCTTGCGCACGCCTATTATCGTCGTGCCGTGCCAGCCGGGAAACGGATCTTCAGCCATGCACCCCTCCGCAATCATTCATGGATCATATGGCCATGTCGGGCCGCGATCACAAGCGCATATGAAAAGGGGCGCCGAAACGCCCCTTCCGCGAAACCATCCGTCAGGATCAGATCTCACCCTCGATCCATTCCTTCAGCGCGGCTTTCGGCGCGGCGCCGATCTTGCTCGAAACGGGCTGCCCGTTCTTGAAGAGGAACAGCGCCGGAATGCCGCGCACGCCCATCTGGGCGGGGGTGTTCGGGTTTTCATCCACGTTCACCTTGGCGATCTTCACCTTGCCGTCAAGTTCATCGGAGAGCTCTTCGAGCGAAGGGCCGATCATCTTGCAGGGGCCGCACCACTCGGCCCAGAAATCCACCACTACGGGGACATCGGATTTCAGCACTTCATCTTCGAAAGTGGCATCGGTAACGGCGACGGTGGCCATGGGAGATCTCCTGCGTTTGTGTTGGTTGGAGGGAACCTAGGCGCGCGCCGGGGGAGCGTCAAGGGAGGGTGGCCCTGCGTAATGCCGCATTCACGAGATCGTGGGGGAGGGGCATGAGGG
>WFVA01000024.1 GCA_015491895.1 Albidovulum sp. | reverse complement strand
GGGGAGGCCGCGAGCTTTTTCACGAGGTCTTCGGGGCTTGGAAGATCGGCAACATGGGTCAGCCGTATTACCGCCATTTCGGCGGCCATCATGCTGCTCGGGGCCTGGGCCACTTCTTCCAGCGCCTTCAGCAGCATCTGCCACATCCGCGAGAGCACCCGCATGGGCACGCTTTCGGCCATTGCCTGACCGCGCGCGCGCTCTTCCGGCGCGATGGTGGGATCGTCGGCAGCATCGGGGGTGATCTTAACCACCGAAACCCAATGCGCGATTTCAGCCAGATCGCGCAGCACCACCATGGGATCGGCACCATCGGCATATTGCGCGCCAAGCTCGCCGAGCGCGCCGGCGGCATCGCCCTTGAGGATCATGTCGAAGAGATCGAGCACCCGGCCGCGATCGGCGAGCCCGAGCATGGCGCGCACCTGCTCGGCGGTGGTTTCGCCCGCGCCGTGGCTGATCGCCTGATCGAGAAGCGATGTGGCATCTCGCGCCGAGCCCTCGGCGGCGCGGGTGATGAGTGCGAGCGCCTCGTCAGTGATGCTGGCGCCCTCCGCATCGGCGATCCGGCGCAGCAGCGCAATCATCTCTTCCGGTTCGATGCGGCGCAGATCGAAGCGCTGGCATCGCGAAAGCACCGTCACGGGCACCTTTCGGATCTCGGTGGTGGCGAAGATGAATTTCACATGCGGCGGCGGCTCTTCGAGCGTTTTCAGCAGCGCGTTGAAGGCCGAGGTGGAGAGCATGTGCACTTCGTCGATGATGTAGATCTTGTAGCGCGCCGAGGTGGGCGCGTAATGGACGCTTTCGAGCACATTCGTGCGGATATCGTCGATCCGGGTCTGCGATGCGCCGTCCATCTCGATCACGTCCACATGCTGGCCGGCGCTTATCGCACGGCAGGCCTCGCACTGGCCGCAGGGCTCGGTCGTGGGGCCGCCTTGGCCATCGGGGCCGGTGCAGTTGAGCCCCTTGGCGATGATGCGCGCGGTTGTCGTCTTGCCGGTGCCGCGGATGCCGGTGAGGATGAAGGCCTGGGCGATGCGATCGGCGGCGAAGGCATTCTTCAGGGTGCGCACCATGGCATCCTGGCCGACGAGATCGGCGAAGGTTTCGGGGCGATACTTGCGGGCAAGAACCTGATAGCCGGTTTTCTGTTCTTCGCTCATGCTCGCCTCTGGCTGCGCTGCGGATTCGTGATCCGCAACAGGTTATGGGGAGTGTTGCCCGCCGTAAAGCGCAAGGGTAGGGTGGCAGGCAAAGGAGCGGCGAAATGGCATCATATCCGGCGGGAGAGCTTGCCCTGGAAAAGGGGATGATCGGCATCGGGCCGATGCCGGGGCGGGTGCGCGGCTATCAGGCCGATCTAACGGCGCTGCTGCGCTGGCCGGCCGATCTGGTGCTGAGCCTCACGGCAGAGGAAGAGCTGGAGATGGCAGGAGCCGGGCGGCTCGGCGATGATCTCGCCCTGGCGGATGTGGGCTGGCGACATCTGCCGATCGCCAATTTCGGCGCACCGGGGCCGGAGCACGCGGCGCTCTGGGCGGAGGCCTCGCGCGAGGCGCATCGGGTGCTGAGGGCGGGCGGAAAGGTCTTCGCCCATTGCTGGGCCGGCTGCGGGCGCTCGGGGATGGCGCTGATGCGGCTGATGTGCGAGGCGGGCGAGGCTCCCGGAGCGGCGCTTGCACGCCTGCGCTCCGTGCGCCCCTGCGCAGTGGAAATGCCTGGTCAGCAGGCATGGGCCGCAGCCGGATACACGGCGGCGCCTTGAGATGATCAGAGCAGGCGGTTGTAGATGGCCGCCATCACCCCTGCAAAGATCCCGGTAACGACCCCGGAGATCAGCCCGCTCATCAGGACGCCGCCAAACATCATGCCGGCGCCGCCGGCCATACCACCAAATTCCGCCCCCATGCCCATCCCCATCCCCATGCGCATCATCATCATGCCGCCGGTCAGCAAGCTGAGCAGGAAGAATACCAGCCCGAGCAGGAAAACGGTTATTCCGGCGGCGAGGCCGAACCTGATGGCGTCAAGGCGTGCGTATTCCATGAGAATTTTCCTTTTGCTGGGTGTCAGGCAGCCTAGCACGAAAAAAGCCATGCGAACAGTCGACCTAGCATGCCGGTATTTCACTGGCCTGTTTCGGGGAAAGGTGAGAGGCTGGCAGCGACCCGAACGGAAACTCGTTACGGCTGCTTCCTTCCGGACCTGACCGGGTTGGCGAGGCGTTCGCCCGCGCCAACCTCTCGCCTCCCATATAGGCCGGCTTCCGGCCCATGGCAAGATGGCGCTGGGGCTTTTCAGCGCGTTTCGGTGCAGGTCAGCTGATTGAAGAGGGCGTAACAGTGATTTTCCGTGCCGAGGCCGCGGATGATCACATCCGCATAGATCACACGGGGGCGGTATTCGATCCTGATGATCTTGCGGAAGGCATCCGTGCAGGTTTCCGGCTTTTCCCGGCAGGTCTGCAATAGAGCGTTGCGCGCGGCATTTTCGCTCAGTTCCAGATCTTTTGCCTGGATCTGGGAAAACGCGATCGCGTGCACATATTCCTCCACATCCTCTCTTGATGGGCGGGTGAAATACAGCAACGCCACGACCGACAGGATCATGATGATCCCCGCCTTGAGCCAGTTCATATGCGCCCTCCCAATCTCCGGGTGGCCTCAGTAGCGCCGGGGCGGGGGCTTTTCAAGCGTTTCGTATGGGCGGCGTGAAGGCGGCGCGGGCGCGGGCGGCTTCGGGGCGCAGGGCGCAGCCCTCGGCGTGATCGTTCACGAGCCCCATGGCCTGCATGAAGGAAAAAACGGTGGTGGGCCCGAGAAATTTCCAGCCCCGCCTGCGAAGCTCCTTCGATAGCGCCTGCGCCTCGGGGATCGTGGTGGCGCTCTGCGGGGGAGGGAGGGAGGCCGGATCGGGCTCGTATCGCCACAGGAAGGCGGCGAGCGAGCCTTCCCGCTCTACCAGTTCCAGCGCCCGGCGGGCATTGTGGATCACCGCCTCGATCTTGCCGCGATGGCGGATGATCCCCGCATCCCCGAGGAGGCGCTCCACTTCCCTTTCGCCGTAGGCGGCCATCTTTTCGAAGTCGAAGTCATCGAAGGCGGCGCGGAAATTCTCGCGTTTTTCCAGCACCGTGCGCCAGCTGAGGCCGGCCTGGAAGCTTTCAAGGCAGAGCTTTTCGAACAAGCGGCGATCATCGGCCACGGGGAAGCCCCATTCGCGATCGTGGTAATCAAGATATTGCTCCGTGGCCGCACACCAGCCGCAGCGCGGGCGGCCGTCGGGGGCGATGAAGGGCGCGCTCAAAGGCTGATCCTGAAACGGGCGAAGCCATCGGGGCCATCGCCGGCCGGCTCGATCTTCAGCCCCTTGAGGTCGGAGAGATAATTCATCGCCTTGGGCCCGGTATCGAAAAGCACGGTCGTGCCGGGCAGGGGGGTGAAATGCCAGTTGTCATCCGCCGAGGGATTGATGGTGCCCTGCTCGACGATATAGCGCACGATCACGTCGCGGTTGGTATCGGGGGCCTCGAAGATCGTGGTGGTGCCATCGGCGCCGGGGAAATGGCCGCCCCCGCCGGCGCGGTAATTGTTGGTGGCGATGATGAATTCCTGATCCGGCTGCACGGATTTGCCCTCGTAGAGAAGATCGCGGATGCGGTTTGCTTCCGGGTTGATCAGCTCTCCCTTGGGGGCGAATTTCGAAGGCCGGGAGAGATCGATGCCGTAGGTGACGCCGTCGATCACGTCGAAATTGTAGCTCGGGAACTCGGGATTGAGGAGCACCTGATCCTTTTCACCTGGCGTGATCTGGTTGAACATCCCGGCCGAGCGCTCGAGCCAGTCCTTCAGCTGGGCGCCTGTCACCTTCACCGCGCGCACGGTGTTGGGATAGAGATAGAGATCGGCCACGTTCTTGATGGCGATCGGGCCGGCGGGCACATCGGTGTAATATTCCGGCCCCCCGCGCCCGCCTGCCTTGAAGGGCGCGGCGGCGGAGAGGAGGGGGAGCCCCTCGAATTCGCCACCCTTCAGCATCTCGGCGAGATACCACTTCTGGGCGGTGGAGACGATCTGCACCGAAGGATCGTCGGCCACCAGGGCAAAGTAGCTGTAGAGCGGCGCGGTAGTGGTGCCGACGGGGCGGCGGATGTATTCGAGGGTCTGTTCGTGGATGTCGGCCACCGAATTCAGCACCGCGGGCACGCTTTTCACCAGCGGAGTCACGGAGCGATCCTTGTTGCGCCGCGCGATCGGGCGGGCCTCGGCCGTGTGGGCGGCGATGCGCCAGGAATTGCCGTCGCGCTCGAGCATGAGATCGAGGAGCCCCATGTGCGAGCCCCAGAAGCCGCCCATCACCGCGGGCTTGCCCCGAAGCGTGCCCGCGGCGGCATCGACGCCCGCGAGCCCTTCGAAGCGCTTGCCGGGGAAGACCAGATGCTGATGGCCGGAGAGAATGGCATCGATGCCCTCCACGCCTGCAAGTTGCAGCGCCGCGTTTTCCAGCCCCTCGCCCCGGCCTTCGGCAATGCCGGAATGGGAAAGGGCGATGATGATATCGGCGCCGGCCTCCCTCATGGCCGGCACATGGGCATTGGCGGCTTCGAGAATATCGCGCGCCTGCACCTTGCCTTCGAGGTGGCGGCGATCCCAGTTCATGATCTGGGGCGGGACGAAGCCGACAAGACCGATGCGCACCGGGTGCGTTTCGCCCGCGCCATCGGTGATGTCCTTTTCGAGGATGATCCAGGGGCGCAGGAGGGTCTTGTCATCGCGGGGATTGGCGCCCGCTTCGAGCGCCACATTGGCGCAGACCACAGGGAAGCGCGCCCCGGCGACCGACTTCATCAGGAAATCGAGGCCGTAATTGAATTCGTGATTGCCGAGGGTGGAGGCTTCGAAGCCGAGCGTGTTCATCGCGGCGATGATCGGGTGCATGTCGCCCTCCTTCATGCCCCGCTCATAGGCGATGTAATCCCCCATCGGATTGCCCTGGAGGAAATCCCCGTTGTCGATCAGCATGGAATTGGTGGCTTCATCGCGCACGCTCTGGATGAGGCTCGCGGTGCGGGCGAGGCCGACCGTGTCCACCGGTTTGTCGGCGTAGTAATCATAGGGGTAGATGTGCACATGGAGATCGGTTGTTTCCATGATGCGCAGATGGGCCTGATTTGCGGCAGCGCGCGCGGAGAAGGGATGCAATGCGATCAAGGATGTGCCAGCCACTGCGCCTGCCATGAAGGTCCGACGGTTGATTCTTGTTGTTTTCATGGTGGCTCTCCTCTTTTCCCATGTCCCCGGATGAGATCAGGATACCACACCACGTGGCATACATTAGCCGCGTCGGCGAAATGTTGCCAGCGCATTTTGCGCGAGCGGGAGGGCCTTGAGTCATGCACAGGTTGTGGCGCGGGTTGAATGCCGGATAGCGCTGTTGCAATGAGGGGGGCGGGTGTGTCAGATGCTCCGCAGGAAGGGCAGGTGAATGGAGCAGGGGCACAAGATGCTGGCGTTTGATGGATCGCGCGCGGCCGGCGCCGGCGGCCTTTCCCGTTTGGCGCGTCTGCGCGGGGGCTTTCGCGGATCGCGGAGGTGGTGAGGGGGCATGAAATTTTCCACTCGCGAGGATATCGAATTGCCGGCCGAAGCCGTTTTTGCGGATCTGACGAATTTCTCCCGGTTCGAGCGGCTGGCCCTGCGCCGCGGCGTGGATGTCGTGCGCCAGAGGCGTATCCTGCCCGATGGCACCGAGCGCATCTTCTGGCAGGCGTCCTTCAAGTGGCGCGGTCGCAAGCGGCGCCTGCGGGCTGATCTGATCGAATGCCAGCCGCCGGAGCGGCTCCTGATCGAATCGCAATCGGGCGGGATCGACAGCGATCTCGTGGCGGAGGTCATTCCGCTCTCCCCGGAGCGCAGCCGCATGTGCGTGCAGCTTGAATTGCGCCCGCGCAACATGGCGGCGCGTTTTCTCATCCAATCCATGAAGCTTGGCAAGCCGCGCCTTGTGCGCAGATTCAAGACCCGCATTTCCCGCTTTGCCCGCGAGATGGAAGAGCGCTGGCGAGCACGGCCCCGCCGGCTCTGAACCGGCCCGCGCCGCCCTCAGCCTTCGCGCCGGCGCGGATCGGCTGGATAGACGCCGAGAAGGGTCACCTTGTCGGTGAAGTAATCGAGCTCTTCCATGGCAAGTTGCACGTTGCGATCGTCCGGATGGCCTTCGATATCGGCATAGAACTGGGTGGCGGTGAAATTGCCGTCCACCATGTAGCTTTCGAGCTTCGTCATGTTCACGCCATTGGTGGCGAAGCCGCCCATCGCCTTGTAAAGCGCTGCGGGGATGTTGCGGACGGAAAACACGAAGCTCGTCATCATCCCGTGCTTGCCGCGACGCTTGAGATCAAGCTCGCGGGACATGACGAGGAAGCGCGTCGTGTTGCGATGGTGATCTTCTATATGGCGGGCTATCGCCTCGAGGCCGTATATCTCGCCGGCAAGCTCGGAGGCGAGCGCAGCAAGCGCGGGATCGCCTGCCTCGGCCACATGCCTCGCCGAGCCGGCGGTATCCGGGCCGGCCACGCGATGGATACCGTTCTCGCGCAGGAAATCGCGGCACTGGCCGAGCAGCACGGTATGGCTCATGGCGCGTTCGATTCGCTCAAGCGGGGTGCCGGGCAGGGCAAGCAGATTGATATGCACCCGCACGAAGGCTTCATCGACGATATGCAATCCCGATTCGGGCAGGAGGCTGTGGATATCCGCCACCCGGCCATAGATCGAATTCTCGACCGGCAGCATGGCCAGCTCCGCATCGCCCTTGCGCACGGCCTCGATCGCATCCTCGAAGGTGCGGCAGGGCATCGGATCCATGCCGGGATAGGCCTTGAGGCAGGCCTCGTGGGAATAGGCGCCGGGCTCTCCCTGGAAGGCTATGCGGCTATTCATGTTTCGGGCTCCGGTGGCAGCTGGAAACGAGATCGAAACATGTAACTACACCTTGAAGTTTCCGGGGGGAAGCGGATAGATAGCGGGGACTCCGCTGGAAAAGGAATTGCGACATGTTCGACACAATGAAAGTGGTCAAGTTCGTTGGTGGGTTCGGTGGCGCGCTGCTGATCTTTCTGCTCGTCAACATGGTGGCCAACAAGCTCTATTTCGGGGGGGGCGAACATGGCGGGGGCGAGGAGCAGCTGGCCTATGTGATCGAAACCGAAGAGAACGGCGGGGATGACGGTGAGGCCGCGCCCGCTGTCGAGGAAGAGGCCCCGGATTTCGCGGATATCCTTGCTTCGGCGGATCCCGAGAAGGGCGCCAAGGTCTTCGGCAAGTGCAAGAGCTGCCACAAGCTCGAAGATGGCAAGAACGCGACCGGCCCCCATCTCTACGGCGTGGTTGGCCGTCCGGTGGCGGGCGTCGAGGGGTTCAAGTATTCCGACGCCCTGAAAGGCCTCGGAGGGGAATGGACGCCCGAGCGGCTCAATGAATTCCTCACCAAGCCGAAGGATTTCGCGCCCGGCACCAAGATGAGCTTTTCCGGATTGAAAAAGATCGAGGATCGCGCGAATCTGATCGCCTATCTCGCCACGATCCATGACTGAACGATCGTCATCCGGCCGATGATTGCGAAATGGGCGCGCCTGAATCGGGCGCGCCCCATTTCATCTCGATCAAGGCTTTCACGGGCCACAATCAGGCTTCCTTAACATATCGTAACTTGCCACAATGCGGGCAAATCCTTAGCCTGCCTTGATGATGTTCTTCGGGAGGATGACATGAGCCGTAACCGCACCGGAAACATGGCTGTTGCCGCCTCGCAGGCCAGGGCTGGCATGATGCGCGTCTGGCTTGCCGTGATCTCCACCGCCCTTGCCCTCCTGGCTCTGCCTTTCATGGCGCAGGGCCTGCGCGCCGGGGAAGAGATCATCAAGGCCCATGCCATCTCCACCTTCGGCAATCTGAAATACGGGCCCGATTTCAAGCATCTCGATTACGTGAACCCGCAGGCGCCCAAGGGGGGCGAGATTTCCGAATGGGCCTTCGGCTCCTTCGATTCGATGCACCCCTACACGATCAAGGGGCGTTCGGGCGCGCTTTCCTCGATCTTCTTCGAAAGCCTTCTCACCGCCACGGCCGATACGATCGGCGAGAGCTACTGCCTCCTGTGCGAGAGCCTCGAATACCCGAAGGATCGCTCCTGGGTGATCTTCGACCTGCGCCCCGAGGCGCGCTTTTCCGATGGCAGCCCGCTCACGGCCGATGACGTGGCCTTCTCCTACGAAACCTTCCTCACCAAGGGGCTGACGAGCTTTCGGGTGCAACTTGCCAAGAAGGTGGAGAGCGTGGAGGTGCTGGGGCCGCACCGGATCAGGTTCACCTTCAAGGCCGATGCCCCGAAGCGCGACGTGATCCAGGATGTGGGGGGAATCCCCGTCTTCTCGAAGGCGGATTTCATCCGGCGCGATTTCCAGTTCACCGAAAGCACGCTGGAGCCGCTTCTGGGCTCCGGGCCCTATGTGCTCGATCGCCTCGATGTGGGGCAGACGATCGTCTACCGCCGCAATCCCGATTACTGGGGGGAGAAGCTCCCGATCAATATCGGACGCAACAATTTCGATCGCATCCGCATCGAATATTACGCCGATTACAATGCCGCCTTCGAGGGCTTCAAGGGCGGCACCTATACCTTCCGCAACGAGGCGGCCTCGAAGATCTGGGCCACGGGCTATGATTTCCCCGCCGTGAAGGAGGGTATCGTCATCAAGGAGACCCTTCCCGACGGCGACAAGGCCACCGGGCAATCCTTCATCTTCAACCTCAGGCGCGAGAAATTCCAGGATCCCCGGGTGCGCGAGGCGATCGGGCTGATGTTCAATTTCGAATGGTCCAACGAACGGCTTTTCTACGGGCTTTATGCCCGCATCAATTCCTTCTGGGAAAACAGCTATCTCGCCGCCGAGGGGCTGCCCTCGCCCGAGGAAAAGGCCATTCTCGAGCCGCTCGCGGATATTCTGCCTCCCGGCGTGCTCGATCAGCCGGCGGTGGTGCAGCATGTTTCTACCCCGAAACGCCCGCTCGATCGCAAGGCGCTGCGCAAGGCGGCGGCGCTTCTCGATGCTGCCGGCTGGACGGTGGGTGCGGATGGCCTGCGGCGCAACGCGAAGGGCGAGCTGCTCACTGTCGAATTCCTCAATGACAGCCAGACCTTCAACCGCGTGATCAACCCTTACGTGGAAAATCTCAAGCGCCTCGGCGTGGATGCGCGCCACGTGTTCGTGGACAACGCCCAGATGGAAGTGCGCACCCGCCCGCCTTCCTATGATTTCGACATCATCACATCGATGATCCAGACAAGCTACATCCCCGGCACCGAGCTGCGCCAGTATTTCGGATCCGAAACGGCCGACAGCTCCGCCTTCAATCTGATGGGGCTCAGGAACGAGGCGGTGGACAGGCTGATCGACGTGGTGCTCGAGGCCGATACCCAGGAAGAGCTCACCACATCCGTGCATGCGCTCGATCGGGTGCTGCGCGCGCTGCGCCTCTGGGTGCCGCAATGGTACAAGAACGTCCACACCGTGGCCTATTACAACATGTACGAACACCCGGAGAATCTGCCGCCCTATGCGCTGGGCGAGCTGGATTTCTGGTGGTATGACGCCGAAAAGGCCGCGGCGCTCAAGGCCTCCGGCGCTCTGCGCTGAGGCGGCGGCGGGGCAGGGCGAGGCCGGGCAGGAAGGCAGGCAGAGGAAATGGGCGCATATATCCTGAGGCGGCTGATGCTGATCATCCCCACGCTTTTCGGGATGATGGTAATCAATTTCGCCCTGATCCAGTTCGTGCCCGGCGGGCCGATCGAGCAGGTTCTGGCCCAGCTCGAGGGGCAGGGCGATGCCTTCGAGACCATCGCCGGGGGCTCCGATGCCGGCGCCGAGATGCAGACGGGCGATGATACCTATGCCGGCGCGCGCGGCCTGCCGCCCGAGCTTCTGGAGGATCTGAAAAAGCAGTTCGGCTTCGACAAGCCCCCCCTTCAGCGCTTCCTCGACATGATGTGGAATTACATCCGCTTCGATTTCGGCGAGAGCTATTTCCGCTCCGCCCGGGTGGTGGACATGGTGATCGAGAAGATGCCGGTCTCGATCACACTGGGGCTTTGGTCCACGCTGATCGCCTATCTTGTCTCCATTCCGCTCGGGATCAGGAAGGCGGTGCGCGACGGTTCGCGTTTCGATACCTGGACAAGCGGCGTCATCATCGTGGCCTATGCGATCCCCGGCTTCCTCTTCGCGATCCTGCTGCTGGTGCTTTTTGCCGGCGGCTCCTACTGGAAGATCTTCCCCCTGCGCGGACTCACCTCGCCCAACTGGGATGAGCTTTCCATGATCGGCAAGGTGCTCGATTACCTCTGGCACATCACCCTGCCGGTGATCGCCTCCACCATCGCCTCCTTCGCCACCCTCACCCTGCTCACCAAGAATTCCTTCCTTGACGAGATCAAGAAGCAATATGTGATCACCGCCCGCGCCAAGGGGCTTTCGGAGCGCAGGGTTCTCTATGGCCATGTGTTCCGCAATGCGATGCTGATCGTGATCGCGAGCTTCCCGAGCCTCTTCGTGGGCGTTTTCTTCGGCGGCTCGATCCTGATCGAGACCATCTTCTCGCTCGATGGGCTCGGGCGCATGGGCTTCGAGGCGGCGGTCAACCGCGATTACCCGGTGATGTTTGCCACGCTCTACGCCTTCGGCCTCCTCGGCCTTCTGGTGGGGATCCTTTCGGATCTGATGTATGTCTTTGTCGATCCGAGGATCGATTTCGGCAAGCGGGAGGGATAGGCGATGAAGCTCTCTCCCCTCAACCAGCGCCGATGGCGCAATTTCAAGCGCAACCGCCGCGCTTTCTGGTCGCTCTGGATCTTCCTCGTTCTATTCGGTCTTTCGCTGTTTGCCGAGTTCATCGCCAATGACAAACCCCTGATCGTCAACTATCGTGGCGAACTTCATTTCCCGGTGGTGAAATTCTATCCCGAGACAGCCTTCGGCGGTGATTTCCAGACAGAAGCCAGCTACCGCGATCCCGAGGTACAATGCCTGATCATCACCGGCGGGCTCGAAGAGTGCTTCGACGATCCCGAGGCCAGTATGGCGGATGCCGAGGATGGTGAGGTAAACGGCCAGAAGATCGAGAAGGGCTGGATGATCTGGCCGCTCGTGCCCTATTCCTACGACACGCCAAACGAGCTTGATACCGCCGCGCCCTCGCCCCCCGATGCCGAGCACTGGCTGGGCACGGATGATGCCACCCGCGATGTGCTGGCGCGGGTGATCTACGGCTTTCGCCTCTCGATCCTGTTCACCCTGATCGTCACGGCCGTAGCCTCGGTGATCGGCATCATCGCCGGCGCGATCCAGGGCTATTTCGGCGGCTGGATCGATCTCGGCCTGCAAAGGATGCTCGAGATATGGGGCTCGGTGCCCGAGCTATACGTCATCATCATCCTCACCGCCATCATCGGGCGAAGCTTCTGGCTCCTTGTAGTGATCGTGATCCTTTTTGGCTGGCCGCGCCTCGTTGGCGTGGTGCGGGCCGAATTCCTGCGCGCGCGCAATTTCGAATATGTGCGCGCGGCCAAGGCGCTTGGCGTTTCGGATCGCAAGATCATGTTTCGCCATATCCTGCCCAATGCCATGGTGGCCACGCTCACTTTCCTGCCCTTCATCATCACCGGTGGCATCGCCACCCTGGCCTCGCTCGATTACCTCGGCTACGGCCTGCCGAGCTCCGCCCCCTCGCTCGGCGAGCTCACCCTCCAGGCCAAGCAGAATCTCCAGGCGCCCTGGCTCGGTTTCACCGCCTTCTTCGTGTTCGCCCTGATGCTCTCGCTGCTCGTCTTCATTTTCGAGGGCGTGCGCGATGCCTTCGATCCGCGAAAGACATTCGAATGAAGCCGCTCCTCGATATCCGCGATCTCACCGTGGCCTTCCGCCAGGATGGTGCCGAGAGCCTTGCCGTCAGGGATGTTTCGCTCAGCGTTGGTGAAGGCGAAACGGTGGCCATCGTGGGCGAAAGTGGCTCAGGAAAATCCGTGACGGCGCTTTCCACCGTTTCCCTCCTGCCTGAAAGCGCCCGGGTGAAGGGCTCGGTGCTCTACAAGGGTCGTGAGCTTGTGGGTGCGGATGAGAAAACCCTGCGGAATGTGCGGGGCAACGACATCAGCTTCATCTTCCAGGAGCCGATGACAAGCCTCAACCCGCTGCACACCATCGAAAAACAGCTTGCCGAAAGCATCGAGCTGCATCAGGGCCTGCGTGGCGAGGCGGTGCGCGGGCGCATCATCGAGCTTCTGGAAAAGGTCGGCATCCACGAACCCGCAAGGCGGCTCGGCGCCTATCCTCACCAGCTTTCGGGCGGCCAGCGCCAGCGGGTGATGATCGCCATGGCGCTTGCCAACGGCCCCGATCTTCTGATCGCCGACGAGCCCACGACCGCGCTCGATGTCACCATTCAGGCGCAGATTCTCGAGCTCCTGGCCGATCTGAAGCGGCAGGAGAACATGAGCCTCCTCTTCATCACCCATGATCTCGCCGTCGTGCGCCGGATCGCCGATCGGGTCTATGTGATGAAGGGAGGCGAGATCGTCGAAAACGGGCCAACGGCCGAGCTTTTTGCCAATCCCCGCCACGAATACACGCGCATGCTCATCGGGGCCGAGCCGAAGGGGCGGCCTGATCCAGTGCCCGAAAATGCGCGGGAAATCGTGCGCACGGAGCATCTGCGCATATGGTTCCCGATCCAGCGCGGGCTTCTGAAGCGCACCGTGGGCCATATCAAGGCGGTGAACGATGCCAGCCTCAGCGTCTGCGAGGGCGAAACGCTCGGGATCGTCGGCGAAAGCGGCTCGGGCAAGACGACCCTCGCCCTCGCCATCATGCGGCTGATCCGATCCGAAGGGCCGATCGTGTTCATGGGCGAACATATCGAGAAATGGCAGGCCCGCGATCTGCGCCCGCAGCGGGCGCGGATGCAGATCGTCTTTCAGGATCCCTATGGCTCGCTTTCCCCGCGCATGACGGTGGAGGAAATCATCAGCGAGGGGCTAGGTGTGCATGGCGTGCCGGAAGGCCGCGATCCCCGGGAAATGGTCGAGGAGATCATGGAGGAAGTGGGCCTCGATCCGGCTTCCATGCACCGCTATCCGCATGAGTTTTCCGGCGGCCAGCGCCAGCGCATCGCCATTGCGCGCGCCATGATCCTGCGCCCGCGCCTCGTGGTGCTCGACGAGCCCACCTCGGCGCTCGACATGACGGTGCAGGTGCAGATCGTCAATCTCCTGCGCGATCTGCAGAAGCGCCACCGCCTCGCCTATCTCTTCATCAGCCATGATCTGCGCGTGGTGCGCGCGCTTTCGCACAAGGTCATGGTGATGAAACGCGGGGATGTGGTCGAATCAGGCCCGACGCAACAGATCTTCGAAGCCCCGAAAACGGCCTATACCCGCGCCCTCATGGCGGCCGCCTTCGATCTCAGGGCCGTCGAGGGTGGGGGGGTCTGAACCACAGTCTCTTCATCTTGGCGGAAATACTCCCGCCGGAGGCATGAAATCTCCTTGCCCCGCTGATGGCGCGAGCATCTCAGATAGCGGCGCTGTGCCCGGCCTTCGAGAGATCGTAGGTATCGAAGGCACGCGCGATCATGCGGGTGAGCGGGCGCACCTCGGTCGGCAGTTCGAAGCCGCGTTCGGTGATCTCCGGCAGGCCTTCGAACGCCTCGGCGGCTGCCCGGAACATGGCTTCGAGCGCATCGGGCGCGATATCGAACCGCTCCAGAATCTCGCTCCGGTCGATGCGGAAATCGCACATCAGTGCTTCGATCATGCGTCCGCGCAGATGATCCTCCGGGCTGAACACATGCCCTCGCGCGGTCGCGAATTCCCCGGCCTGAATGGCTTTCGCATATTGCGAGGTGGCCGGCGCATTTTGCGCGTAGCCCTGCGGGAAGCGGGAGATGGCAGAGGCGCCGAGCCCGATCAGAGCAGTTGCCGTATCATCCGTGTAGCCCTGGAAATTGCGCCGCAGCCGCCCCTCGCGCCGGGCAATGGCCAGGCCGTCCGACGGCACGGCAAAGTGATCGATGCCGATCTCCTCGTAGCCGTCCCACACGAACAGCTTGCGTGCCGTTTCGAAAAGCGCGAGGCGCTGCTGGGGTGAGGGCAGGGCTTCCGCGGGGATCATCGTCTGGCGCCGGGCCATCCAGGGCACATGGGCATAGCCGTAAAGCGCCACCCGATCGGGGGAGAGGCTGAGAAGCTTCTGCACGCTCTCGGCGATACGGGCAGTGCTCTGGTGGGGCAGGCCGTAGAGGATATCGGCATTGAGGCTGCCCACACCGGCCTCGCGGATCATCTCGGCGGCTGCCCTCGTGATGCCATATCCCTGGATACGGCCGATAACTTTCTGGATTTCCTCATCGAAATCCTGCACCCCGATGGAGGCGCGGTTCATCCCTGAATCCGCCAGCGCACTGATACGGGCCATATCGATCTCGTTGGGATCTATCTCCACCGAAAATTCACCACCCTCGGCCATGGGCGCCACTGAAAAGATCGCTTCGGCCAGTTCGCGGATCATGTCGGGCTCGAGCAGCGTGGGCGTGCCTCCGCCCCAGTGCAGGCGCGAAAGGCGAACATCCGCGGGCATGCGCTCGCCCAGCATGGCAATCTCGCGCTTCAGGGTGTCGAGATAGTTGCGCACGGGTGCCGCGGACTGGGTGCCCTGCGTGCGACAGGCGCAGAACCAGCACAGACGACGGCAGAAAGGGATGTGAATATAGAGCGATATTTCAGCACTTTCGGGGATTTCGCCGATCCAGCGGCCGAATTCACCCGCTCCCACGCCGCCGGAGAAATGGGGCGCGGTGGGATAGCTGGTGTATCTGGGCACCTTTGCGTCAAACAGCCCCAGGCGGCTCAGTTGTGCTTCATGTATCATTGCCATAGGGTATTCCAAGGGAGTACTCGATAACCTTGATCGAGATCAATAGCGCGCAAACGGGACATGCCTGACATGACGACAGCCATCAAGAGATGCGGCGAATGCCCCATCCGTCACCGTGCACTGTGCGCGCGCTGCGAGCCGCCCGAACTCGAAGAGCTCGATACGATGAAATACTATCGCAGCTACGAAGCCGGGCAGACCGTTGTCTGGGCGGGTGACAGGATGGATTTCATGGCCTCTGTCGTCTCCGGCATCGCCTCCCTTTCCCAGACGATGGAAGATGGGCGCACCCAGATCGTCGGCCTGCTGCTGCCGAGCGATTTCCTCGGCCGGCCGGGGCGCGAATGCGCCACCTATGACGTAACGGCCACGACCGATCTGGTGATGTGCTGTTTCAGAAGGAAGCCGTTCGAGGCTTTCATGGCCCGCACCCCGCATCTGGCCAGCCGGATGCTGGAGATGACGCTGGACGAACTGGATGCTGCGCGCGAGTGGATGCTTCTGCTCGGGCGCAAGACGGCGCGCGAGAAGATCGCGAGCCTCTTCGTCATCATTGGCCGGCGTGATGCGGCGCTCAAGCTGAAGGAGGCGGACGGGGAGATTGCCTTCGATCTTCCGCTCACCCGCGAGGCCATGGCCGATTATCTCGGCCTTACGCTGGAAACCGTGAGCCGTCAGATTTCGGTATTGAAGCGCGAAGGGCTGATTCGGCTCGAGGGCAAGCGCCGCATCGTGATCCCGGATTTCCAGGCCCTGATGGCCGAAACGGGAGATGATTGCGATGGTGGGCTCATAGGCTGAGCCGCCATTGCCCGCGCCAGCCGCTCAATGCGCCATGAAAACAGGAAACTCCGCCTGCTCCATCACATAGCGTGTGGCGCCGCCCAGAATCGCCTCGCGAAACCGCGAGTGCCCGTAGGCGCCCATCACCAGGAGATCGGCGTTTATGTCCTTCATGTGGCGCATCAGCACATCGGAAACGCGCGGCATCGTCTTTGCGAGGATGGAGATTTCCACCTGCACCCCATGGCGCACGAGATACTGCGACAACGCGCCACCCGGATCCGACCGATCCGGCCCGTGCCTGGGCGGATCGACAATGACAATGCTCACGATATCGGCCATTTTCAGCAGAGGCAGCGCGGTTTTTGCCGCCGCCAGCGCCTCGGCGCTTTCGTTCCATCCGAGCACGATGCGCTTTGCATCGGGTCTGGGCGCGGCCTGCGGCGGCACGATCATGACCGGAGCGTGCCCCTCGAACAGCGCCGCTTCCACGATCACCTCCTGCTCCGGCCCACAGCCTTCGCAATAGGGGCGGGGCAGGATCACGAGATCACTGTAGCGCGCCCTCTGCGCGACCAGAGTATTGAGCCCCGCGAGCTGTGCGACGGCCATTTCGCTCGACCACCGGATCCCGGCCTTCTCAAGGCGCTCCTTCACGTATTTCTCGGCTTCCGCCGCTTCCGCCCTGGCTTCTTCCAGGGCTTCTTCCATGAATTGAACGGGTGCCCCGGCGTAATAATAGCCGATCTGCGTGCGATCCACGCCAACGGCGATGGCTTCGAGATGCGCATCATGCGCGCGGGTTGTGGCAATCGCCTCTTCAAGCGCAGAGGAGGCCACGCCCGGATCGCTGATGACCGTCAGGATGGATTTGTAAGCCATGGTTCTCTCCCGTGCTTCGGCAGCATATATCTGGAAACAAATCTTGCAATCGAGCATCGCATGACATGCCGCAGCAGGCATTGATATCGATCAACGGTTTCCCTGCTGAAATTTGACATGGATCAAGGTGGCTTGCCAAAGCTGTCTCCATACCGCAATAGGACGAACAGGATCGGGCGGGCCGGCGGGCTGCCCGTGCCGCCTACTTGAATGAAAAAAGGGACGCACAATGTGGGATTTCGTTAAACTCGCCGTGCTGGGGGTCGTTGCGGTGCTTGCCGCATATGCCGCCAACCAGGCGCGCGATCTGGCCTATCTGGTGCATGCGCTCATCTTCATGGCCGCGGCCGGCATTGCATTCCTCTACACGCTGCGCAACTTCGGTGAAGAGCGTGTGGTGGAAACCGGATACATGGACAAGGTGATCCGCTACGGCGTGATCGCCACCGTCTTCTGGGGGCTCGTCGGCTTCTTCATGGGGGTGTATATCGCTTCCCAGCTGGCCTTCCCCTGGCTCAATTTCGAATGGGCCCAAGGTTATCTCAATTTCGGCCGGTTGCGCCCCCTGCACACCTCGGCCGTGATCTTCGCCTTCGGCGGCAGCGCATTGATCGCCACCTCCTTCTACGTGGTGCAGCGCACGAGCGCGGCGCGGCTGTGGGGCGGCAATCTCGCATGGTTCGTCTTCTGGGGCTATCAGCTCTTCATCGTTCTGGCGGCCACGGGCTATGTGCTCGGCGCCACGCAGTCCAAGGAATACGCCGAGCCCGAGTGGTACACCGATCTGTGGCTCACCATCGTCTGGGTCGCCTATCTCGCGGTGTTCATGGGCACGCTCTACAACCGCAAGGAAAAGCACATCTACGTGGCGAACTGGTTCTACCTTTCGTTCATCGTCACCATCGCCATGCTGCACATCGTCAACAACCTGGCGATTCCGGTTTCGATCTTCGGCTCGAAATCCGTGCAGCTCTTCTCCGGCGTGCAGGACGCGATGACGCAATGGTGGTATGGCCATAACGCCGTGGGCTTCTTCCTCACCGCCGGCTTCCTCGGCATGATGTACTACTTCGTGCCCAAGCAGGCCGAGCGCCCGGTGTACAGCTACAAGCTTTCGATCATCCACTTCTGGGCGCTGATCTTCCTCTACATCTGGGCCGGCCCCCACCACCTGCACTACACCGCGCTGCCCGACTGGGCCTCGACGCTCGGCATGGTGTTCTCGATCATGCTCTGGATGCCCTCCTGGGGCGGCATGATCAACGGCCTGATGACCCTCTCGGGCGCGTGGGACAAGCTGCGCACCGATCCGATCATCCGCATGATGGTGGTTTCGGTGGCCTTCTACGGCATGTCCACCTTCGAGGGGCCGATGATGTCGATCCGCGCCGTGAACTCGCTCAGCCACTATACCGACTGGACGATCGGCCACGTGCATTCCGGCGCCCTGGGCTGGAACGGCATGATCACCTTCGGCGCACTCTACTTCCTCGTGCCGAAGCTGTGGAAGCGCGAGCGGCTCTACTCGCTCACGCTTGTGAACTGGCACTTCTGGCTCGCGACCATCGGCATCGTGCTCTACGCCTCCTCGATGTGGGTTTCGGGCATCATGGAAGGCCTGATGTGGCGTGAGGTGGATGCGCAGGGCTTCCTCGTGAACTCCTTCGCCGATACCGTTGCCGCGAAATTCCCGATGAACGTGGCGCGCGCCACCGGTGGACTGCTCTACCTCGCAGGCGCATGCATCATGGCCTATAACCTCTGGATGACCGTCAAGCGGAGCCCGGCTGCGGCCGAGGCCCCCGCTGCGGCGCCGGCTGAATAAGGAGGCCCGTAAAATGGCACTTATCGACAAGCACGGCGTCATTGAGCGCAACGCCACCCTCCTGCTGATCTTCTCCTTCATCGTGGTGACGATCGGCGGCATCGTGGAGATCGTGCCCCTCTTCTATCTGCAGAACACCATCGAGAAGGTGCAGGGGATGCGGGTCTACACGCCACTCGAGCAGACGGGGCGCAACATCTACATCCGCGAGGGCTGCTATGTCTGTCACAGCCAGATGATCCGCCCGATGCGTGATGAGGTGGAGCGTTACGGCCATTATTCGCTGGCGGCGGAATCGATGTATGATCACCCGTTCCAGTGGGGCTCCAAGCGCACCGGCCCGGATCTCGCACGTGTTGGCGGCCGCTATTCGGATCAGTGGCACGTGGATCACCTCACCGATCCGCAATCGGTGGTGCCGGAATCGATCATGCCCAAATACGGCTTCCTCAAGGATCGGATGATCGATCCCGAGCATATCGAGGAACTGCTGCTCACCTATCGCGCGGTCGGCGATCCCTATACCGATGAGATGATCGAGAATGCCAAGGCGGATTTCCTGGCGCAGGCCGATCCTGACAGCGATTACGATGGCCTGATCGAGCGCTATGGTGAAAATGTGCAGGTGCGTAATTTTGACGGGGCGCCCGGCGTCTCGGAAATGGATGCGCTGGTTGCCTATCTGCAGATGCTTGGCACGCTGGTCGATTTCTCGACCTTCACGCCCGACAAGAGCCGATAGGGGAGGGAAGAAATGGACCAGTACTCCCTTCTGCGTGAATTTGCCGACAGCTGGTTCCTGCTGTTCATGTTCACCTTTTTTCTGGGGGTTGTTGTCTGGGTGTTCCGCCCCGGCGCCAGCCGCTACCAGAACGAGGCTGCAGAAATCCCGTTTCGCCATGAAGAAAAACCCGCCTGCGATGATGCCACCGCGGCATTCGCCAACGATGTGAAGGAGGCGCGGCAATGACGAAAGCACCCCGCAAGGCTCCGAAGAAAGAGCAGAAACAGGTCGAAACCACGGGCCATTCCTGGGATGGTATCGAGGAATACAACAATCCCCTGCCGCGCTGGTGGTTGTGGACATTCTACGCCTCGATCGTCTTTGCCGTCGGTTACATGATCGCCTATCCGGCCTGGCCGCTGATGGAGCGGGCGACCCCGGGTGTGCTCGGCTTCTCGACCCGCGGCGATGTCGCCGAAGAGATCAAGCGTTTCGAGGAGATGAACGCCGGGATCGAAAAGAAACTGGCCGAGACGGACATCACCGAAGTGGCCCAGGATCCCGAACTGAAGCACTATGCAACCCAGGCCGGGGCCGCCGTGTTCAAGACATGGTGCATTCAGTGCCACGGCGCGGGGGGGCAGGGGGCCAAGGGCTTCCCCAACCTTCTGGATGACGAATGGCTCTGGGGCGGCGATCTGGAGAACATCCACATCACCGTGAACCACGGCATCCGGACCGAGGCGGATGAGGAAACCCGCACGGGTGACATGCCCGCCTGGGCCGATGTGCTGGAGCCCGACGAGCTCGTGGCTGTGGTGGAATACGTGCTTTCGTTCAATCAGAAAGACGCGAATGCAAAGCTGGTCGAGGCTGGCAAGGTGGTATTCGAGGATAATTGCACGGCCTGCCACGGCGAGGATGCCAAGGGGGATCCCGATCTGGGCGCCCCGGATCTCACCAATGCAATCTGGCTCTATGGCGGCAGCCGCGAGGATATCATGGAGAGCGTTGCCAATGGCCGGGCCGGCGTGATGCCCAACTGGAATGCCCGCCTGAGCGAAGCCGATATCAAGGCCGTGGCCTTCTATGTCCACGGGCTTGGCGGCGGTCAGTAGAAAAAAGAAATCCGGGGGTCTCCAGCCCCCGGACGGCACCGACACCCAGTCCTGTTCGCGCGTTTCCTTGGGGGTCGGTGCCACCTTAATTCCTGTCAGTGGGTAATTGAAGGGCGAAAACCGCCCTTCAATTGCGTCATTTGATCGCCGCCAGGGGGCAGAGCGCCAGCGACAGAAGGGCGCAGGCCCCGCAGGGCATACTTGAAAACCATTGATCGAGGTCAATGTTATCAGGAGCCGAAGCTGGCAGAGCGGCCCTGTTGGCCCATCATCATGATCGGAGAAGTTCCGTGTCGAGCACAGATAACGCCCCACAGCTCTACAAGGCCCGCGAGCCGGTTTTCCCGCGCCGTGTCAATGGCCGGTTCAGAACCCTGAAGTGGATCGTGATGGCGGTGGCGCTTGGCGTCTATTATATCACGCCATGGATTCGCTGGGACCGCGGGCCGAATCTTCCCGATCAGGCAGTTCTGATTGATCTCGCCAACAGGCGTTTCTATTTCTTCATGATCGAGATCTGGCCGCATGAATTCTACTTCGTGGCAGGGCTCCTGATCATGGCGGGGCTCGGGCTTTTCCTGTTCACCTCCGCGCTCGGGCGCGTCTGGTGCGGCTATGCCTGCCCGCAGACCGTATGGACGGATCTCTATATTCTCGTCGAGCGCTGGATCGAGGGTGATCGCAACGCGCGCATCCGGCTCTGGCGCTCGCCCTGGAACTTTAAGAAGATCCGCCTGCGCCTTTTCAAATGGACGGTCTGGCTCCTGATCGCTGTGGCCACCGGCGGGGCCTGGGTCTTCTATTTCACCGATGCACCGACGCTGCTTCACGATCTTCTCAGCGGCACGGCCCATCCCGTTGCCTATACGACCATCTTCGTGCTGACGGCCACCACCTTCACCTTCGGCGGCTTCATGCGTGAGCAGGTGTGCATCTACATGTGCCCCTGGCCCCGCATCCAGGCGGCGATGATGGACGAGGACACGCTCACCGTCGGCTATCGTCACTGGCGCGGCGAGCCGAGGGGCAAGCGGCGCAAGGGGGCCGATGTGGAGGGCCTTGGCGATTGCATCGATTGCAATGCCTGCGTCAATGTCTGCCCGATGGGGATCGATATCCGCGATGGCCAGCAGCTCGAATGCATCACCTGCGCCCTGTGCATCGATGCCTGTGACGACGTGATGGAGAAGATCGGCAAACCCCGCGGCCTGATCGATTATCTCGCACTTTCCGATGAGCCTCTCGAGCGCGCCGGCAATCCGCCGCGCCCGATCTGGAAGCATATCTTCCGCCTGCGCACCATGATCTACACGGCGCTCTGGTCGGCCGTGGGGCTGGCGCTGGTGGTTGCGCTCTTCATGCGCTCCGAGATCGATATCCGGGTCTCGCCGGTGCGCAACCCGACCTATGTCATGCTTTCGGACGGGTCGATCCGCAATACATATGATGTGCGCCTGCGCAACATGCACGGCGAGGATCGCGATTTTGCCTTGTCGCTGAAGGCGGATGATCCGATGACCCTTTCGGTCGAGGGTGAGGACGATCTCATCGTTCGCGTTCCTGCTGACACCACCGGCCAGCTTCGTGTATATGTGACGGCGCCGCCGGATTCCCCTGCTGCTCGCAGGGAAAGGACACCGATCCGCATCTGGGTCGAGGATCTCGAAAATCACGTTCGTGACTACAAGGACACCATTTTCAACGGCAAACCGGAATGAAGGCAGGAGATGCAGAGATGAGCGAAGGGCGCCCCCTGACAGGCCGCAAGGTACTGTTGATCATCCTCGCCTTCTTTGGCGTCATCATCACTGTCAATCTCGTTCTGGCATTCAATGCGATCCGCACCTTTCCCGGGCTCGAGGTCAAGAACAGCTATGTCGCCAGCCAGCAGTTTGATGCCCTGCGCGAGGCCCAGATCGGGCTCGGCTGGCGGCTTGCGGTGGATTACGGCGATGGCGAACTGATGCTCAGGTTCGTCGATGCCGCGGGCCAGCCGGTGCAGCCGGCGAAGCTCGAGGCAACCGTGGGGCGGGCAACGGAGCGCAGGAGCGATGTGACGCCCGTTTTCGAATACAGCGACGGCATCTTCAAGGCACCCCTCGATCTGGCTCCCGGTATCTGGGAAGTCCGCCTCAAGGCATATTCCGATGACGGCACGCTTTTCCGTCAGACCCGGGAGCTGTTTGTAAAGGAATAGACGAGGCCACCAAATGGGAAAGACGGTCCCGCCCTCCGCTTCCGCCTGCCCGGCCTGCATCGCTGCGCCTTCCGCAGAACGTATCGCTGCGGCGGCGGCACAGCGCGGCGCGGCGTCGGCCCGGGAGGGCACGATCATGCTCTCGCTGCCGACAGTTCACTGTGCGGCCTGCATCTCGGCGGTGGAGCGCCGGCTCATGCGCCACCCGGGGGTGCGGGATGCGCGGGTGAATCTCTCCCTGAAGCGGGTGAGCGTCGAGGCGGGGGCGGAGGTGGGCCCGCAGGATCTCATCAAGGCGCTGGAGGGGATCGGCTACGAAGCGCACGAGCTTGATGCCGAGGCTCTTGCCGCCACCGCAGCCGACAGGGAAAGCCGCGATCTTCTGATGCGCCTCGCGGTGGCCGGTTTCGCGATGATGAACGTGATGCTGCTTTCCGTGGCCGTATGGTCGGGGGCGGCGGATGCCACCCGTGATCTGTTTCACTGGATTTCCGCCCTCATCACCCTGCCGGTGATCGCCTTTTCCGCCCAGCCCTTCTTCCGCAATGCCTGGAAGGCGCTCAGGGTTAGGCGGCTCAACATGGATGTGCCGATTTCGCTCGCCATTGTCCTCGCCGCGGGGCTTTCGCTGTATGAAACCATGCAGAGCGGACGGCACGCCTATTTCGATGCCGCGCTCTCGCTCACATTCTTCCTCCTCGCGGGGCGTTATCTCGATTTCCGCACCCGCGCCGTGGCCCGCTCGGCCGCGCAAGAGCTTTCGGCGCTCGAAGTGCACCGTGCAACAAGAATCGAAGAGGGAGAAGAAAGGAGCGTATCAGTGGGCGAGCTTCGCCCGGGGGATCTCATAGTGGTGCGCCCGGGGGGGCGGATGCCGGCCGATGGCATTGTCGAGCGGGGGGAAAGCGAGCTGGATCGCTCGCTTCTGACAGGCGAAACAATGCCCGTCTTCGCCGGGCCCGGCATGGCGGTCAGCGCTGGCGAGATCAATCTCACGGGCCCCCTGACGCTGCGCGTGACGGCTGCGGGGGAGGAAAGCTCGCTCAACCGCCTTGCCGATCTGGTGGCGATGGCTGAAAGCGCGAAGAACAGCTACACCTCGCTCGCAGATCGCGCAGCGCGGGCCTATGCACCGGGCGTGCATCTCCTCTCCGCACTCGCCTTCATCGGCTGGTATGCGATGACGGCGGATCTGCGCCTGGCGCTCAATATCGCCGTCGCGGTGCTGATCATCACCTGCCCCTGCGCGCTGGGGCTTGCCGTGCCGGCGGTGGTCACGGCCGCTTCGGGCCGGCTTTTCCGGCGCGGAATGCTGATAAAGAGCGCCACGGCGCTCGAGCGGCTCGCCGAGGTGGATACGGTGGTGTTCGACAAGACGGGCACGCTGACGCAAGGCGCGCCCGAGCCGCTTGCGCTCGATCGCCATCCTCGCGAAAGGCTTTCCCTCGCACGCGCACTGGCGGAGGCCTCCTCACACCCTCTGGCGCGTTCCCTTGCCGGAGCGATCCGTGAAATGGGAATCGAGGCGGTGGAAGTGAACGATCTTGAGGAGGTGCCGGGCCACGGGGTGCGGGGGCGCTGGCAGGGCCGTGAAATCCGCCTCGGGCGGGCCGACTGGCTGGGGGCGCAGGCCGGAGAGGGCACGGCCACATGGCTGAAAGTCGGGGATGAGGCGCCTGCGGCCTTTGAATTCAAGGATCACCTTCGCAAGGGGGCTGAAGAGGCGGTGCGGGCGCTTGAAGCTCAGGGAATGGAGGTGATCCTTCTTTCCGGGGATAGTGAAACGGCAGTCCGCCGCTTTGCCGCAATGCTCGGGATCGGGAAATACCATGCCGGCGTGCGGCCCGAGGAAAAGGCGGAAATCGTGATCGGGCTCGCCGCAGACGGGCGCCGCGTCCTGATGGTGGGCGATGGGCTCAACGATACCGCCGCGCTGGCGGCGGCGCATGTTTCGATCTCGCCGGCAACGGCTCTTGACGCTGCCCGCGTGGCTTCCGATATCGTCATGATGGGTGCGGATATCTCGCCTCTTGGCGAAACGGTCGATACCGCCCGCCGGGCCCGGGCGCGCATCAGGGAGAATTTCGCGATATCGCTTCTCTACAACCTGATAGCCGTGCCGATCGCGCTGGCCGGATACGCGACCCCGCTCGCCGCGGCCTTGGCGATGTCGGCTTCATCGATTACCGTATCACTGAATGCGCTCAGGCTGCGCCGATGAAGGAGCCCTTTGAATGGACGTGCTGATATATCTCATACCGGCCTCGCTGTTTCTTGGCGGGATAGGGCTTGCGGCCTTTTTCTGGGCGCTGAAGAATAACCAGTTTGATGATCCCGAGGGCGATCGGCACCGGATCCTGAGTTCGGATTGGGATGACGAACCCAAGCCCTGATCCTGTTTGGCCAGCGGTAAAGGCCCGGCATGGCGTCCGGGCCTTTTTTCATCCTTGCAGCGGTTTCACTGCTCCGGGGGCGGCTCATTGCTTTCGCAGATGAAGCGCGCGATGCGAAGGCGCACCTCTTCCGGCTCCGCCTCGATGGCGCGCGCCATGAGGCGCAGGCGATTGCGCAGGGCATGCATCTGATCGATGAGCGACATCACGATCTCGAGCGCATCCTCCTCCATGCCGAAATGCTCGGAAAGTTCGCACATCAGCTCGAGGCGGGCCAGATCGACATCGCGATAGGCCGGGCCCTCGTCCGTCTGCATCGGTGAAATCACCTGCATCTTCACGAAGCGCTCGAGCCGCCCCGGGGTGAGAAGCTCGATCGCCTCGATCACGTCCTTTTCGAAATAGCGCTGTTTCATGTCTTCATTCCCTTGCGCGGATTGTAGGCGTGCTTCTTGCGCCATTCCTTCATGAAGCTCTCGAGTTCCTCATCGATCTTCGGCGGCATGACGATCCTGAGTTCGATCTTCTGGTCGCCGCGCTTGCCGGTGCGCCGGTTCTTCACGCCGCGCCCGCGCAGGCGCAGCATCTGCCCCGAGTTTGCGCCCTTCGGAATGGTGACCTTCACCGGCCCGTCGATCGTGGGCGCCTCGACCTTGCCGCCAAGCACCGCTTCATCAATGCTGATCGGCAGGGTGATGAGGATATCGTCCCCCTCGCGGCGGAAGCGCGGATGGGGTTTCACGCCGATCGTCACATAGGCATCGCCCGCCGGGCCGCCACCGATGCCGGGGCCGCCCTTGCCGCGCAGGCGGATCGTCTGGCCATCCTTTGTGCCCTCGGGGATCTTCACGTCGAGCGTGCCGCCGGTGGGGAGCGTGATGCGGGTGGTGGCGCCCTTCACCACGTCCATGAAGGGCACTTCCATCGAGTAGCGCATATCCGGCCCGCGCGCCTTGAAGGTGGTGCGCGCGCCGCCGAAATCCCGCCCGTATTCATCTCCGAAGCCACCGCCGAAACCGTGGGCGCCCCCTTGCGCCCGCTGGCGCAGGATATCGGCGAAGATATCTTCGGGATCGATCCCGCCAAAGCCTTCGAAGCCGCGCCCCGCCTGGTAGGGGTTGCCCTCGGCGCCGGCGAAATCGCGATAGAATTGCCGCTCGGGGCGCTCCTGGCCCTGGGCATCGATCTCGCCGCGATCGAAGCGGGCGCGCTGCTCGGGATCCTTCAGCAGATCATAGGCCGCCGAGGCGGCCTTGAAGCGGGCTTCGGCCTCCTTGTCGTCCGGGTTGAGATCGGGATGGCTTTCCTTGGCGATCTTGCGGTAGGCTTTCTTGATTTCGGCGTCCGTTGCCGTCTTCTTGACGCCAAGCGCCTCATATGGGTCCATTGTCATCACTGCCTCTGCAATTCGTTTGTTGAGAGAAGATAATGCCCATGCGCGCCATTTCAACAGCGCGCCGCGGGCCATTTCCCATCGAAACAGGCGCTTGACGAAACCTTACGCCAGGCCGACACTCCCGAAAAGCGAAACCAGCGGGGGGGGAGGCGAAAAATGACTCATATTCTGGCGATCGATCAGGGCACCACATCCTCGCGCGCAATCCTTTTCGATGGCGATCTTCGCCCCGTGGCCCAGGCGCAGGAGGAATTTGCCCAGCATTATCCGCAATCGGGATGGGTCGAGCATGATCCGGGGGATCTGTGGCGCACAACCCTGTCCACCTGCCGCAATGTGCTGGAAGAGGCCGGGCAGGAGGCAGCCGCCATTGCTGCGATCGGCATCACCAATCAGCGTGAAACGACGCTGGTGTGGGAGCGCGAAACGGGCCGGGCGATCCACAATGCGATTGTCTGGCAGGATCGGCGCACGGCCCCGATCTGCGAGGCGCTGAAGGAAGCGGGGCATGAGGCGATGATCACCCATCGCACCGGGCTGCTGCTCGATCCCTATTTCTCCGGCACCAAGCTCAAGTGGATCCTCGATCATGTGGAGGGTGCACGCGCACGCGCCGAGGCAGGGGAGCTTCTCTTCGGCACCGTAGACAGCTGGCTGATCTGGAATCTGACAGACGGGCGGGTGCACGCGACCGACGCCACGAATGCCGCGCGCACCCTCCTTTACAACATCCGCGAAGGCCATTGGGATGAGGAAATCTGCGCTCTTCTCGATATCCCGATGGCCATGCTGCCCGAGGTGCGCGATTGCGATGGCGATTACGGCGCCACGAGCCCCGATCTCCTCGGCGCGGCGATTCCAATCCGGGGTGTTGCGGGCGATCAGCAGGCGGCCACCGTGGGGCAGGCCTGCTTCGAGCCGGGGATGATGAAATCCACCTATGGCACCGGCTGCTTTGCGCTTCTCAATACCGGGGCGGAGCTTGTCGAGAGCCGCAACCGCCTCCTCGGCACCATCGCCTACCAGTTCGGCGGAACACCCACCTATGCGCTGGAGGGCTCGATCTTCATCGCCGGGGCGGCGGTGCAATGGCTGCGCGACGGGCTCGGGATCATCGCCGGGGCGGGCGAAACCGCCGCCCTCGCCGAGCGCGCCGATCCGGGCCAGGACGTGATCCTCGTGCCGGCCTTCACCGGCCTTGGCGCGCCCTGGTGGAATGCCGAAGCCCGCGGCGCGCTCTTCGGGCTCACGCGCAATTCCGGCCCCGCCGAATTCGCCCGCGCCGCGCTTCAGAGCGTTGGCTATCAGACCCGTGATCTCATCGAGGCCATGCGCGCCGACTGGCCTGCCGAGGGGCTTGGCCGGGTGCTGCGGGTGGATGGCGGGATGACGGCGAGCGATTACACCATGCAGTTCCTCGCCGATATCCTTGACGCGCGCGTTGATCGCCCGCGCGTGCTGGAAACGACAGCGCTGGGCGTGGCCTGGATTGCCGGGATGCGGGCCGGGGTCTATCCGGGGCAGGCGGAATTTGCCCGCGGATGGGCGCTTGAACGGAGCTTTGAGGCCGGGATGGACGAGGCCGAGCGGGCAGCGAGATACGCCCGCTGGCAGCGCGCGGTGAAGGCCACGCAGATGGTCTGACGCGGCGTCAGCGCCACATATGGCGCCCGCGCCTCGCAATTCCCCCTCGCTTCCCTTGTTTGCATTGCGCGGGGGCTATACATGCAGGCCCATGAGTCTTTACCTGCCGTTCATTTCCAGGGCGCCGCGCATTGCGGTCATCCGCCTTCAGGGTGTGATCGCTCCTGCCGGGCGCGGGCGGCTGAATGATGCCACGCTCGCCCCCCTGGTCGAGCGCGCCTTTCGCCGCCACAAGCCTGTCGCCGTGGCGCTCGTGATCAATTCGCCCGGTGGCTCGCCGGTGCAATCCTCGCTGATCGCCGCACGCATCCGCCGGCTGGCGGGGGAGAGGAAGATCCCCGTTCATGCCTTCGTGGAGGATGTGGCTGCCTCCGGGGGCTACTGGCTGGCCACTGCCGCGGATGACATCTGGCTTGATGAAAACTCGGTGATCGGCTCGATCGGTGTAATCTCGGCGGGCTTCGGCCTGCATGAATTCATCACCCGCCACGGGATCGAGCGCCGCCTCCATACGGCCGGGCGCTCGAAATCCATGCTCGATCCCTTCCTGCCCGAAAAACCGGCTGACGTGAAACGCCTCAAGCGCCTGCTCGAGGGTATCCACGAGAATTTCATCGCCCATGTAAAGGCCCGCAGGGGCGAGCGGCTCTCGGATGATCCGGCGCTGTTTACCGGCGAGATCTGGATCGGGCGCAAGGGCGTTGATGTGGGGCTTGCCGATGGTATCGGGCATCTCGAGGACCGGATGCGGCAGGTTTACGGAGACAAGGCCAGATTCATGCGCTATGGAGTGCGGCCGGCCTTTCTGCGCCGGCTCGGCATCGAAATGATGGATGGTGCCGTGGATCGGATCGAGGAGCGCGCGGAATATGCGAGATACGGATTGTAGGGCATGGTGAAGGCCGTCACATTCTTCCTGATCGCGATCATCATTCTCGCGATTTTCGGCAGGCTTCGCTTTCCGGGGCAGGCGAGGCTTGCTTCGCGCAAATGCCCTCATTGCGGGCGCTTCCGCATCGGGCGCGGGCCCTGTGATTGCACGAAAAGCAGGAAAGGCTGATCCATGCTGGACTGGACCTATACCTGCATCGGGCTTCTGATCCTGCTGCTCGCGGGGGATTCGCTGGTGCGCGGCGCCGTCAACCTCAGCCTCCGGCTCGGTGTGCCGGCGCTGATCGTGAGTCTGACGGTGGTGGCCTTCGGCACTTCCGCGCCGGAGCTTCTGATCTCGGTGCAGGCGGTGCGCGATCATGTGCCGGGGCTGGCGCTTGGCAATGTGGTTGGCTCCAACATTGCCAATATCCTTCTGGTGCTGGGCCTCCCGGCCATGTTCTACGGGTTGCGCACGAGCGTTTGCCGCAGCCGGAAATCCTATCTCTTCATGCTGTTCTCGACCCTGCTGTTCATAGCCGTGTGCTATCTCGAGCCGATTACCTGGGTCCACGGCATGATCCTGCTGGCCGCACTCGGCCTTGTGCTGACGGACAATTTTCTTGATGCGCGCGCTCAAAGGCGCCGGCGCCGCGATGGGGAGCGTGCCGGTGCGAAGGGGGAAGAGCCCGAGATCGATCTCGAGGGCGTGGATGAAGACATGCCATGGTGGCAGATCGGCGTCTTTACCCTGCTCGGCCTGATCGGGCTGCCGCTCGGGGCCGATCTTCTGGTGGAAGGTGCGAGCAATATTGCGCGCAGTTTCGGAGTGGCGGAGGCCGTGATCGGGCTTACGCTGGTCGCTATCGGGACATCCCTGCCCGAGCTAGCCACCTCCATCATGGCCGCGCGCAAGGATCATGCGGATGTGGCGCTTGGCAATGTTGTCGGCTCCAACATGTTCAATCTCCTGGCGATCATCGGAATCGCTTCCTTCTTCGGCGAAATCCCGGTTCCTGCTGCCGTGCTCTCCTTTGATCTGTGGGTCATGCTGGGGGCTTCGCTCATGATCCTGCCGCTCATTTTCATGCACTGGAATATCAGCAGGTTTGGCGGCTTCATGCTTGCCGCGCTTTATGCGCTCTATATCTGGATGGTGTTTTCATGAAGGCGAAGGCCGGCAAGCGGGCGCTCGTGACGGGCGCGGCGCGGCGCCTCGGGCGGGCCATGGCGCTCCATCTTGCCGGGAGAGGATTTGATCTCGCGCTTCATTATGCAAGCTCGCAGAGCGAGGCCGAATCCCTTGCCACCCGGATCCGGGAGATGGGCCGCAAGGCGGAAGTGCTCGGCGCGGATCTGCTGCGGGAAGAGGAGAGCCAGAGCCTCGTGGCGCGGGCCGGCGATGCGCTTGGCGGCCCCCTCACATGCCTTGTGAACAACGCATCGATCTTCGAACACGATACGATCGAAACCGCCACGCGCGAAAGCTGGGATCGGCATATGGAATCCAATCTGCGCGCGCCTTTCGTGCTGACCCAGAATTTCGCCCGTCAGGCCCCCCGGGCCGAAAGGGACGGAATGGGAGAACTGCGCGCCGGGGCGCTGGTGATCAACATGCTTGATCAGCGCATCCGCAAGCCCACGCCCGAATTCATGAGCTATTCACTGGCAAAGCAGGGTCTCTGGGCTTTCACGCGCACTGCAGCCCAGGCGCTTGCGCCTCATGTGCGGGTGAATGCCATCGCCCCCGGGCCGACCCTTCGCGGCGCGCGCCAGAGCGAGGAGCATTTCGCCCGCCAGCGTGCCGCTACCATTCTCGAGCGTGGCGCTCATCCCGAAGATATCTGCATGGCGCTCGGATTTTTCCTCGATTCTCCGGCGGTTACCGGGCAGGTGATCTGTGTTGACGGAGGCCAGCATCTGGCCTGGAAAACGCCGGACGTTCTTGGCCCGGAGTGATTGACGTCACGGCATTGTCGTCCAAAGTTGTGCACCGGCAAAACCGCCGGCAGTTCGCCTCTGTAGATTTTGCAGAGAAATCATATGCTTGGAGGAGGGCGCATTTTTTGTTGTTTGAAAACAATCACTTGCGTGAGTGCATAATTTTTGTGCAAAATGCCGAAACCCTTTGGATGGAAGAGGTTTTCTTCTGCGAGAGGGATTTGCCAACAGAGTTATCCACAGAAATTGTGGAGATGTTATCCCTTGCATGAGTGCGGATAAGATTGCAGCCAGCATGAGAATCATCAGAGTCGGAAAATGAGCGAAAAGCCGGGCAGCATGGAAAGAGCGCCGCAAGCGCCGGATGCGCAGGCGGAGGCGGCTACCGGTCATGAGGTCATCCGTGGCTATCTCAAGACGCTTGATAACAGCCCCGGCGTCTATCGGATGCTCGATGCGAAGGGCCGGGTGCTCTATGTGGGCAAGGCGCGAAGCCTGCGCAAAAGGGTATCGAGCTATGCCCGCCCCACCGGCCACAGCGAGCGCATCGCCCGCATGATCTCGCAGACGGCCTCGATGATGTTTCTCACGACCCGCACCGAAACCGAGGCGCTCCTGCTCGAACAGAACCTGATCAAGCAGCTCAAGCCCCATTTCAACGTGCTTCTGCGCGATGACAAGAGCTTCCCCCATATCCTTATCACGAAGGATACGCCCTTTCCCCAGATCACGAAGCACCGCGGGCGGCGCAGGCGAAAGGGCAGCTATTTCGGCCCCTTCGCCTCTGCCGGGGCGGTCAATCGCACGCTCAATCAGCTGCAGAAGGTTTTCCTGCTGCGCAATTGCTCGGATGCGATGTTTGCCGGGCGCACGCGGCCATGCCTGCTTTACCAGATCAAGCGCTGCTCGGGGCCATGCTGCGGCAAGATCAGCGAAGCGGATTATGCGCGCCTCGTGCGGGATGCGGAGGAATTCCTGGAAGGGCGCACTCATGGCGTGCAGGAGGCGCTGGCGCGGGAGATGGCCGAGGCTTCCGCGGCGCTTGAGTTCGAGCGCGCCGCGGCGCTGCGCGATCGTATCAACGCGCTGACACAGGTGCAATCGGCCCAGGGCATAAACCCGCGCTCCACGCGCGAGGCGGATGTGATCGCGCTCCATATGGAGGGCGGACAGGCCTGCGTGCAGGTTTTCTTCATTCGCGCCCATCAGAACTGGGGCAATCGCGATTTCTATCCCCGCACCGGCGCGGGGGCGGAGGAAAGCGAGGTGCTCGAGGCCTTCATCGGCCAGTTCTATGCCAACAAGGCCCCGGCGCCGCTGCTGATCCTTTCCCACCCGATAGAGAATGCCGATCTGATGGAGGAGGCGCTTTCCCAGAAGGCCGGGCGGCGGGTGCGCCTGATCGTGCCAAGGCGCGGCGAAAAGGCGGAGCTCGTGGAGAATGCGCTCAGGAACGCCCGTGAATCGCTTGCCCGGCGCATGGCCGAAAGCGCAAGCCAGGCGCGGCTTCTTGCGGGGCTGGCCGAGGCTTTCGGCCTTGCGGCGCCGCCCGGGCGCATCGAGGTTTACGACAACAGCCACATCCAGGGCGCCCATCCCGTGGGTGCGATGATCGTGGCGGGGCCGGAAGGCTTCATGAAGAGCCAGTATCGCAAGTTCAACATCCGCGGCGCGGATATCGCGCCCGGCGATGATTTCGCGATGATGAAGGAGGTGCTCACGCGCCGTTTCCGCCGGCTGATGAAGGAGGATCCCGCGCGTGAAGGCGGAGGCTGGCCGGATCTGCTGCTGATCGATGGCGGCGCAGGGCAGGTGAGCGCGGTTGCGGGCGTGCTGGAAGAACTTGGCGTGAAGGGCGTTCCGATCGTCGGTGTTGCCAAGGGGGAGGACCGCAATGCGGGGCGGGAGGAATTTCATCTGCCCGGCAGGCCGCCTCTTGCGCTGAGGCACAATGATCCCGTGCTCTATTTCATCCAGCGCCTGCGCGACGAAGCACACCGCTTTGCCATCGGCACGCACCGGGCAAGGCGCAGCAAGGCGATTTCCGCCACGCCCCTTGACGAGGTGCCCGGCGTCGGCGCGGCGCGCAAGCGCGCCCTGCTCGCCCGTTTCGGCAGCGCCCGGGCCGTGAGCCGCGCGGGGGTGCAGGATCTCTGCGCCGTCGAGGGGATCAGCGAAAAACTCGCCCGCCAGATATATGACTTCTTCCATGAGCGCGGCTGAGTCGCTAATGGTGGCCTCATGAACTGGAACCTGCCCAATATCCTCACGTTTCTGCGCCTTCTCGCGGCCCCCGGCGTGGCGGTGATGTTTCTCTATTTTGCCCGTCCGATCTCCGATTGGTATGCGCTGCTCCTCTTCCTCGGGGCTGCGATCACGGATTTCTTCGATGGCTACCTGGCCCGGCGGTGGAAGCAGGAGAGCAGATTTGGCGCCATGCTCGATCCGATCGCCGACAAGGCCATGGTGATGATCGCGCTCCTCGTCATCACCGCCGTTTCGGGGATGGATCCCTGGATCCTCCTGCCGGCCACGCTGATCGTGTTTCGCGAGGTGTTCATCTCCGGTCTGCGCGAGTTTCTCGGGGATGAAGCACACAGGCTGAAGGTCACGAAGCTTGCGAAATGGAAGACGACGGCGCAGATGATCGCGCTTGCGGTGCTGTTCTCCGAAGGGCTTTTCGAGCATTCCTTCGGCATTCGCACCATGGGTATGGATAGCCAGATGATCCTTGATATACTGACCGGGCGCGAGGAAGATCACCTTGGGCTGGTGTGGAAATACAATGCGATGATCTGGAGCTGGTGGATCGGTATCGTGCTCTTGTGGATCGCCGCCGTGCTGACCTTGCTGACCGGCTTCGATTACTTCCGCAAGGCGCTTCCCCTGCTTCGCGATGAGGAATGAGCCATGATTGACGTTCTCTATTTCGCCTGGGTGCGCGAGCGCATCGGAAAGCCCCGCGAGGCGGTGGAAACGCAGGCTACCACGGTGGCCGATCTGGTGGAGGAGCTCAAGAAGCGCGAGCCGCGCTATGCGGCGGCCTTTGCGGATGTTTCGGCGCTCAGGGTGGCCGTGGATCAGGAACTGGCCGATTTCTCCACGCCGCTTTCCGGTGCGCGCGAGGTGGCCTTCTTTCCGCCGATGACGGGTGGCTGAGCCATGAGCGGGGCCGGCGGCGTGCGGGTGCAGCGGGAGGCCTTTGATCTCGGGGCCGAGCTGGAGGCCTTCGAGGCCGCCACATCGGGGGCCGGGGCGATGGTGAGCTTTACCGGCATCGTGCGCGACGATGCGGGCGGGCGGCTCGATCGCATGGAGATCGAGCATTACCCGGGGATGACGGAGCGGGCTCTGGAAAAGATCCGTGCCGATGCCATGAAGCGCTGGGATCTTGCCGGCGCGCTGATCGTTCATCGCCATGGCGCGCTGCGCCCCGGCGAGTGGATCATGATGGTGGCCACGGCCGCGCGCCACCGCAAGGCGGCTTTCGCGGCGGCGGAATTCCTCATGGACTATCTGAAATCGCGCGCGCCCTTCTGGAAGAAGGAATATACGTCCGACGGGGCCGAATGGGTGGCCGCGAAGGAAGAGGACGAAGCCGCGCTCACCCGCTGGTGATCTGCCGCTTAGCCGGGCTTGTTCATCCGCTCGATATAGGCCCGCAGTTCCTCGGCCTCCTGGCGGGCGGCTCTGAGGCCGTCCATCGCGGCGGAAAGCTCGGCTTCCATCTGATGGAGCTGGTTCGTCATCTCCGCTTCGCGCTGCTGCTGGTAGGCGATGGCCTGATCGCGCGCCTCCTCGGCCTCGTGAAGCGCCTGGGCCATGCGATCGATCTCGTTCATGTCACCGCCCGAAACGCGCGTGAAGCGATGCACCAGCCAATGGGCAAACCAGCCAAAGGCAAAAGCCACGAACAGGATGATCGCGATGGCGATGATGAATTCAGTTCTGTTCATCTGTTGTCTCCGGGCGGGGTTTCGGTGCGGGCCTGGCTGCGGGGACCGGCGCTTTTTCCGGCGGGTGCGCCTGATCGGCCGGTGGCTGTGCGCTGGCATTTTCCGCTGCGCCATCGGCCGGGGCTTCGGCGGCACCTTCCCCTTCCCCGGCATCGTTGTTTTCGGCCGGCTCTTCGCTTTCAGGTTGGATCAGGGTGAATTCGATCCGCCGGTTGGCCTCGCGGCCTTCTTCCGTCTTGTTGTCGGCGATGGGGCGGGTTTCGCCATAGCCCCTGGCCACAAGGCCCGATGTGAGGATGCGCCGCGCCATGAGGGCCGTCAGCACGGCTTCGGCGCGCGCCTGAGAGAGGTTGAGATTCATTTCCTCGCGCCCCTGGCTATCGGTGTGGCCGGCGATCTCCATCTTCACATCCTCGCATTTCTTTAGGAGCTCCGCGATGCGATCGAGAGTCTTGCTGGCGCTCGGGTCTATGGTGGCGGAACCGGGGGCGAAGGTGATCTTGTTTTCCTTCAGGACGGCATTGATGGAGGCAGCGCATTCCTCCGGGGTGGGCAGATTGGCCTTGGGATCAAGGCGCTTCCTGTATTTCACGTCAATCTCGAAATTGGCGCCGGCGCCGAGCTTTTCAGAGAGAAGGCGCGAGATTTCGGCCCGAGCTTCCGGGTTGCCGGAAATCCCCCGCACCTGGGCGAAATCCGGCTGGATCACAATGGCGCCGTTGTTGAGCTTGCTCAGCGCCTCGAGCCCCGCCAGCACGCGCACCGGCCAGCCGCTTGGCAGATCGGGGTCGAGGCGCGTGGCGCTGTCCACGTTTTCAATCCCGAAACGCGCATATGCAAAGCTGTTGACGGCCTCGCGCAGGCGTTCGTCCGCAAGCCTGCCCTTGAGCTGCACAAGGCCCTCGGGGCTGCGTGTTGCCACGAATTCGGGGGGGCCTTCGCCGGTATCCGCGCCGGTGCCGACAAGTTTCACGGGCTGAGGCAGCACGGCATGGAGCGTGAAGGGCTCTGGCAGATCGGCCTCGAGGCGCCCGCTGACCGCTTCGAACGCGCTTGGCGATGCATCCTCCCTTGCGATCAGGCTTACATCCCTGTCGGCGATGGTGAGGCTGCCGCCGCCGAGGGCTGCAAGCGCGCGGATGCCGCTCACCGCTGCATCGCCCCACTGTGGAGAAGGTGCGCCGATGCCGATGGTGCAATTGGCCCCCCCGTCAAGCCCGGCTTCCCGCGCCGCGGCAAGGATGCGCTCCTTCGATTCCGGGCTGTCGGCCGCACAGGCATCGAAGCGCGCGCCTTTCCCGTTGATCAGGAAACGCAGCGTGAACGGGGTGATCACCGGGCGCGGGGCGGAGATCGAGAGATCGAGCGCGAGCCCATCGGGGGCGGCGGCGGCGAGGCTTTCCTCGAGGCGCCGCTTGCCGGTGGGCGTTTCCGCCGTGGCGATGATCGAGACACGCCCCGGAGCGATGGAGATCTTTGTGCTTTTGAGCCGCTTCAGGGCTTCGATGCCGTATGCCAGCGCTTCTTCCCAGCCTTCCGGGGCGGGGTAGGCGGCTGTATCGAGCATGTCGGCCACTTCTGCATGGCCGGCAAGTTTTGAGATTTTCCCCGCAAGAGCCGTGCGATCCGTGCTTTGCGGGGCCAGGCCGATCAGGGAAATGCCCTTGCTGTTGCGCAGGATCTCGATCGAGAATTCCGGCGGCGGGATCTTCAGCGCATCGGCCACCTCTATCCTGTCGATCACGCGCTCGGCATCGACAACGGAGCGTGCCGCGCTCAGGGCATGGAAGCGCTGGGCCTCGCTGAGCGCCGTTCCGCTGAGAATCACCTGAAGGCCATCCACATCCACTTTCGCCCAGTCATCGCCGGCAAGCAGCAGCGCCGTTTTCACCGCGCCCTGCGAGCGCTTCTCGATCACGTTTGCCGCCTTCACCGCCACCAGAACGCTGAGCGCGGCGGCCAGGATGAAAGCGGCAGCGGGCAGTATGATGCTTGAAAGACGCATGTTTCGTTACTTCCCCGGATTCCCCGGGCCTTTCTAAGCGGCGCGTTCGGCCGGTTCAATCAAAGCATGAGCGCTGCGGCGAAAAACAGCGCAGGCAGGAGCCCCGCATCGCGGTTGGCGCGAAAGAGGCGCAGGCAGTTGGCCGGATCTTCCGTATCGAGGTGGCGCAGCTGCCATGTCATGTGCCAGCCGATGGCCCAGGGCGCGAGGAGCGCCACGAGGAGGCGGGGCAGGGGGGCGCCGGCCGGCACCAGCGCCAGCACCACCGCGAGCGCCATCAGCAGGACGGTCAGCACCATGAACAGGCGCAGCCACCAGCGCGTGCGTTCGGCAAAGAGGCGGGCTGTGGATTTCACGCCGATGAGGGCGTCGTCCTCTTTGTCCTGATGGGCGTAGATCGTGTCGTAAAACAGGGTCCAGCTGATGCCGGCGAGATAGAGCAGCACGGCGGGCCATTCGAGCCTGCCCGTATGGGCAACCCAGCCCAGCAATGCGCCCCAGTTGAAGGCGATGCCGAGGAAAACCTGCGGCCACCAGGTGAAGCGCTTGGCGAAGGGGTAGATGGCCACGGGGGCAAGGGCGAGGACGCCAAGCAGGATCGCATTTGCATTGAAAGTGAGCAGGATGGCGAAGGCGATGAGGGCCTGCACCCCCATCCAGATTGCCGCCTGTTTCACGCTGACCTGCCCGGAGGGGATCGGCCGGCTTCTGGTGCGGGCCACGCGGGCATCGTATTCGCGATCGGTAATGTCATTCCAGGTGCAGCCGGCGCCGCGCATCAGCCAGGCCCCGAGCGCGCAGGCGGCTATCAGCCAGAGATCGGCGGGGCGGAAATCGCCATGCGCCAGCGCGGCGAGCAGGATCCCCCACCAGCAGGGCAGCAGCAGAAGCCAGGTGCCGATCGGACGATCGGCGCGCGAGAGGCGCAGGTAGGGCCGCGCGCGCTCGGGCGCCAGCCGATCGACCCAGTTGCCCCGGACAGCATCGGAAACCTGCCCCTTCGGCTCTGGCGATTGCTGATGTTCGGGCATATGGTCATGTCCATGAAAAAGGCGAAGATCAGGCTCTATGTAGAACATGCGCTCGGGGAAGGGCAATCGGTTCCGCTCACGCGCGCGCAGGCGCATTATCTCTTCTCGGTGATGCGGCTCGGGGAGGGGGCGGAGGTGCTTCTCTTCAACGGGCGAGATGGCGAGTGGCTGGCCGGGGTAGCGGAGGCAGGCAAGCGCACCGGCGTGCTGACATGCCTGCGCCGGACCCGCCCCTTGCAGTTGCCGCCCGATGTCTGGCTGATGTTTGCGCCGATCAAGAAGGCGCGCACGGATTTCATCGTGGAAAAGGCCGCCGAGCTTGGGGCCGCCCGCATCCTGCCGGTGCGCACGGATTTCACCAATTCCGAACGCATCCGGCGCGATCGGCTGGAGGCCCATGCGATCGAGGCGGCGGAGCAGTGTGGCGGCACCTATGTGCCCCCCGTGGAGGAGCTGAAACCGCTTGAAAAGCTGCTGGCCGAATGGCCCGAAGATCGCAGGCTGATGTTTTGCGACGAGGCGCTGGTGGGGGCAGGCGCGGCGCTTGAAGGGTTTGAGCGGGGCGGCAAATGGGCGATCCTTATCGGGCCCGAGGGCGGGTTTTCCGATGCCGAACGCGAACGCTTGCGCGCGCTCCCGTTCGCTACGGCCGTCAGCCTCGGCCCGCGCATCCTGCGCGCCGATACCGCTGCCGTGGCGGCGCTCACGCTTTGGCAAAGCACGCTCGGAGATTGGTGAATGGCATTCTTTCGCCCCGAAGCCCGGGAAGCCCTCTGGCGCTGGCGTGAAGCGCTGATCGGCGTAGCGATCGCACTTCTCGGGCTGTTCATGGCGATCGGAGCGCAGGGGCTGGATCTCTGGCTCGGGCTGGCGGTGATTTTCGCCGGTGCGGCGCTTGGCTGGGCGGGCTTTCAGCTTGGCCGCTTTCGCCGCGCCCGCGGCGGGCCCGGCGTGGTGCAGGTGGACGAGCGCCGCATCGCCTATTTCGGCCCCCATACGGGCGGCATCGTGGCGCTTGATTCGCTCTGGCGCCTCGAGATTGCGCCTTCACCTGCGGGCGCCCTTGCCTGGCGGCTCCATCACGAGGGCGGCGCGCCGGTTGAAATCCCCGTCAATGCCGAGGGGGCGGAAGCGCTTTTCGATGCCTTCGCCGCCTTGCCCGGCCTCAGGATCGAACCGATGCTTCAGGCGCTCGAGAGGCCGCCCGGTCAACTGGCCGTGATCTGGGAAAAGCCGGTGCGAAGGTTGCATTGACAACCCTTCCGTTTCCTTTCACCACTTGGGGCCACGCCGAAAGGCACGGGCGAACGGAAGCGGAGAAAATTCATGTCGATCCCCCAGTCGGGCGGTGGCCCGATCGAGCACGAGGGCCAGCTGGCCGAATTTCTGGAAGCGGGCTGCAAGCCGAAGGAGGCGTGGCGGATCGGCACCGAACACGAGAAATTCGGCTATTGCAGGGATACGCTGAAGCCGCTCCCCTATGAGGGCGATCGCTCGGTCAAGGCGATGCTCGAGGGCCTGCGCGATCGCTTCGGCTGGCAGGGAATCGAGGAGGGAGGCTATCTGATCGGGCTCGAGAAGGATGGCGCCAACATCTCGCTCGAGCCGGGCGGGCAGCTGGAGCTCTCCGGCGCGGCACTCGAAACGATCCATGAAACCTGCGACGAGGTGAACGAACACCTGCGTGAGGTGCAGACCGTGGCCGACGGGATCGGCGCGGGGTTCATCGGCCTCGGCGCCGCCCCGATCTGGCGCCATGAGGACATGCCGATGATGCCCAAGGGCCGCTACAAGCTGATGACGCCCTACATGGAGAAGGTCGGCACCCATGGTACGCAGATGATGTATCGCACCTGCACCGTGCAGGTGAATCTCGATTTCGCCTCCGAGGCGGACATGGTGAGGAAATTCCGTGTGGCGCTCGCGCTTCAGCCGGTGGCGACGGCGCTTTTTGCAAGCTCTCCCTTCTTCGAGGGCAGGCCCACGGGCTACAAGAGCTGGCGTTCGCGCATCTGGCGCGATCTCGATCCGAGCCGCACCGGGATGCTGCCTTTCGTGTTCGAGGAGGGAATGGGCTTTCAGCGCTATGTGGATTACGCGCTTGATGTGCCGATGTATTTCGTCTATCGCGACGGGAAATACATCGATGCGCTGGGCATGAGCTTCCGTGATTTTCTGAAGGGCGAATTGCCCGCGCTTCCCGGCGAAAAGCCGACGCTCAGCGATTGGGCCGATCATCTGACCACGATTTTCCCCGAAGCGCGCATCAAGCAATACATGGAAATGCGCGGTGCCGATGGCGGCCCGTGGCGGCGCCTTTGCGCCCTGCCGGCCTTCTGGGTGGGGCTCATGTATGACGCAAGCGCGCTTGATGCGGCCTGGGATCTGGCGAAGGGCTGGAGCGCCGAAACCCGCGAGGCCTGGCGCATCGCTGCCGGCCGGGACGGGCTTGACGCACAGGTGGAAGGAATGCGGATGCGTGATCTTGCCACAGAGGCGCTGGCGATTGCGGAAGCCGGCCTCAAGGCGCGCGCGCGCCCCGGCCTTGGCGGCCTCGTGCCCGATGAGCGCCATTTCCTCAACACGCTGAAGGACGAAGTGGAAACCGGGATCACCCTGGCCGATGAACTGCTGGAAAAATACCACGGCCCCTGGGGCGGTGATCTGACGCGCATTTATGGGGAATACAGCTACTGAAAAGCGGTGCGTGTCGCCGCCTTTGGCTCAGCTTTCGTCATCCGCCTTCTTTCGGCCGATCTTCGGCTCGGTGCCGGCTTCGAGGCGCTTTATGTTTTCGCGGTGTCGCCAGTAGATCAGCACCGTCAGCGCCACGCCGAGGAAGAACATCTCGCCTTCCCGGAAGATGAAGATCCACATGGTGCTGAAGCCCGCCGCCGCCAGCGCGGCGAGCGAGGAATATCTGAAGAGCACGGCAAAGAAGAGCCAGGTGGCGCAGACAGCCAGCCCCACCTTCCAGGAAAGCGCCAGCATGATGCCGATGAAGGTGGCGACCCCCTTGCCGCCGCGAAACCCGAGCCAGACCGGATAGCAATGGCCCAGAAAGGCCGCGAGCGCCGCCATCTGCGCCGCGTCCTCCGCCCAGAGCGCGCGCGCAATCAGCACCGCGGCCGCGCCCTTGCCCATGTCGAGCAGGAGCGTCAGCGCCGCGGCCTTCCTGTTGCCGGTGCGCAGCACGTTGGTGGCGCCGATATTGCCCGATCCGATCCGGCGCAGATCGCCAAGCCCCATCAGCCGCGCCAGCACCATCCCCCAGGGGATCGAGCCCAGAAGATAGCCGATCAGGATCGCCAGCCCCATGCCGAGGGGGCCCGTCATTGCTTCGGGCATCAGTTGCCCTCCTTTCCGAATATCTGCCGCCCGCCAACGAAGGTCGCGAGCACCCTGCCCTGCATCCTGGCGCCGTCAAACGGGGTGTTCTTCGATTTCGATCTGAGCCTGAAGCGATCGAGAACGAAGGGCTTGTGCGGATCGAACAGGACGAGATCGGCCGGCGCTCCCTTCGAGAGGCGGCCCGAGGGAAGCCCCATCAGGCGCGCCGGATTGAGGGCAAGCGCGCAGAAAAGTGCGGGCAGCGAGATATGCCCTCCGTGCCAGAGCCGCAACGCGGCCGGCAGCAGGGTTTCGAGCCCCACGGCGCCCGATGCCGCCTCCTCGAAGGGCAGGCGCTTGCTTTCCTCGTCCTGCGGGGTGTGCATGGAGGAGATCACGTCGATCAGCCCTTCGCGCACGGCCTCGATCATGGCCATGCGGTCCTCTTCGCTCCTGAGAGGGGGCTTCAGCTTGAAGAAGGTGCGGTAATCGCCGATGTCTAGCTCGTTGAGGGTGAGATGATGGATGTTGACGCCCGCCGTCACCCCAAGCCCCGCTTCCCTGGCGCGCCTGAGCGCGGGGAGGGCAACGGCGGTGGAGAGATTGTCGGCGTGGTAGCGCGCGCCCGTCATCTCCACGATCGCCAGATCCCGCTCGAGGCCGAGGCGCTCGGCCATTGGAGGAACGGCCGACAGGCCGCGCAGGCTGGCGAACTTGCCGCTGGTGGCGGCCGCCCCTCGGCTCAGGATCGGCTCCTGCGGGTGGGCGATCACCAATGCGCCAAGCGCGCGCGCATAGGTGAGGCAGCGGGAGAACACCTTCGTATCGGCCACCACCCGATCGCAATCGGTGAAGGCCACGGCGCCCGCATCGGCGAGAAAGCCGATCTCCACCATTTCCCGCCCCTCGCGCCCCTTGGTGAGCGCGGCCATGTGGCGGATGTTGACGGGCGCCGCCTCACGTGCGCGCCGGGTGACGAATTCGAGCACCTCGGGGCTGTCGATCGCGGGCAGGGTGTCGGGGCGGGTGATCATGGTGGTCACGCCGCCCGCGGCAGCCGCTAGCCCCGCCGTGCGGTAGCTTTCCTTGTGCCGCTCGCCGGGCTCGCAGACCTTCACCCCGATATCCACGATCCCCGGCGCGAGATATTTCCCGCCGCAATCGATGGTGCGGCCTTCCGGGGGGGCGCCCGTGCCCGTGCCGGCGATCATCCCGTTCTCGATCCTGAGCCAGCCGGGGCCTTCGGTGCCGGCCTCGGGATCGATCAGGATCGCGTTTGTGAGGGTGAGGGGTTGTTCGCTCATATGATGACCCCCTTTGCATCTCCCTCGCTCTCGCGTGCGGCGCGAAGGTTGCGCGCCAGCAGATCCATCGCCGCCATGCGCACCGCCACGCCCATCTCCACCTGCTCCTGAATGACGGAGCGGTTGATGTCGTCGGCGATGGTGCCGTCGATCTCGACCCCCCGGTTCATCGGCCCGGGGTGCATCACGATCGCGTCCGGCTTGGCCTGTGACAGCTTCTCGGCATCAAGCCCCCAGCGGTGGTAATATTCCCGCTCCGAGGGGATGAAGCCGCCATCCATCCGCTCCTTCTGGAGGCGCAGCATCATCACCACGTCGGCGCCTTGGAGGCCTTCGCGCATGTCGTCATATACCTCCACGCCGAATTCCTCGATGCTTGCGGGCATCAGCGTGGGCGGGCCGATCAGGCGCAGGCGGTTTTCCATCTTGCCCAGAAGCAGGATGTTGCTGCGCGCCACGCGGCTGTGGGCGATATCGCCGCAGATCGCCACGGTGAGGCGATGGAGCCGGCCCTTCTTGCGGCGGATGGTGAGCGCATCGAGGAGGGCCTGGGTGGGATGCTCGTGGCGCCCGTCACCGGCATTCAGCACCGCGCAGTTCACCTTCTCGGCCAGGAGATTGACCGCGCCCGAATGGGGATGGCGCACCACCAGAAGATCGGGATGCATGGCGTTGAGCGTCAGCGCGGTATCGATCAGGGTTTCGCCCTTTTTCAACGAGCTTGCCTGCATCGCCATGTTCATCACGTCGGCCCCGAGGCGCTTGCCTGCGATCTCGAAGCTGGCCTGGGTGCGGGTCGAGGCTTCGAAGAACATGTTGATCTGGGTGAGGCCCGCAAGCGCCGTGGAATGCTTCTGCGGGCTGCGGTTGAGATCCACGTAACGATCGGCAAGATCCAGGAGAGTGCGGATCGCATCGGGCCTGAGATACTCGATCCCCAGAAGGTGCCTTGCGTCGAAGCTCATGTGATGCCCTGAATTGCCTGCTGCCCGCTTATAGGAACTGCCCGGGCAGCGGGCAAGGCAGAAGGGCATTTACCGCGCCGGCGCGAGCGCCTAGTTTCGGGCCATGGATTCTTCGCCCGACACCATGAGCCCCGAAGCGGCGCTCGCGGCTCTTGAATGGCAGATCGAGCTTGGCGCCGACGAGGCTATCGGGGATCGGCCCATCAACCGCTACGAGCTTGCGGCCAAACAGGCCCGGGCGAAAGAGCCGGTGAAGGCGCCCGCGCCCTCGGCTCCTTCTGCCCCATCCGCCCCCGGGCCGGAGGCCGGTTCCGGCCCTGATCCCGTGGACGAGGCCGAGCGCCTCGCCGCCGCGGCCAATACGCTTGAGGAATTGCGCGCGGCCATCGCCGCCTTCGATGGCTGCGAGTTGAAGAAGGGCGCGCGCAATCTGGTGTTTGCCGATGGCAATCCGGCTGCACGGCTGATGGTGATAGGGGAGGCGCCCGGGCGGGAGGAGGATCGCATCGGCAGGCCCTTCGTGGGGCGCGCCGGGCATCTTCTTGACCGCATGTTTGCCGCCATCGGCCTTTCGCGCAGCGCGCCCGATCCCGATCGCGCCCTCTACATCACCAATATCCTCCCCTGGCGGCCGCCGCAGAACCGCGATCCCACGCCCGGGGAAATCGCCGTGATGCGCCCCTTCGTGCTGCGCCATATCGAGCTTGTTGATCCCGATGTGATCGTGCTGATGGGCAATATCGCCTGTCAGGCGCTTCTGGGGCGGCGCGGCATCACCCGCCTGCGCGGCCATTGGCACGAGCTTGGCAGGCGCCCCGTTCTGCCCATGTTTCACCCGGCCTATCTGCTGCGCAACCCTTCCGCCAAGCGCGAGGCCTGGGCAGATCTGCTCATGCTGAAATCGAGATTGGAGAAACCCCATGCCGAGGATTGACGAAAGCAGGAAATTCATCCCCGTGCGCATCGCCGTGCTCACCGTATCCGACAGCCGCGGGCTCGAGGATGACAGATCCGGCGAGGTGCTTGTCGGGCGTATCGCGGAGGCAGGCCATATCCTCGCCGATCGCAAGATCCTGCCCGACGAGCGCGATCAGATCGCCGCCCAGCTGCGCGCATGGTGCGGGCGTGAGGATGTGGATGTGATCATTTCCACCGGCGGCACCGGGCTCACCGGGCGGGATGTGACGGTGGAGGCGCACCGGGATGTTTACGAAAAGGAGATCGAGGCCTTCGGCATCGTTTTCACCCATGTCTCGATGCAGAAGATCGGCACATCGGCGGTGCAATCGCGCGCCACCGGCGGGGTGGCGAAAGGCACCTATCTCTTCGCCCTGCCCGGCAGCCCCGGTGCCTGCCGGGATGCGTGGGACGAAATCCTGAAGCTTCAGCTGGATTACCGGCACATGCCCTGCAATTTCGTCGAAATCATGCCGCGTCTCGATGAGCATCTGCGCCGCAAGTGAAACGTCTCGAAGGGGTGATGACGGCCATTGGCCGCAGGCAGGATGCGGGAAGCGGGCTTGGCGGGAGCGCCGCGGGGGCTTATCTTGTGTCAATGGCGCGCCGGGCGGGCGCGGATGAAAGGATGAAACGGCATGCGCTTTCTGGGACGCAGCCTCACCGGCCTTTTCCTGCTGGCCGTGACCATCGGCCTTCTGGCCTGGGCCGGCGGCGTGATCGTGAGCGCGATCGAGGCGCGCAAGAGCCGCGAGGCGCATGTCATCGCGCCGCGCGAGCGGGTGTTTTCCGTTGCTGTCGTGAAGGCCGAGCCGCGCGATATCGCCCCCATGATCGAAACCTTCGGCGAGCTGCGCAGCCTGCGCCAGCTTGATCTGCGCGCCACGTCATCCGGCCGGATCATCTATCTCGCCGGGGAATTCGAGGAAGGCGGGAAGGTGCGGGCCGGCCAGCGCCTTGCGCAGATCGACCCTGCGGAAGCGCGATCGGCGCTGGAGAATGCCCGGGCCGGGCTTGAAGAGGCCGAGGCTGAGCGCAAAAGCGCCGAGGCCGCGCTCGCGCTCGCGAAGCGGGATCTCGGGCTTGCCGAAGCGCAGGCGGAGCTGCGCGCGCGCGCCCTTGCCCGCCAGCGTGATCTTCTGGCGCGCGGCGTTGGCACGGATGCGGCCGTGGAGGCGGCGGAGCTTGCCGATCAGGCCGCGCGCCAGGTGGTGCTTTCGCGCCGTCAGGCGGTGCAGCAGGCCGAGAGCCGCCTTGCGCGGGCGCGGATTGCCCTGAAGCGCGCTGAAAACGCGCTTGCAGATGCCCGCCGCCGGCTGGTCGATACCACGATCAGCGCGCCTTTCGCCGGCCGGCTTGAAGGGGTATCGGCCATTGAGGGCGGGATCGTGCAGAAAAACGAGCGCCTCGCCCGCCTTATAGATCCGGCGGCCATCGAGGTGGCCTTCAGCGTTTCCACCGCGCAATACGCCCGCCTTCTCGGCCCTTCCGGCGCGCTTGCACCATTGCCTGTGGAGGTGTGGCTCGAAAGCGGCGCCTCGGAAGATCCCCTGGCCATTGCCAGGGGCACGCTCGGGCGTGAAAGCACGACAACGGGTGAAGGGCGGACGGGGCGCCAGCTTTTCGCCCGCCTCGAAGGGGCGGCGGAGGCGGGGATGCGGCCGGGAGATTTCGTGCGTGTCCGCCTGTTCGAGCCGGTTCTGAAGGATGTGGTGAAACTGCCCGCACAGGCCTTCGGCCCGGATGGCAGCGTTTTGGTTCTGGATGGCGGGAACAGGCTCGAGGCGCTGCCGGTGAAGCTTCTGCGCCGCCAGGGCGATGATGTGATCATCCGCGCCCCGGCGCTCGCCGGGCGGCTCGTGGTTGCGCATCGCACGCCATTGCTCGGAGCCGGGATCAGGGTCAATCCGCTGCGCAGCGATGTCGAAGGTGGTCCGGCGGGGAGCGGCGCAGGGGAAAGAGGCACCGCGCTTGCCGGCGAAAGCCCCGGAAAGGGCGGCTGAAATGGCGCGTTCCCTGCCTCCGGCCGCCGGCGGGATCCTTTCCTATTTCACCCGCCACCGCACGGCGGCCAATCTGCTCCTGCTGATGCTGCTGGCGATCGGCGCTGCGGTATTGCCGAAGCTGCGCACGCAGTTTTTCCCTGATATCGTGATCAGCCGCATCACCGTGAGCGTGGAATGGCCCGGCGCGGGGGCGGAGGATGTGGATCGCGGCATCGTGCAGGTGCTGGAGCCGGCTCTGCTTTCCGTGGACGGGGTGAAATCCTCGAGCACGATTTCGCGCGAGGGCTCCGGGGTGATTTCGCTCGAGTTCGAGCCGGGATGGGATATGGGGCGCGGCGAGGATGAGGTGAAGGCCGCCATCGATGCGGTCAATACCCTGCCCGAGGACGCCGAGCGCCCGGATGTGCGCCGTGAGGCCTGGCGGGATCGGGTTACCGATGTGGTGATCACCGGGCCGGTGGCGGTGGAGCAGCTCGCCCGCTTTGCCGATGAGTTCACCTCCCGGCTCTTTGCCAGGGGCGTTACGCGCACCACCATCCGAGGCGTCGCCGCGCCGCAGATCGTGATCGAGGTGCCGGGGGAGAACCTGATCCGCCATGATCTCTCCATGGCGGAAATCGCCGCTGCCATTGCCGGGGAAGCGGCGGCCGACCCGGCAGGCGAGGTACGTGGCGCCAACGCCCGCGTGCGCACCGGAATCGCCCGGCGCACGGCGCGCGAGGTGGCCGGGATCGTGCTCTCGACCGCCCCGGATGGCACGCCCCTCACGATCGGCGATGTTGCGCGGGTTCGCGTGGAGGGGCCCGATCGCGAACGCGCCTATTTCCAGGGCAAGAACCCGGCGATTTCGCTGCGGGTCGATCGCTCGGCGGGCGGTGATGCGGTTGCCATTCAGAAAACGGTGGAGGAGGTGGCGGCGGAAATGGAGCGCATCCTGCCGCCCGGGGTCGAGATCACCCTGATCCGCACCCGCGCCGAGGCCATCTCCGCCCGCCTGAACATGCTGATGAAGAACGGCCTTACCGGCCTTGCGCTGGTGCTGGCGCTCCTCTTTCTCTTTCTCAATGCCCGCACGGCCTTCTGGGTGGCCGTTGGCATCCCGGTATCGGTGCTGACGGCGCTGGCCCTCATGTATGCCGCCGGCCTGACCATCAACATGATCTCGCTGTTTGCCCTGATCATCACGCTCGGCATGGTGGTGGACGATGCGATCGTGGTGGGCGAACACGCCGATTTTCGCGCCCGGGTGCTGGGCGAGCCGCCGGTGATCGCCGCCGAAAATGCCGCGCGCAGGATGGCCGCGCCCGTCTTTTCCGCGACGCTCACCACCGTGATCGCCTTCTTCACGCTGGTTGTCGTGGGGGGAAGCATGGGCCGGCTCATCGCCGATATCCCCTTCACCGTCATTGCCGTTCTGAGCGCCTCGCTGCTGGAATGTTTCCTGATCCTGCCCAATCACATGGCCCATGCGCTCGCCCATTCGGTCCGCACGCATTGGTATGATCTGCCGAGCCGGGCCTTCAACCGCGCCTTCTTTGCTTTCAGGCGCCGCTTCTTCCGCCCGCTGATGGGGCTGGTGGTGCGGCTTCGCTACCCGGTGCTGGCGGCGGCGGTCGTGCTTCTCGCCTGGCAGGTTTCCCTCGTGATCCGGGGCGATGTGCAATGGCGCTTCTTCAATGCGCCCGAGCGCCCCTCGATCACCGGCAATTTCGCCATGAGCGATCAGGCCACCCGCGCCGATACCCTCGAGCAGATGCACATGCTTCAGCGCGTTGTCGAGGAAATGGGGCGCAAATACGCCGAAAAATACGACCGCAACCCGCTGAAATTCGTGCTGGCCGGGGTGGGCGGTACGTCCGGCCCGGGGCTTGCGGGCGCCGATGAGAAAAATCCCGATCTCCTCGGCAACATCTCCATAGAGCTGATCGATCCCGATCTCAGGCCCTATTCATCCTTCCGTTTCCTCGCCGATCTCCAGAAGGCGCTTCAGCGCCATCCGCTGGCCGAAACCGTCAGCTTCCGGGGGTGGCATCAGGGGCCTTCGGGCGATGCGATCGCGGTGGATTTTCACGGCAGCGACGCGGCCACGCTGAAAGCCGCCGCCGAGGCTCTGAAGGCTGCGCTTTCCGTTTACCCGGAAGTTTCCGGCCTCGAGGATACGCTCGCCTATGACAAGGCGGAACTGGTGCTTGATCTCACGCCGCGCGGCAAGGCGCTCGGATTTGCCATTGAAGATCTTTCCCGCGTGCTGCGCAACCGGATCAACGGCATCGAGGCGGCGAGCTTCCCGGTGGGCGCGCGTTCGGCGAAGATCACCGTCGAATTGCCGCAGGATGAGCATGCGGCGGATTTTCTCGATCGGATGCAGATCCGCACGAAGGCGGGCACCTATGTGCCGCTTTCCGATATCGTGAGCGTCAGCGAGAGCCGGGGGTTCGCCACCGTCAGGCGCGAAAACGGCCTGCGCCTGGTTTCCGTGACAGGCTCTCTCAGCGAGGACGATCCCGCGCGCGCCAGCGAGATAATGGAGGCTCTCCGCCAGAGGATCCTGCCTGAAATAGAGCGTGATTACCGCGTGGCCTGGAAGCTTTCCGGCCAGGCCGAAGACGAACGCGCCTTCCTTTCCGATGCGCTGCTGGGCTTCCTGCTCGGGCTGACCGGCATCTATCTCACCCTCGCCTGGATCTTCGCCAGCTGGCTGCGGCCCCTCGTGGTGATGGCGATCATACCCTTCGGGCTGGTGGGCACGATCTTCGGCCATGCGCTGCACGGGGTGCCGCTTTCGATGTTCAGCGTCGTCGGCCTTCTGGGCATGACGGGAATCATCATCAACGATTCCATCGTGCTGGTGACGACGATTGACGAATACGCCCGCGAGCGCGGCCTCGTCCCTGCCATCATCGACGGCACCGCCGATCGTCTGCGCGCCGTGCTGCTCACTACCCTGACAACCGTCTTCGGCCTCGCGCCGCTCCTCTTCGAAAGCTCCACCCAGGCGCAGTTCCTGAAGCCAACCGTGATCACCCTCGTTTACGGGCTCGGCTTCGGGATGGTGCTCGTGCTTCTCGTCGTTCCGGCCCTGATTGCGATGCAGCTTGATATCGGCCGCAGCCTGCGGGCGCTCCGCCGGGCGCTGCGCATCCCCTCGCGGCCCCTGCCGCGCCGGGGGCGGCTCGTGCGGCGGCTCGCGCTGACGGCGGCATTGCTCATTGCCGCGAGCTTCGCCGCCACCCTGGCATCGGCGCTCATTGCCGGCCATCTGGCTGCGCCATTGCTGGCCGCTTTCCCCTTCCTTGCGGGGCTGCCCGCCCTGCCGGCGGCATTTTTCCTGTTCGTGCTCCTGAGCGGCGCGATCGCACTCGGCACATGGATTACGGGGGTTGTGATGGTGCGCCGGGCGCGGCGCACCCCGAAAGCCGGCTGAGAAAGGCGGGGCGGTCTTTCGCCGCTGTCAGCTGCCTTCGCAGCCCCTGATATCAACCGCCTTTTCCTTTCCGAGGACGGTGATCCGAACACCGGAGCGATCAAGCTCGAAAGGCGCGTTTTCGGGGGGCACCATCTCGACGGTGGCAATGAGCGTATCCCCTTCGCGCCTCGCTTCCCCCTCGCTGACCCAGATCGAGGGATCAGGAGCTTCCATGACGGCAATCTCCTCGCCGCCGGTACTTGGCATGCTGATTCGCGCGGTGACGCGCAGGCCATCGCTGATCGGCTCGGCCGAGCAGGAAACCCCGCGCACGCCGGCTGCATCGGCGCTCACCGGCTGAGCCGCAAGGGCCTTTTCTATCATGGGCTCGGGTGTTGATGCCGAAGGCGAGATTTCCATGTTGAAGGTAACGCTCGCGGGAATGCAGATATCCTTGCATAACCCAAGCTCTGCCTTTGCCTTGAGCGTGATCGGCTTTCCCGGATCCTCGGGCGTGATTTCGATGGGCAGCACCACATCCCCTTCATAGACAACCGAACGCATTCCGCCCGACAGTGGCCCGCTCGGGCGGGGCCAGTGGATTTTCACGCCGCGGATGTTTTGCGAGCCTTCCCAATCGAAGCTCGGCGGTATGCCCGCATCGCCCGGTGCGCGCCAGTAGGTTTTCCAGCCCGGTTCAAGGCGAATTCGCAGCGCCGCCATGCGATCGCCGTCTGTCTCCTTCCAGCCGGGCAGAATCTCGATGGTGCGCACGCCTTCGATCCGCTGTGCGGCAACCTCGCCATGCGTGGCGTCTGGCAGGGCCAGCGGCGTTGCGAGCACAAGAAGGATCAGGGCGGTGCGGGCCATGTCGGGGTATTCTTCCATCCGTTCAACCATACTCACAGCGTCGCATCTTTCCCGCCCGGATAAAAATCACAATTCCGGCAGAAGAGCATCACGCAATTGCCGGGGCTTGCGCAACAGCCCTTTCCCCCCCATGTTTCTGCCATGGCAAAAAGTGATAACCAGAACCAGACGGCAGCAGATCTTTCCGGCAAGCTCCTGATCGCGATGCCGGGGATGGGCGACCCCCGGTTTGAGAAGAGCGTTGTCTATATCTGTGCCCACGGCGATGAGGGCGCGATGGGCCTGATCATCAACAAGCCCACGCCTGATCTAATGTTTGCTGATCTGCTGGAGCAGCTTGGGATCCCGCAAGGCGATGCCGCCGGCCCTTCCGGGGGGCAGCCAATCCATTTCGGCGGGCCTGTGGAGACGGCGCGCGGCTTCGTGCTGCACAGTTCGGATTACGCCATTGCCGATGCCACCCTCACCATCGATCCGGTTTTCGCCATGACCGCCACCCGCGACATCCTGGCAGACATGGCGCGCGGACAGGGGCCGGTGAAATCCCTGCTGGCGCTGGGATATGCGGGCTGGGCGCCGGGCCAGCTGGAGGCCGAATTGCAGCAAAATGGCTGGCTTGTCACCGATGCGGCGCCCGAGATCGTGTTTGCCGAGGAGAACGGCAGCAAATGGAAGGCCGCGCTGGAGACGCTCGGCATCGATCCGCTCATGCTTTCCGCCGCCGGCGGGCGGGCCTGAGGGCTGCCCCCATTTCACCGAAGCAAGGTTGCTCCTCCGGGTTGCCCCGAGAGGGCCGCTTCGATCGCGTCAGCGCCAATCGCACCCGCGCGCAGCAGGCGGGGCCTTTGCGAGGTCAGATCGATCACGGTTGAATCCCGGCCCTTTGGTGCGGGAGGGGCTTCCAGCAGGGCAGTGATCTTCCCTCCGAGCCCGTTTGCCACATCAGATGCGCAAAGCGGGCTCGGGCTGCCGGAAGGATTGGCCGAAGGTGCGGCGATCGGCGCTCCGAATCCCTGAAGGAGAGCATGCGAAACAGGGTGATCCGGCAGGCGCAGGCCGATGCTGGTGCGCCCGGCCGTGGCGCGCGGTGCGATCTCCGCTTCGCGGCGCAATGGCAAGACGAGCGTAAGGGCGCCGGGCCAGAAGGCGCGGGCAAGGATTTCGGCGCGGGGATCGAAGATGGCGATCGCATGCGCCATTTGCATCGAGGCAACCAGCAGGCTGAAAGGCTTGCCCTCCGGCCTCCCCTTGGCAAGGGCCAGGCGTGCCACGGCCGCTTCGCTTTTCGCATCGGCGCCAAGGCCATAGACCGTATCCGTTGGAAAGGCGACAAGCCCCCCGGCGCGCAGGATTGCCACCGCGCGGGCAATTCCTTCCGGCTCTCCTTTCAATCGTTCCATCTTCACGGATCTTTCCTCGGCGGTTCCGGTTAGTATATTACGTTGCGTTTCTCTTGCGGGGGGTGGGGATTGGCTTACCCTGTGCCCGGTTGATCACGGTTGGTAGCCTGCATATCCCTCAAGCACGGCGATTCCAATATGGTGCAATGGAGGTGCCTCATGGCCTATCGCGCTCCGGTGGAGGATTTCACCTTTCTTCTCGATCATGTCGTCGGGTTCGGCCGTGTCACGCAAAACGAGATCCATGCCGAAGCCGGCGGCGAGATGGCGGCGGCGATCCTCGGCGAGGCGGGGCGCATGTGCGAAGAGGTGCTTTCGCCCCTGCAAAGGGTGGGGGATACCGATCCGGCGCGGCTCGAAAACGGGCGGGTGATCTGCCCCAAGGGCTTTGGCGATGGCTATCGCGCCATCGCCGAGGGCGGCTGGATCGGCATGAGCGCGCCGGTGGAATATGGCGGCATGGGCCTGCCGATGGCGCTGACGACGGCGGTGAACGAGATGATGTCGGGCGCCTGCCTGGCGCTTCAGCTCAATCCGCTGATGACCCAGGGGCAGATCGAGGCGCTCGAACATCATGCGAGCGACGAGATCAAGGCGCTCTACCTGCCCAAGCTCATCAGCGGCGATTGGTGCGGCACCATGAACCTGACGGAGCCCAACGCCGGCAGCGACGTGGGCGCGCTGCGCTCCACCGCCACCGATAGCGGCGACGGCACATTCGCCGTCAGCGGGCAGAAGATATTTATCAGCTGGGCCGACAACGATTTCAGCGAAAACGTCTGCCATCTGGTGCTGGCGCGCCTGCCGGGCAGCCCGGCCGGCAGCAAGGGGATCAGCCTGTTCATGGTGCCGAAGCTCATTCCCGATGAAAACGGCAATCCGGGCGAGGCCAACAGCCTGCGCGTGGTTTCGCTCGAGCACAAGATGGGCCTGCACGGCAGCCCCACGGCCGTGATGCAGTATGAAGGCGCGAAGGGCTGGATGATCGGTGCGCCCAACGAGGGGCTGAAGGCGATGTTCACCATGATGAACAACGCCCGCCTCGGCGTGGGCGTGCAGGGGATCGGCGCCGGGGAAGGCGCCTATCAGAAGGCGCTTGCCTATGCGCGCGAGCGGGTTCAGGGCCGGCCCCTGATCGAAAACGCGACCGGCACGATCATCGATCACGCCGATGTGCGCCGGATGCTGCTCTCGATGCGTGCAAAGCTTTTCGCCGCCCGCGCCATTGCGCTTTCCTGCGCTATCGCAACGGACATGGCCCGCGCCACAGGCAGCGATGACTGGCGCGCCCGCGCCGCGCTGCTCACGCCCATCGCCAAGGCATATGGCACCGATACCGGCTGCGAGGTGGCCTCCGAGGCGATCCAGGTGCATGGCGGCATGGGTTACATCGAGGAAACCGGGGTGGCGCAATATCTGCGCGATGTGCGGGTGACGGCGATCTACGAGGGCACCAACGGCATCCAGGCGATGGATCTCGTGGGGCGCAAGATGATGGATGGCGGCGAGGCGGCCTGTCGGCTGCTCGAGGAGATCGAGAAGCGGGCGGAAGCCGCCCGCGCCACCCTGCCGGCCATGAGCGGCGCCCTCTGGGCGGCGGCGGAAACGATGCGCGAAGGGGTGGAGTGGCTCGTGGGGCAGGGTGATTTCAATGATCGCTTCGCCGGCGCCGTTCCCTTCCTGCGGGCCTTCGCGCTGGTGCTCGGTGCGGATGCGCATCTGCAGGCTGCCCAGGCCGCCGGCCCGCAGAGCCCGCGTGCCCATTTCGCCCGGTTCTTCATCAATCGCCTCCTGCCCGAGCATGCTGCCCTGCTGGCGCGGGCGAAGGCGGGCGCGGCCGGGCTCTATGCCATTTCCGCCGAAGAGCTGGCCGGCCTGTGATGGATGGCGAGGCAAAGGAGGCGGAGAGCGCGAAGATCGCCTATCCCTTCCCGGAGCCGCCGGTCGAGGGCGAGGCGCGCGAGATCGCGCCGGGCATCCTGTGGATGCGCCTGCCGCTGCCGATGGCGCTCGATCATGTGAATGTCTTTGCGCTTGACGAGGGCGCGGAAGGCTGGAGCCTGATCGATACCGGCATCAGCAGCCGCCGCAGCCGCGCCATCTGGGAGGCCCTGCTCACCGGCCCTCTGGGAGGCAGGCCCGTGCGCCGGGTGATCGTCACCCATCACCACCCCGATCACATCGGCCTTGCGGGCTGGTTCCAGCGCGAGAAGGGGGCGGAGCTGCTCACCACCCGCACCGCCTGGCTTTTTGCCCGCATGCTCCAGCTTGACGATCAGGATCGCCCCACCGAAGAAACGCTCGCCTTCTGGCGCGCTGCCGGGATGGATCCCGCGATCCTTGAAAAACGCAGCCGCGAGCGCCCCTTCAACTTTGCCGATACGGTGGCGCCCCTGCCGCTCGGCTTTACCCGGATCAGGGAAGGGGATCTGATCTCGATCGGGGGGCGGCAATGGGATGTTCGCTGCGGTAACGGCCATGCCCCCGAGCACGCCACCTTCTGGAGCCGCGATGACGATCTGGTGATCGGGGGGGATCAGCTTCTCCCCTCGATCTCGCCCAACATCGGTGTTTATGCTACCGAACCGCGCGCCGATCCGCTTGCCGAATGGCTCGAATCCTGCACCCGCTTCGCCCGCCATGCCCGCCCCGGGCATCTGGTGCTGCCGGGCCACAAGCTGCCCTTCACCGGCCTTCCCTTCCGCCTCGGTCAGCTGATCGAAAATCACGAGTCAGCCCTCGCGCGCCTGCTGGAGCATCTCGCCACCCCCCGCACCGCCGCCGAATGCTTCCCCGTGCTCTACCGCCGCCCCATCGGCGAAGGCGAATACGGCCTCGCGCTTGTGGAAGCGATGGCCCATCTGCGCCATCTGGAGGCGAGGGGCGAGGCGAAAAGCCAGGCGCGCGGGGATGGCGCGCTCATGTGGCAATGCGTGAAAACGCGGGGTGAGGGCGCGGCAAACAGCCCGATATCTGATGCGTGACAGATCACGAAAAATCGTCTAACCAATTGGCAGGCGAACAGGAGAGGAGCACAAGATGGCCAGGAAGGAAAAAGATATCGAACTGATCGGGGATTTCGTCGCCGAGCATGGCAGCATGGATATCGAAGAGCATGAGAAGACTTTCGAGGCCTTCATCCGGTTCGTCACCTGGACCACAGTCAGTATCATCATCGTTCTGATCTTCCTGGCATTCGTCGGGGCTTGATCGCCGGGCGCCCGAACGGGCAGGGGAATGTGCCGTGCACAGGTTGATCGCGTGGATTCTGCTGCCCGTTCTTCTGGCATCCTGCGGCGCAGAGCCCAAATGGGCACCACGGGAGGAAATCCTGCGGGTGGCCTATCGCGCCGAGGGGCCGGCGAAGCTCACGCTTTTCACGGTGATCAACAACCGCTCCAATACCGGGGCGCATTCGGGGCTGATGATCAATGGCAGCCAGCGGGTGATCTTCGATCCGGCCGGCACCTGGTGGCATCATTCGATCCCCGAGCGCAACGATGTGCACTACGGGATAACCCCCCGGGTGCTCGAATTCTATGTCGATTACCATGCGCGCGAGAGTTACCGCGTTGTCATGCAGGAGATCGTGGTTTCCCCCGAAGTGGCGGAAATGGCGCTGCGCGAAGTGCAGGCCTTTGGCGCCGTGCCCAAGGCGTTCTGCGCGCGCTCCACCTCAACGATCCTTTCCCGCCTGCCCGGCTTCGGCAGCATTCGTCCGACATTCTACCCGAAGAACCTGCGCCGCCAGTTCGCGCGGATCCCTGGCGTGAAGGAGCGGGTTATCTATGATTATGATGACGACGATCACAGCGCCTTGCTGACAGCGCAGAACAAGCAGCCGGCGATCGCGAACTAACCGAAAAGCTGCAAGGCCGCGAAAAGGGTTCCTCCCCCGGCAAATATCGAGATGAGCACGTTCCTCGTGAGCACGCCGGCAAGCACCGTGGCCCCGGCTGCCAGGAGGCGGGCGGGATCAGGCGTGCCGCCGGTGGCCTCGGGCCAGAGCACGAGCGGCGCCACCAGCCCGGGCAGAACGGCGACGGGCGTGTAGCGCAGATGCCGCAGGAGCCATTCGGGGATGGGGCGATTGCCGATCAGGCCGAGGAAGGAAAAGCGGATCAGATAGGTGCCGATCGCGATGAGGGCGATCAGCAGCCAGATATGTGCGGGGCTCATGTTCATGGCTGTTTTCCCCCGTTCATCCGCCTTTCCACTTCTGCGCCCATCACCATTGCCGCCACGGCCGCGATCAGGAGGCCGCTATTGTAGGGAAGGCCGGCCAGCGCCAGCGCCATCACAACCGATGTGAGCGCTGCGGCGACATGGGCAAGGGAGCGCAGCATTGGCCCGACAAGCGCGAGGAAGGTGATCGGAATGGCGAAATCGAGCCCATATTCCGGCGGTATGGCGGCGCCGGCCCATGCGCCGGCGAAGCTCGCGCCATACCATGTGGGCACGAGGGGCAGGGCGGAGCCGAAATAGTAGGCGAGCTTTTCGCCGATGCTCATGGCGGGCGCGTTCTCAAAGCGCGCGATGCTGACGGCATAGACCTGATCCACGAGCACATAGGCGGCAAGCGCGCGTTTCCAGAGGGGGGCCGGGCCGAGATGGGGGGCAAGGGAGGCCGAATACATCGCCATCCTGAGATTGACGGCAAGGGCGGTGGCCACGATGATGAGGGTCGGCGCGTTATCCTGCATCAGCTGAAGGGCCGCGAACTGCGCCGCGCCCGCGATCACCGCGACCGAGAAGCCCATCACCTCGGCAATGGAAAGCCCGGCCTCGGTGCCGACCACGCCGAAAAGCAGGCCGAAGGGCATCGCCACGAGGATGAAGGGCAGGCCGGCGATGAAGCCGTGGCGGAAGGCGGATGTGATCGGAGCGGTTGCCATTCTGTGGCCTTCGGGTATCTAGTTGGGAGCGCGCCTCTGGCTCGCGCCGCCAATGCCTGCCACCGGGAGCCTCCCTTGCCAAGCGAAATCGACTCGTCGGAATATCTGATCGCCCCCGATCCTTCGCGGGCGGGGCTTTCTCGCCTCGTTGCCGGGCATGATCATGCCGGTGCGCGGATCGAGGCGCCGGTGGTGGAGGAGCGCCCGCTCACCATCTTCCTCAACAGCCGCGAGATCGTCACCGCGATGACGATCGGGGATTACCCCGAATATCTGGCGCTCGGCTTCCTCTCCAATCAGGGAATGCTCGCGCCAGACGAGGAGATCACCGGCATCGATTTCGATCCCGATATCGAAACGGTTGTCGTGCGCACGGCGCGGGAAACGGATTTCGAGGAAAAGCTGAAGAAGAAGACCCGAACATCGGGCTGTGCCGTCGGCACGGTTTTCGGTGACATGATGGAAGGCCTCGAAGGCCTCACCCTGCCGCCCGCCGAGATGAAGAGCTCCTGGCTTTATGCGCTTTCCCACAAGATCAACCGCACGCCGAGCCTTTACCTTCACACCGGCGCCATTCACGGCACGGTGCTGTGCGTGCGTGATCGCCCGCTTGTCTACATGGAGGACGTGGGGCGCCACAACGCGGTGGACAAGGTTGCCGGCTGGATGCGCAGCGGGGGCGTGGCGGGGGCTGACAAGATCCTCTACACCACCGGGCGGCTCACTTCCGAGATGGTCATCAAGACGGCGCTGATGGGCATCCCCGTGCTCGCCTCGCGCTCCGGGTTCACCGCCTGGGGGGTGGAGATCGCGCGCCAGGTGGGGATGACCCTGATCGGGCGGATGCGCGGGAAGCGCTTCATCTGCCTTTCGGGCGATGAGCGCCTGATCCGCGATGCGGATCCCGAGCACCAGCCCGATGAGCCGGCCCGCGCAGGGCGCAAGGGAGCCGGCGGATGAGGCAACCCCTCGGCGTGATCCTTGCCGGCGGGCAGGCCCGGCGCATGGGCGGGGGCGATAAATGCCTGCTGCCCCTGGCCGGGCGGCCGATCCTCGAGCATGTGATCGCCCGGCTTTCGCCGCAGGTGGAAACGGTGGCGATCAACGCCAATGGCGATCCGGCGCGTTTTGCCGGCCTTTCCCTGCCGGTGATCGCCGACAGCGTGCCGGGCTTCGCCGGCCCGCTCGCCGGGGTGCTCGCCGGGCTTGACTGGGCCGCGGGAAGGGGTGCGAGCCATATCGTGACGGCGGCTGCCGATACGCCATTTCTGCCGCCCGATCTGGTGGCGAGGCTGAGCGCGGCAGCGCGAGCTTCGGGGCTGGCGATCGCCCTTGCCGCAACCCCCCATGCCGAGCGCGGGCGGGTGCGCCATCCCACCTTCGGCCTCTGGCCGGTGGCGCTGCGCGAGGATCTGCGCCGGGCGCTTGGCGAGGGGGTGCGCAAGGTCGTTCTCTGGACGGATCGGCACGGCGCGGCGGAGGCGCTTTTCGCGGACCCCGGCCCTGATCCCTTCTTCAACGTCAACACGCCCGAAGATCTTGCACGGGCGGAAGAAATTGCCACGGGAGCGGAAGCATGAGGATTTACGGCATCACCGGTTGGAAGAATTCCGGCAAGACGGGCCTCGTGGAGCGGCTGGTGGCGGAGATCCGGGGGCGCGGCTTCAGCGTCTCGACGGTGAAACACGCCCATCACAGCTTCGATGTGGATCACGAAGGCACCGATAGCTACCGCCACCGCGCCGCGGGTGCGCGCGAGGTGATGCTGGCCTCAAGCCGGCGCTGGGCGCTCATGCATGAAAGCGATCCGCCCGAGGATCCTGCGCTGGCCGATCTCCTCGCCCGGCTCTCGCCTGTCGATCTCGTGCTGATCGAAGGCTACAAGCGCGACACTCACCCCAAGATCGAGGCCCATCGCGGCGAAACGGGAAAGCCGCTGATCGCCCGTGAGGATGAAACCATCCGCGCCGTTGCCTCCGACAGCGCGCCGGAGGGGCTCTCCTGCCCGGTGTTCGATCTTGATGACACATCCGCGATCGCCGATTTCATCCTTGCCGAAACGGGGCTCCAGCCCGGCGTGGATGAGGGTGCCGCGCGTCCGCTCCCGGAAATTTCCCCGCCCCCCCTGCGCGACGATTGCTTTGCATTGCCCGCAGGCGTCGAATGGATCCCGGTTGACAAGGCGCTTGCGGCGCTGCGGGAGGCGCTCGGGCCCGTTACCGGTGAAGAGACGCTCGCGGTTGAAGAGGCCGAGGGCCGCATTCTTGCGCAGGACGTGCAGGCCCTGCGGGCCAACCCGCCACATGCCAATTCCGCCGTGGATGGCTACGGTTTCGCCCATGGCGCGCTCAAAGGGGAGGGCCCGCATGTGCTGCCGCTTGCGGAAGGCCGCGCGGCGGCGGGCGCGCCTTACCGGGGCGTGGTCGCGCCGGGGCAGGCGATCCGCATCCTTACGGGGGCGCTCCTGCCCGAAGGGGTCGATACCGTGGTGCTGGAAGAGGATACCACCCTGGAGGCGGGGCATGTGGCCTTCCGGGGCGGCGTGCGGGCGGGCGCCAATACCCGCGCCGCGGGCGAGGACGTGAAAGCAGGTGAAACCGCCCTGAGGGCCGGCCATCGCCTGCGCGCACCGGATCTTGCCCTGCTCGCGGGTATCGGCCTGCCCGAGGTGCGGGTGCGCCGACGGCTTCGCGTCGGCATCCTTTCCACCGGTGATGAGCTGGCAGAACCGGGCAGCACCCCCGATCCGGCCCGCACCTATGATGCCAATCGCCCGATGCTGATGGAAATGGCGCGAGGGTGGGGGCATGAGGCAGTGGATCTGGGTCATGCGGCCGACAGGCGCGAGGCCGTGGCCGCGGCGCTGGACGAGGCGGCCCAGAGGGCTGATGCCATCATCACGTCCGGCGGCGCTTCGGCGGGGGACGAGGATCACCTTTCGCGATTGCTGCGCGAAACCGGCAGCATGCGGCAATGGCGGGTTGCGATCAAGCCGGGCCGCCCGCTGGCGCTGGGTGTCTGGAAGGGGGCGCCGATCTTCGGCCTGCCCGGAAATCCGGTGGCGGCATTCGTCTGCGCGGCCATATTCGCGCGCCCGGCGCTTTCGCTTCTGGCTGGCGGCGGCTGGACCGAGCCGCGGGGCTTCACCGTGCCGGCAGCCTTCGCAAAGAAGAAGAAGCCGGGGCGGCGGGAATATCTGCGCGCGCGGCTCGATGCGGATGGCGCTGCGGAGGTATTCCGCTCCGAAGGTTCCGGGCGCATCTCGGGGCTTTCATGGGCGACGGGGCTGGTGGAGATCGAGGACGGCGCCCGCGATATCCGGCCGGGCGATCCCGTGCGTTTCATCCCCTATTGCGAGCTCGGCATATAGGGCGACGTTATTGCATCGTCATGCGGGCCTTCAGCTGAAAGTGCCTGTCACTCGCCCGAGAAGCATGAAGGCACGTGCCGTGCGCGTGTCGGAAAGGGCGGCGATTTCCGCATCGCTGGCGTTCGGTGCAAAATCCGAGAAGATCTGATCGAAGACGCGCAGGAAGTGATGTGCCGTATCGCGAAAGACGGGATCCTTGCGCATCCGCCCGCTCGCCAGCGCGAGACTGGAGCGATCATGCACCCCTCCGAGGGCCGAAATGGCGGGGCCCCTCTCCCCCGCCGCGAAACGGCGCCATACGGAAGGCGGGGCCTTTCGGGGAACGAGATCATCCATGTAGATGCCATCCTGGGAAAGCAGGGTCAGGATATCCTGGGCCGCGCGCACCAGCTTGCCGGCCACCGGATCCTGCAGCGCCCGGCGCAGGGCGGCGAAGCCGGGCTTGTCGTCCATGTCTTCGGGGAAGTTGAGGGCGCGGATGAATTCCTCCACGGTCAGGGGAGGGGCCGGGGGAGCGCCCGCCGCCTCGAGCGCGAGGCTCGGCTGGATTGCCTCGGCCTTGCTCCGTGCACTGTTGAGGGCCGGTTTGCCGGGATCGGGATCACCGCCTTCGCGTTCGCGGTGGCGGGTAAAGGTGGCGATGGCGCTTTCCGCCTGCTTCTGCGCCGCTTCGATCCGCTGGAGCTTGGCTTCCACCGAAGGCTTCACCGCAAGCCCCGCGTTCTGGATATGGTCAAGATATGTATGGCGCATGGCGTCGATCGCCGCCTGCAGGCGCGCGGCTTCCTCGCGCATGATGCGCGCGCTGCGGATTGATACGGCCGCCACCCAGATGACCGCCACGGGCAGAAAGATTGCCATCAGGGTGATCACCAGCGCAAGCGCGTTCAATCCCGAACTGCCCTCTGTCATCGGCTCGCGCAGCAGGAAGAAGAGGCCCGTTCCGCCTATCCACAGCAGGCTGAGAACAAGGGCCATGATCTCGATGGATGTGATGCTCCACTCACGCCCGTCGCGCCCGAAAACGCCAAGATCGATCGATGGCGGTTTCGCCCCGTCCTTCTCTGGCTTCTTTTCTTGCGCCATCGATGCATCCGTGCTTTCAGCGATAGGTGATGCTCACGATCTCGTAGCTCTTGCCGCCGCCGGGGGTGTTGACCTCGACGCTGTCGCCCTCTTCCTTGCCGATGAGGGCGCGGGCGAGCGGCGATTTCAGATTGAGCTTGCCGGCCTCGATATTGGCTTCGGGCTCGCCGACGATCTGGTAGGTCTTTTCTTCCTCTGTATCCTCGTCGATCAGGGTGATCGTGGCGCCGAACTTGACCGGGCCGGAAAGCTTTTCGGGATCGATCACCTCGGCGCGCGAGAGGATCGATTCCAGCTCCTTGATGCGGCCCTCTATGAAGCTCTGTTTCTCGCGTGCGGCGTGGTATTCGGCGTTTTCCGAAAGATCGCCGTGCTCGCGCGCTTCGGAGATCGCGCGGATCACGGCCGGGCGTTCCTCGGATTTCAGCATCTTGAGCTCTTCATCCAGCGCGGCGAAGCCCGCGCGGGTCATCGGTATCTTTTGCATCGCACTCTTCGAATGTTTCGGCCCGGCTGGCAGCCCCGGGCGATTTCCCTTGTCTCGGGGCACCTGAACCGACCCACTGGCGGATTGCAAGCCTGATGGCGGGAATCCGGCGTGCTGTGGCCGATTTCTGCTGCATGCCCGTGGTGCCCTGATAGCCCGGAATGGCGACCGGGTAAATATGACGCCGTGTAGCGATTGACCATATCCGCCCCTCTCCGTTATCCGTGGTGCAGCCAGACGAACCGGTGCCCAGCGCGCCGATGAGCCGGGAGGGAAGCACCATGGCCGAAACCGAACGCGAATCGATGGAATATGACGTTGTTATCGTCGGCGCGGGGCCGGCCGGGCTTTCGGCCGCGATCCGCCTGAAGCAGCTCGATCCCGATCTTTCCGTGGTGGTGCTCGAGAAGGGTTCGGAAGTGGGGGCGCATATTCTTTCCGGGGCGGTGCTCGATCCCTCTGGCCTCGATGCCCTGATCCCCGACTGGAAGGAGCGTGGCGCGCCGATCACCGTGCCGGTGAAGAGCGACAGCTTCTACATTCTCGGCGAAGGGGGCGGGATACGCGTGCCCAACTGGCCGATGCCGCCGCTGATGAGCAATCACGGCAAATACATCGTTTCGATGGGCAATGTCTGCCGCTGGATGGCGGAGCAGGCAGAGGCACTCGGGGTGGAGATCTTTCCGGGGATGTCGTGCAGCGAGCTTGTCCATGGCGAAGACGGCCGCGTGCGCGGGGTGGTGGCGGGCGTGTTCGGGCTCAATCCCGATGGCACGCCGGGGCCCAACTACGAGCCGGGGATGGAGCTTCTGGGGAAATATGTCTTCCTTGCCGAAGGCGTGCGCGGAAGCCTTTCCAAGCAGGTGATAGAAAGGTTCGATCTTCAGGCCGGGCATGACGTGCAGAAATACGGCCTCGGCATGAAGGAGATCTGGGAGATCGATCCGAAGAAGCACCAGGAAGGGAAGATCGTGCATACCGCCGGCTGGCCTCTGGGGGGAAATGCCGGCGGCGGTGGCTTCATCTATCATGCCGAGAACAATCAGCTGTTCATCGGCTTCGTGGTGCATCTCAACTACCGCAATCCCTATCTCTACCCCTACATGGAATTCCAGCGCTTCAAGCATCACCCGATGGTGGCCGAGCTGCTGGAGGGCGGCAAGCGGGTGGCCTATGGCGCGCGCGCGATCAGCGAGGGCGGCTGGCAATCGATTCCGAAGGTTGTCTTTCCGGGGGGGGCGCTGCTGGGGTGCTCGGCGGGGCTCGTGAACCTGCCGCGCATCAAGGGCAATCACAACGCCATGCTTTCTGGCAAGGCGGCGGCCGAGGCCGCCCATGCCGCCATCCGGGCCGGGCGCGAAGGCGATGAGCTAACGGCTTACGAGGAGGATCTGCGCTCGGGCCCGATCGCGAAGGATCTGAAACCGGTGCGCAACGTGAAGCCCTTGTGGTCGCGCTTCGGGATGCTGGGATCGCTGGTGCTCGGCGGGCTCGACATGTGGACGAACAGCCTCTTCAAATTCTCCCTCTTCGGCACGCTGAAGCACGGCAAGACGGATGCCGCCGCCACCGAGCCCGCCGCGCGCCACCACAAGATCGAATATCCGAAGCCCGATGGTGTGCTCTCCTTCGATCGCCTTACCAATGTGGCCTATTCCTTCACCAATCACGAGGAAAACCAGCCCTGCCATCTGAAGCTGAAGGATCCCGAACTGCCGATCCGCGTGAACCTGCCGGAATATGACGAGCCGGCGCAGCGCTATTGCCCGGCAGGGGTGTATGAGGTGCTGAAGGAGGGGGTGGAAAGCCCTGTCTTCGTCATCAATTTCCAGAACTGCGTGCATTGCAAGACATGCGATATCAAGGATCCCAGGCAGAACATAAACTGGACAACCCCGCAGGGCGGTGACGGGCCCAACTATCCCAACATGTAGGGAGAAACGCACCACCCGGGGCAAATTGCCCCGCCGCATTGAATTGCATTGCCCGGAAGGATAGGCTCCTGCGCATGGATTTCGGGAAAGGTTGGAGCGTGATTCTCAGGAAAACGAGAGGGATTGCCCTGGTGGCGATACTGGCCGGCCAGATGGCGCTGCCGGCCCTGGGCGAAAGCGTGTCAGGGGCATATCTTGCAGCCCGGCAGGCAGGCATGCAGAGCGATTTCGGGAAGGCGGCGGATTACTATTCGATTGCCCTCGCCCGCGATCCGGGCAATCCGCGGTTGCTTGAGAATACGCTTGTGTCGTTCATGGCCATGGGCGCTTTCGAAAAAGCTCTCCCCATAGCCCGCAAGATGGTCGCCGATGGCCGGAATAGCCAGATGGCGAACATGATTCTCCTCGGGGATCTTGCCCGCAAGGAAGATTACGCCGCCATTCTGAAAAGCCTCGAGGAAGGCGAAAGGATCGGCCCGCTCGTGGATGGCCTTCTCAAGGCATGGGCCGAGATGGGGACGGGGCGTGTGTCCGATGCACTCGAGAGCTTCGATCAGGTGATTGCCGCCAAGGGCTCGCGTGCCTTCGGGCTCTATCACAAGGCTCTCGCGATCGCTTCGGCCGGCGATTTTGCCGGGGCCGACGAGATCTTCGCCGGCAAGGCCGGGGCTTCCCTGCGGATGACGCGCCGCGGTGTGATCGCCCATGCCCAGATCCTGAGCCAGCTCGAGCGCAACAAGGATGCCCTGAAACTCGTCGAGACGGCATTCGGCAGCGAGCCCGATCCCCTCGCGGAGGATCTGCGCGCGCGCCTTGAGGCGGGAGAAAGGCTCCCCTTCCGTCTTGTCGTCTCGCCGCGTGAAGGGATGGCCGAGGTGTTCTACACTCTGGCCGGCGCCCTGCGCGGGGAAGCCGGCGATACCTACACGCTGATCTACAGCCGCATGGCCCAGATGCTGAATCCCGATCATGCCGAGGCCGTTCTGATGACGGCCCAGATTCTCGAGCGGCTCGGGAATCATGATCTTGCAATCGAAACCTACAAGCTGATTTCGCCTGATGATCCCGCCCGTGTGACAGCCGAAATCGGGCGCGCCAACGCGATGCGCAAGGCCGGCCGGGAAGATGCGGCGATAGAGGTGCTCGAACAGCTGGCAAAAGCCTATCCCGATCTTGCCCGGGTTCATGTCTCGCTCGGGGATATCTATCGTCAGGCGAAAAAATTCGACAAATCCGCCAAGGCATATTCCCGGGCCATCGAACTGGTCGAAAACGCCGGTGGCGCGGACTGGTTCATCTATTATGCGCGCGGCATTGCCCATGAACGCCTCGGGAAATGGGATCTCGCGGAGGCCGATCTCAGGCAGGCGCTCGCCCTGGAGCCAGATCAGCCGAATGTTCTGAACTATCTCGGCTATTCGCTTGTCGACAAGAACATGAAGCTCGAAGAGGCGCTGGAAATGATCCGCAAGGCGGTGGCCGCGCGGCCCGATGACGGCTACATCACGGATTCGCTCGGCTGGGCGCTCTACCGTCTCGGCCGCTATGAGGAAGCCGTCAGGCACATGGAGCGCGCGGCCGAATTGACGCCGACGGATCCGATCATCAACGATCACCTCGGCGATGTCTATTGGGCCGTGGGGCGCAATCGCGAGGCGCGCGTGCAGTGGCAGCGCGCGCTTTCCTTCGATCCCGAGGAGAAGGAAAGAAAACGGATCCTGCGCAAGCTCGAAGTCGGCCTGGATGCGGTGCTGGAAGCCGAGGGTGCCAAGCCTCTTGCCATGAGCCACAATGAGAATTGAGGCTCTGGCGCCGGCCAAGCTCAATCTGACCCTTCATGTCACGGGCCGCAGGGCGGATGGATTGCATCTGCTCGACAGCCTGGTCTGCTTTGTGTCCGTAGGTGACAGGATCAGCCTCGAAACCGGGCAGGAGCCGGGCCTGGATATTCATGGCCCGTTTGCTGATGCGCTGGACGGTGGAGCGGCCGGCCAAGGGGGGAACCTTGTGAGCCGGGCCCTGGAACCCCTGCAAGACGTGCCGCCGCTTCGGATCAGGCTCGAAAAGAACCTGCCCGTGGCAGCGGGAATCGGGGGCGGCTCATCGGATGCCGCGGCGGTGCTGCGCGCCGCGGCGCTTCTGCCGGGGGTGGAAATGGCGCCTGCGGAGATGATGCAGCGCGCGGCTCTGCTCGGTGCGGACGTTCCTGTTTGCCTCGCGGGCGTTCCCGCGCGCATGCGGGGGATCGGGGAGCGGATCGATCCGCTCGCGCGCCCTTTGCCCGAAGCCTGGATGGTGCTGGCCAATCCGGGCGTCAGGGTGGCGACGCCAGCGGTGTTCGCAGCCCTCCGGCAGCGGGAAAACCCGCCCATGCCAGATGATCTGCCGCGCTTCGGGGATGTGCGGGATCTGGCCGCCTTCATCGAGGCGCAGCGAAATGATCTGGAGCCCCCCGCCCTTGCCCTTGCCCCGCTGATCGGAGATGTGCTGGCCGCGCTTCGGGCGGCGCCGGGCTGCTGCGTTGCGCGGATGTCGGGCTCGGGGGGCACCTGCTTCGGGCTGTTTGACAACCGCGAGGCAGCCGAAGCAGCGGCGTTAAAACTTCGCTCCGGCCACCCGGACTGGTGGGTGAAAGCGGCGCGCATTCTGGGAGATGCCAGCGCGCTCGAGCCAAGGGTTACCGCCTGAATGAATGCCCGCAGCTTCGGCTTCAGTTCAGCCGGGCAACGACGTAATCGGTGAGATTTTCGAGCATGGGGCGGATCGGGCCTTCGGGCAGGCGGGAAAGAGAGTCTCTCGCGCGCGCGGCCCAGGCAAGCGCCTCGGCGCGGGTGCTTTCAAGAGCGCCGTGCTTTTCAAGCAGCACCAGCGCGCGCTCCAGATCGCCTTCGCGCTGATCGCCCTTTTCGATTACCCGCACCCAGAAGGAGCGCTCTTCCTCATCCGCGCCGGCCACGGCCTTGATCAGAGGCAGCGTGAGCTTGCGCTCGCGGAAATCATCGCCCCGGTTCTTGCCGATGCTGCTCGTGCCCCAGTAATCGAGCAGATCATCGACGATCTGGAAACTGATTCCGAGCGCATCGCCGAAATCGCGAAGCGCCTTCACGGTGGCCGCATCGGCGCCGGCGATCACGCCCCCCACTTCGGTGGCGGCGGCAAAGAGGGCGGCCGTCTTGCCGCGGATGATCTGCAGGTAGGTGGCTTCGTCGGTGCGAAGATCCTGCGCCGCCGTCAGCTGGAGCACCTCGCCCTCGGCAATGGTGGCGCTCGCGTTGGCGAGGATATCAAGGACTTCGAGCGAACCCGTTTCCACCATCAGCTGGAAGCTGCGTGAAAACAGGTAATCGCCCACGAGGACGCTTGATTTGTTGTCCCACAGGAGATTCGCGGTGGGCCGGCCCCGGCGCCTTTCGCTTTCATCCACCACATCGTCATGCAGGAGCGTGGCGGTGTGGATGAATTCCACGGTGGCGGCAAGGTGCACGTGGTAAGGCCCGCCGTAGCCGCAGAGCCGCGCCGAAGCGAGGGTGAGGAGCGGACGCAGGCGCTTGCCGCCGGCCTCGACGAGATGGCGCGTCACTTCCGGGATGCGCGGCGCATGGCGCGAGGCCATGCGCTCGCGGATCAGCGCATTGACGGCTTCCATGTCGTCGGCGAGGTGATGGCTCAGAATTTCGTGCGGCCTGACAGCACTATCCACGATCCCGCTCTCCATATGTGGTTGCCTCGACAAACCCATGCCAAACGCCCTATGTCTGGTGGCATGAAGGAACTGCTGCGCACGAATGACATCACCCGCATGGCTCATGCCAAGGCGCTGCTTCAGGGCGAGGGTATAGACTGCTTCGAACTGGACGTAAACATGAGCATTCTCGAAGGCTCGATCGGCATTCTGCCCCGCCGGCTCATGGTGCGCGATGGCGATCTGTGGCGGGCCCGGATCATTCTCGATGATAACGGCATTCCCAGGGAGGGATGAGGCATGTTTGCGCCCGACATGCTCACCCGTGACGAATTTCTCGGCGGGCGGCTCAGGATCCTGCAGCCGAAGAAGGGCTACCGGGCCGGTGTGGATCCGGTGCTTCTCGCGGCAAGCGTGCCGGCGCGCGCGGGGCAGAGCGTGCTGGAGCTTGGCTGCGGGGCCGGTGTTGCCAGCCTATGCCTGATGGCGCGCGTGGCGGGGCTTGATGTGGCGGGGTTGGAAATCCAGCCGGAATATGCGGATCTGGCGCGGCAGAACGCCGAGGCCAATGCGATGAGGCTGGATGTGCATGAGGGCGATCTTCGCGCCATGCCGAGCGCCCTTCGCGCGCGGCGCTTCGATCACGTGATCGCCAACCCGCCCTATCACAGATCGGTTGCCAGAAGCCCCGCGCGAGACGAAGGGCGGGAGATAGCCTTTGCCGGCGAGGCGGCTTTGGCCGATTGGGCGGCAGCGGCCTCCCGCCGCCTGCTGCCGAGCGGGTATCTGACAGCGATCCTGCACACGAGCCGTTTGCCGGAGTTTCTGGAGGCCGTTTCAGCCCGGCTCGGCAGCGTGGAGATATTCCCGATTGCCCCCCGTGCCGGGCGCGAAGCGGGGCGCTTCATCCTGCGCGCAAGAAAGGGTGGGCGGGCCGATTTTCGCCTTCATGCGCCCGTCATCATGCATGAGGGCGATGCCCATGCCGGAGATTGGGAAAGCTACACCCCCCACCTGCGCGGGGTGCTTCGCGAGGGCCGCCCCTTGCTGCCGGATCCGGACTGATCCCTTACGGCGGCGGGAAAATGGCCGCCATTCCGTGCCTTCACCCGTGACAAACCGGGATTTTTATGGTGCACTCCTGATGTGGGGTATTCAGCACAGGAGGAACAGGAATGACCTTGAGTTCGCACCTTCAGGAACTCCGCAGGAAACACCAGAAGCTTTCCGAGCAGGTCGAAAAGGCCCAGCGCAGCCCGGGGGTGGACGATCTCCAGATCGCTGAAATGAAAAAGCAGAAACTGAGGCTCAAGGAGGAGATCACCCGCCTTTCCGGCGGCTGAACGAAGCCTCATGAACGCCCGGCGCGCGCCGCGAAAAGGGCGCCGCCGGTGATCAGCAGCGCAGCCACGGCGAGGCGCCAGTTCGGCTCGGCCATGCCTGCGATCACGAGGATTGCCGTTGAAATCAGGGGGGCGGCGTAGCTGGCGACGCCCAGGAGCTGTATGTCGCCCCGTTTCATGGCGTGATCCCACAGATAGAACGCCAGCCCGACCGGGCCGAGGCCGAGGGCGAGCATGGCAAGCCATCCGAGAGGGGAGAGCGGCCAGGCTGTCTGCTCCAGCAATGAATGCGCGATCAGGGAGAGCAGGGCCGTGGCGGCGCAGTAGAGGGTCACGCTGGAGGTGGGCACTTTGCCCAAGGGCCGTGAAAGCACCGAATAGCCCGCCCATGTGAAGGCACAGAGAAGCGCAAGGCCATAGCCGGGCAGGGCTGTGCCGGCAAAACCGCCGAGCTTGTCAGCCACAAGCAGCGCGGCGCCGGCAAAGCCTGCCAGAGCGCCAATGACATGGGCCGCGCGCAGCCTGACACCCGGTAAAAGGCCGGAAAAGAGCACGATAAGCAGCGGCCAGAGATAGGCAATGAGCCCCGCCTCGGCCGGAGGAGCGAGCCGCAGGGCGGAGAAATAGAGCGCATGATAGCCAAACAGCCCCGCAGTGCCGAAGGCGATCACCTTCCAGGGGATTGCCCGCAGCTCCCCGAGCGTGCCGTTTTGCCAGACGATGAATGCGCCGAGCCCCGCCGCGATGGCAAAGCATATGGCGGCAAGCTGGAAGGGGGGCACCGGCGCCGTGGCTACTGTCAGAAGCGCCAGCATGGCCCAGAGCCCGATGGCGGCCAGCCCGGCGATGGTGGCTTTCCGATCCTGCATGACGCCTCCGTTTGCGGGGCATCATGGGGATCAGATCATGTATTGTCCACCATTGGCGGTGAGGGTGGAGCCGGTGATGAACCCGGCTTCATCGGCGGCGAGAAAGGCCACGCAGCGCGCGATCTCTTCCGGCTCGCCGAGCCGGCCCACGGGGATCTGGGAGATGATCGCCTCGCGCACCTTTTCCGGCACCGCCATGACCATCTCGGTGGCGATATAGCCGGGGCAGATTGCGTTTACCGTGATGCCGAAGCGGGCGCCTTCCTGCGCCAGCGCCTTGGTGAAGCCGAGATCACCTGCCTTTGCGGCGGAATAGTTCACCTGGCCCACCTGCCCCTTCTGCCCGTTTATCGAGGAGATGTTGATCACCCGGCCGAACCTGCGCTCCCGCATGCCCGGCCAGATTGGATGGGTCATGTTGAACAGGCCATTGAGATTGGTGTCGATCACCTCGCGCCATTGCTCGCGGGTCATCTTGTGAAACATGCCGTCGCGGGTGATGCCGGCGTTGTTCACGAGAATGTCGATCGGGCCGAGATCGGCCTCCACCCTGGCGATGCCCTCGATGCAGGCGTCCGGATCGGCGACCGACCATTTGTAGGCCGGTATACCGGTTTCCGCGCTGAAGGCTTTGGCGGCTTCATGGTTGCCGGCGTAGTTCGCGGCCACATCGTGGCCTGCTGCCTTCAGGGCCTTGCAGATGGCCGCGCCGATTCCACGCGTGCCACCGGTGACGAGTGCTGTTCTGGCCAAAGGATCCTCCCGAGCAAGCAATCAAGTTGCTTATTGAACTGAGTGTGCGCAATATTCTTGCGCGCAAGATTCCTTTTAGCCACGCTCAACACAAAGTGCAACACCCATCCCGCCGCCGATGCACAGGGTGGCGAGGCCCTTCTTCGCATCCCGATCCTGCATGGCGTGCAGCAGGGTGTTGAGGATCCGTGCGCCGGATGCCCCGATCGGATGGCCGATGGCGATGGCGCCCCCGTGCACATTCACGATCTCCGGATCCCAGCCCATCTCCTTGTTGACGGCGAGCGCCTGCGCGGCGAAGGCCTCGTTGGCTTCCACGAGATCAAGATCCTCCACCTTCCAGCCGGCCTTCTCGAGCGCCTTTCGGCTCGCGCCGACCGGCCCGATACCCATGATCGAAGGATCAACCCCATGCGTGGCCCAGGAGGCGATCCTTGCCAGAGGCTCGATGCCGCGCTTCTCGGCCTCTTTCGCGCTCATCAGAAGCACGCCGGCGGCGCCATCATTGATGCCGCTCGCATTGCCGGCCGTCACGGTGCCATCCTTCACGAAGGCAGGGCGCAGTTTCTGAAGGGCCTCGATGGTCGTGCCGTGGCGGATATATTCATCCTGATCCACGACGATATCGCCCTTGCGGGATCGGACGGTGAAGGGCGTGATCTCGGCCGCGAACTTCCCGGCCTTCTGGGCCGCTTCCGCCTTGTTCTGGCTGGCCAGGGCGAAGGCATCCTGCTCCTCGCGCGCGATCTGCCATTTCTCGGCCACGTTCTCGGCCGTCTGGCCCATGTGGTAGCCGTTGAACGCATCCCAGAGCCCATCGCGGATCATGGAATCGATGAAATTCATGTCACCCATCTTCCGGCCGGAGCGCAGATGCGCCACATGCGGCGCGAGCGACATGCTCTCCTGCCCGCCCGCGGCAACGATCCCGGCATCGCCGAGCATGATATGCTGGGCACCGAGCGCCACGGCGCGCAACCCCGAGCCGCAGACCTGATTGATCCCCCAGGCGGCGCTCTCGATGGGCAGGCCGGCGGCGATATGCGCCTGGCGGGCCGGATTCTGCCCCTGGCCGGCCGGCAGAACCTGGCCGAGGATCGTTTCGCTCACCTCGCCCTTTTCGATCCCGGCGCGCTCCACCAGCGCCTCCAGAACGGCGGCGCCCAGCTCATGGGCCGGCGTGTTGGCAAACGAACCAAGGAAGCTCCCGACGGGGGTACGGGCGGCGGATATGATGACGACATCTTTCATGTTCAGTCCTTTCATCCAGGAGGGGAGGCGGCATCGGATCCATGCTGAGGCCGCATTTGCTCCAAGTCTTAAGGACTTCACATTCCGACAGCAACAGGAGGCGAAAATGTCAGGCGGTTTCGCGGGCCTGCGGCATCTGCCACGGGGGCGTGATCGTTGGCGCGGCGAAGTAATAGCCCTGCAGGCAGTCTATCCCTGCATTGCACAGGAAATTCACATCTTCCACGGTTTCAACGCTTTCGGCAACGCTCAGCATGTCAAACTGCTTTGCGATCCCGATCAGCGCCTTGGTGAGCACCTGATTGTCAGGATTGGCGCTGATGCCGCGGATGAACTGGCCATCAATCTTCAGGATGTCGAAATAGAAATCCCGCAGATGGCGGAAGGCGGTGTAGCCGGCGCCGAAATCGTCAAGCGCGAAGGAAACGCCCTTCATCTGCATTTCTTCCATGAAGCTGATTACCAGTTCGGGCATCAGCATGGCCGAGGTCTCGGTGATTTCCAGAATGAGCCTTTCGCCGGCTCCCGGATTTTCCTCCAGCCCCTCGCGCAGGGTTTTCATCCATCGCCCATAGCCGATCGAGCGGGCCGACATGTTGATCGAAAGGCGCAGCGAGGGCTCTGCGCTCAGGGCCTGAAAGCCGCATTCAAGGGCAAGACAATCAATGATGCGCCCGGTTTCATGGGCTTCGACGACAGTGATGAATTCCGCGGCCGGGATGGTCCGCCCCGTATCATCGAGCACGCGGATCAGCCCTTCATGGAAGGCCACCGGGTTATCGCCACGCGCCAGAATGACCGGCTGGAAGGCCAGCATAACCTGCTTGCGCCGCAGAGCGCTCTCCACCATGTCCAGAATATTGCGATCCCGGCGGCTGACGGCGTAGGTCAGGGGATCCCTGGCTTCCGGCTGCATGATGGCCTCAGGGGGCAATATCTTTTTTGACATCCGCGCTCTCCATCCCGAATGCAGTTTTCATGCACCCCTGGTGCCTAATATTTGATGAATGTTTTTGGTTTGTACGAATTTTACAGAGTCTGAATATCTCTTAACAGTTTGACATTACTTGGTAAAATGAAGAATCACACACGGATTTGCAAAGCCGGAAAAGGCTGTGTGGATTCTTGAACCGCTCCTGAAACCGGGATTTTCGGGCTTTTGCGGATGCTCCTGGCCGCGGAGCTTTCGGCTCTACCGCGATGATTCGGAGGGCGGTGTGTCATCATCCTGCCGGGCCCCAGTGGCTTGGGGAACGGGGTCATGGCCGCTGGCGCCCCAGGGGTGGCAGCGCCCGATCCGCCTCGCTGCAAGCCAGGCTCCCCTGAAGGCGCCGTGTTTTTCGAATGCCTCGAGCGCATAGGCGCTGCAGGTAGGCTGATAGCGGCAGGAATGGCCGACCCAGGGCGAGAGGAGCAGCCTGTAGAGCCGGACGGGCAGGGCAAGGATATGGGCAAGAGGGCTCATCGGCGGGGTTCGTGTATCTTTTTCAGCGCGCGGCGCAGATCGGCTTCCATTTCAATATAGGGCCGTCTGGCCGTTTCGCCAGCCCGGCCGATCAGCACGTAATCCCAGCCCGGGCGGCCGTGTCGGGGCAGGACGGCCCGTGCCAGCGCCCGCAGGCGCCGCTTGGCGCGGTTGCGCTTCACGGCATTCCCGACCTTCTTCGAACAGGTAAATCCGACGCGGACAAGCCCGGGATCGGCCTCCTCGGGCCGGCGCTTTCGGGCCTGGAGCACGAAGCCGGGCGCATGCACCCGCCTTGCCCGCGCGGCGCGCAGGAAATCGGCCCGTTGGCGCAGCGTTTCCACTTCGTGAACACACGCAAAATCCGCCGCAAGCTCTTCCGTGGCTTCGGCTCCATTGCCTGCCCCGGTTGCTTTCGGCGGTTGCATTTTCCGTTTTCCCTGATCGGCGCCCTCAGGGCGCACGGGGCTCAGGCCGAGAGGCGCTTGCGTCCGCGGGCACGGCGCGCGTTGATGATCTTGCGGCCGGCCTTGGTGGCCATGCGTGCGCGGAACCCGTGGCGGCGCTTGCGGACCAGGTTCGAAGGTTGGTAGGTGCGTTTCATCGCCCGTCTCCGTCAACTTGCCTGCGCATCCGGGCGGATTCGCAGGCTGTTCATATCCGAAGCCCGTCCTTTAGGGGCAGAAGGGGGGCAAGTCAATTCGTAAGGCAGGGAATTGTTACATGGTGGAGCGCAGATGACGGAAAACTGTTTCATGAACGCCGCATCCCGGCCCTGGCGTGAAATAATGGCTCACTGTTGTTCAAGCCGCCGTGAAAGGGGTATCGCCGGGGTGAAAGCCCGCGCATTTATTGCTTGGGGCGGCGGATGACGGAAGGAGCGGCCATGAGCGGAGCCGATGAGAGCGAAATGGATGAAGAACGACAGGTAGCAAATGCGCTCATCAGGGCATTGCCTCTGACGGTGATCCTCGTTGTTGCCGTGATCGGTGCCTTCACCCTGCGGGAGTATCTCAGCTTCGAGACCCTGCGCGAAAACCGGGAAGCGCTGCTGGCCTTTCGCGATGCCCATTATCTGCAGACGGTTTGCGCCTTCATCGCCATATATACGGTGATTGTTGCGTTTTCGCTTCCCGGTGCGGCCGTTGCTTCCATCACCGGGGGCTTCCTCTTCGCGATCTTCCCCGGCACCGCCTACAACGTGCTCGCCGCAACGATGGGGGCCACGCTCATATTCCTTGCCGCTCGCCGGGGGCTCGGCGAGAAGCTCGCGGCGCGGATGGATGCGGGCGAGGGGGCGGTCAGGAAGATCAAGGCGGGGATAGATGAAAACCAGTGGTCGATGCTTTTTCTCATACGCCTAGTGCCGGCGGTGCCGTTCTTCGTGGCCAATCTCGTGCCGGCGCTCGTGGGCGTGCCGCTGCATCGTTTCGTGATTTCAACCATGCTCGGGATCATTCCGGGTGCGATCGTCTATACGGCGATCGGATCGGGGCTCGCGGAGGTGTTTGCCCGCGGCGAGACACCCGATCCCGGCGTGATCTTCGAGCCCCATATCCTCTTTCCCATTCTCGGGCTCTGCCTGCTGGCGGCCATGCCGATGGTGCTGAAATTCCTCAACAAGATGCAAAGGGCCCGCTGATGGAACGGATCGAAACGGATCTCTGCGTCATCGGCGCGGGCTCTGGCGGGCTTTCCCTTGCGGCGGGGGCCGTGCAGATGGGCGCGCGGGTGGTGCTGCTCGAGGGCCACAAGATGGGCGGCGATTGCCTGAATTACGGCTGCGTGCCCTCGAAGGCGCTCCTTGCGGCGGCAAAGCACGCACAGGCAATGCGCGAAGGCGGGTCTTTCGGGATCCGGCCCGCAGAGCCCGAGGTGGATTTCGCGGCCGTCAGGGATCATGTGGCGCGCACCATTTCCACCATCGCCCCGCATGACAGTGAAGAGCGTTTCGAAGGGCTCGGGGTCCGGGTGATCCGCGAATACGGCCGCTTCATCTCGCCGCGCGAGGTGCAGGCGGGGGAGCATGTGATCTCGGCGCGCCGCTTCGTGATCGCCACCGGATCCTCGCCGCTGGTGCCACCCGTTCCGGGGCTCGGGAAAGTGCCATACGATACCAACGAAACCATCTTCTCCAAAAGCGGGCGCCCCGGGCATCTCCTGGTGATCGGTGGCGGGCCGATCGGCATGGAGATGGCCCAGGCGCACCGCCGTCTGGGCTCCGAGGTGACGGTCATCGAGGGCATGAAGGCACTCGGGAAGGATGACCCGGAAATGGCGGCGATCGTGCTCGAGCGCCTGCGTGGCGAGGGTATTGCCATCGAGGAAGAGGCGATGGCGAAGGAAATTCGCGGCAAGGCAGGCGCGATCGAGGTGGAGGTGAAGGACGGCCGCATCTTCCGCGGCACCGATCTTCTGGTCGCGGCCGGGCGAAAGCCCAATACCGAACGGCTCGATCTCGAAGCCGCGGGGATCGAACACGGCAGGGGCGGGATCGTGGTGGGGCGGGATCTGCGCACCACCAACAGGCGTGTATATGCGATAGGTGACGTGGCGGGCGGGCTGCAATTCACCCATGTTGCCGGCTATCACGCCGGGGTGGTGATCCGCTCCATCCTTCTCGGCCTGCCGGCCTGCGCGAAAACCGATCATATCCCCTGGGCGACATATACCGATCCCGAACTGGCGCATGTGGGGCTTGCGGAAGCCGAGGCGCGGCGCAGGCATGGGGAGCGCCTCGAGGTGGTGCGCTTTGATTTTTCCGGCAATGATCGGGCGATTGCCGAGGGCCGGACGTGCGGGCGCATCAAGGTGATGGTGGTGAAGGGCCGCCCGGTGGGCGCCACCATCGCGGGGGCGGGGGCCGGAGATCTGATCGGCCTCTGGGCCATGGCCATCGCCAACGGCATGAAGATGAGCGCCATCGCCGCCACGGTGCTGCCCTATCCCACCATGGGGGAAATCGGCAAACGCGCGGCGGGGGCCTATTTCTCGCCGCGTCTCTTTGATAACATGTGGCTCAAGCGCTTTGTCGGCCTTGTGCAGCGCTGGGTGCCCTGACAGAGCGAAAAACGAGGCGCAGATGGTCCTGAATTCCCTTTCCGGCCGATTTCTTGTTCTGACGGTCCTTTTCGTCATGCTGGCCGAAGTGCTGATTTTCGTGCCCTCCGTGGCGCGCTTTCGCCACGACTACCTGCAGCTGCGCCTCGAAAAGGCGCAGATCGCTGCTCTGGCGCTTCTTGCCGATGACATGATCGACGATGAACTCGAGAAGGAACTGCTGGAAAATGCCGGTGTTTACAATGTGGTGCTGAGGCGTAACGAGATGCGCCAGCTGGTGCTCTCCTCCGAATTGCCCGAACCGGTGAGCAAGACAATCGATCTGCGCCATGCCGCGCCCTTTGATCTGATCCGGGATGCCATTGTGCGTCTCATCGACCCCGATCCCGAGATCATCCGCGTGATCGGAGCCCCGGTGCAGGGCGCCGGGCTCGAAATCGAGGTCACGATGAATTCGGCCCCCTTGCGCAAGGCGATGCTTGATTACGGCCTCAGCATTCTCGGGCTGTCGCTTGTTATCTCCGCGATCACGGCGCTTCTCCTCTTCCTTGCGGTGCGCCGTTTCCTCGTCAGCCCGATCAGGCGTGTTGTCTCGCATATGAAATCCTACGCCGCCGCGCCCGAGGATTCGCGGCGCATCATCAAGCCGCAGGCGGGCATAAGCGAATTGCGCGAGGCGGAAGCTGCCCTGCAATCCATGCAGACACAGCTTACCGGCAGCCTCAAGCAGAAGGAGCGCCTCGCTCAGCTCGGCAGCGCCGTGGCCAAGGTGAGCCATGATCTGCGCAATATCCTCACCACCGCCCAGCTTTTCACCGACCGCCTTGAAATGAGCGAGGATCCGGCCGTGGCGCGCGCGGTGCCAAAGCTTGTCACTTCCATCAGTAGGGCGGTCAATCTCTGCGAAACGACACTGGCCTTCGGCAAGGCCGAGGAACACCCCCCGCGCCTTGAGCGTATCGCCCTTGGCCCGGTCGTTGAAGATGTGGTGGAAAGCGAGCGCATGGCCGGGAGCGATGAGGATGTGAGATACAGTATCGAAGTTCCGCCGGGGCTGGTGCTGCGGGCCGATGGCGAACAGCTTTACCGGGTGCTTCTCAATCTTGTGCGCAATGCCCGCCAGGCGATCGTGGCAAGCGGCCGGGCCGGTGAAATCACCATCAGTGCCGAAGAAGGGGATGACACATGGGAAATCTACATCACCGATACCGGCCCGGGCCTGCCGCCGAAGGCGCGGGAAAATCTCTTCACGCCATTTCAGGGCGGGGTGCGCAAGGGCGGCACGGGCCTCGGCCTTGCCATTGCGGCAGAACTGATCCGCGGCCACGGCGGAAGGCTCGAGCTTCTCGGCAGCGATGAAACCGGCACCGCCTTCCGGATCTGCCTGCCGAAGTCGGAAATCGCCTTTGGAGAGGCGGCGGAATGAAAAACCTCATCTTTGCCCCTTGCAAAGCCCTTCAGGGATCGCTAAATCCCGCCTGTCCGCGCGCTGGTAGCTCAGTTGGATAGAGTACCTGACTACGAATCAGGGGGTCGGGGGTTCGAATCCTCCCCAGCGCGCCATATCCCACCTTGTGAAGCGCCAGACAGTCTGGACATTTATCCCCAAAGTTTGTCCATCGGCTCTCCTTTTCCCCCATTCGCGGGTTACCCTGGCGAGCGCGGAATTTTCCCCGGGGCGCTGGCGGCCTCTCCTTCTTGAGGCGCAGGGCGTTCGGTTTGTCCGAAGCCGCCTATCAGGGAAAGCAACCGGGCGGCCCCGGGCGCGCATGCGATGAAGGTTTCAATTCAGGCTTTCCGGCGCCAGAGGTTGAATGACCAGTATTCCAAGAATACCAGCACGAGAAAAATGTATGTAACGAAGGAGGCTATCAGGAAAGGCAGGCCTGCCTCCCCCATGGGCCCCGGCAGGGTCCATATGAATGGCGCCTTGTTTGAGGAATCCGTAAATCGATGCCCCTGCAAAGATATGATCGCGTATGCGTATCCACTTTCGCCGCTGGGCAGACCTGGTGCGAAGGTAGCGGTAAAAATCGTGCAGCTGGCGATACCGGTGAAGCCGGGTTGTTCTGCTGCGCGATTGAGGGGTGGAGGGTTCCGGCAAGCCCGGCAGGAAGATGAGAGTCTTGCGTTCGGATGATACAGCAAGTGGGTCCATCCCCGTGCATTTGTGGATATTGCGGCAAAGCTGAAGCGAGGGGCTGCCTTTCCGCTTTCGCATTTGCTGATGGTGCCTTGCGAAGATTTGACCAGGGTCGCGAATTCACTCTGGGTGAGGTTTGATCCCATACGAATCTCCTGCATCCGAGCAGCCATGAGTCGGCCAGGTATTGATTCACTGATGGAGGGTTTGCGCGGCATCCAGGATCTTCGAGTGTGATTGGGGCCAATGGCCGGGAAAACGAGACCGCAAAGTTAATTTATTTTTGCTGGCCGGGCAATCCGTTGGCCCTATTGGAGAGGCTGTTGAATCTGCATGGCTTTTCGGAAGAATATTCCTGAATATTCCAAAATATTCCCGAAAAACAGCTGGTTGAGGCCTGCCGTTTCCGGGGAGAGGCTTGCGGGGATGGTGAATTTGTGCCCAGATCAGGCGGCAGATGCCGACAGGCGCAAAGGAACGTCCGATGATGATCGAGTGTCCTGACAATCCCAGGGCGACATACGAGGATAGTGCCCCCTGTCGTGGTGTAGGAACTCGGCTCACCGGCCTCTTCGTCTGAGGCATTTTCCTACTCGGCGGCGGCGATCAGGGCCGCGCCTTCTTTTTCATTGCATATCTGGTTCAGGCTTTCCATCGACATGTATCGTCGCGAGAC
>WFVA01000023.1 GCA_015491895.1 Albidovulum sp. | reverse complement strand
GGCCTCGGCCCGCCCGCCCCGGAGCAGGATCTGCGCCGCCTTGGCCATGGCGTAGGCCCAGGTGACCGGCAGCGCCAGCGGGCTGAAGCGGCGGATGAATTTCATCCGGCTGCGGTATTTGAAATAGAGAGAGAACGGGGAGGCGAAACGCGCCAGCGTGGGCGAGCCGATCGCCGTTCCGGCGCGATGATGGACAAGCGTTCCGGGGCAGTAGAGCAGGGGGAAAGAGCCCCGGCGCAGGGCCCAGTCCACTTCTTCGTAGTAAAGGAAGTAATCCTCGCGCATGGGGCCGATCACCTCGTAGAAGGCGCGCGATACCACCAGATTGGCCCCGGTGATGAAATCGATCTCGCTGCTGTCGGGGGGCGGGGTATCGGGGTGACGTTGCCCGAGGTTGAGGTTGCCGGTGACGCCGGTGAGGAAATTCACCGTGCCGCCGTCGATCTGGATCTGATCGGGGGGGTCCATGTAGCAGGTGCGCCCGCCCATCAGCCCGTAGCCCGGATGCCGGGCGGCCTGGGCGGCGTAGAGGGCCGGGGTTTCGGGGGTGGCGATGCTGTCGGGGTTGAGGATCCAGAAGTGGGCGATTTCAGGATCGCGCGCCGCCGTGGCAAGGCCGAGGTTCACCCCGCCGGCAAAGCCCCGGTTCGCCGGCGCGCGGATCAGGGTGAGGCGGGGGAGGGGGGCATCGGGTTTGGCGCCGGGGGCAAGCTCGCACAGCGCCAGCGGCTTTGCGCAGGGCACAAGCGGGATCGCCAGATCATTGGGGGCCTTGTAAGGCTCTGTTCCGGCGGCCCAGGCGCGGATCTTCTCCACCGTGCCATCCTCGGAGGCGTTGTCCACCACCACCACCCGCAGATCGGCGCCCTTCGCCGCCATCAGGCTTTCGAGGCAATCGAGGATCACGTCCTCGGCGTTGAAGGTGACGACGATCACGCCAAGAGGGTGCGGGGGAGGGGATGTTTCGGGCATGAACAGAGACGATTCCAAGCGGTTTTCCGGTTGTGCGGCCTGAGGGTGCCGGCTCTGGTAGCACGAAAGCGGACGAGGGGGAACCGGGCGCAAAAGGGCTTGCATCACGGCGCAAATCACGGCCTTTAGGCAGGGTTGTTCGTTTTTGCAAAAAGGCATGCCCGTGGCGGAAAGGCCCGAAACATCCGATTTTCCCCGCTCGCCTGCGCTGTTGCGCGTGGCACGAGGGGATCTCTGCGCCGGCTGCGGAGCCTGCGCGCTGATCGCGCCCGAACGCATCGGCATGGAAATGCGCCCGCCGGGCTTCTTGCGCCCGCGCCAGAGCGCGCCCCTGAGCACGGCCGAGGAAGAGGCCATTGCCGCCGTCTGCCCGGGGCTCGGGCTGAAGGTGGCGGCCGGGGGGCGCCCCGATCATCCGCTCTGGGGGCCCCATGTTTCGATGTGCACGGGCCATGCCGCCGATCCCGAACTGCGCTTCACCGCCTCATCGGGCGGGGCGCTTTCGGCGCTGCTGCTGCATCTTCTGGAAACGGGCGAGGTGGACGGGGTGGTGGAGATCGCCGCCGATCCCGAGAATCCCCTGGGCAATCGCACGGTGCTGAGCCGCAGGCGCGAGGAGGTGCTGGCGGCGGCGGGATCGCGCTATGCGCCCTCGGCGCCGCTGGCCGATCTGGGCGGGCTGATCGAAAGCGGCGGCAGATACGCCTTCGTCGGCAAACCCTGCGACGTGGCGGCGCTGAGGGCGCTCGCGGCGCGCAATGAGCGGCTGCGCGCGGCCTTTCCCTGGATGCTGTCGTTCTTCTGTGCCGGCGTGCCTTCGCAGAGGGGGGCCGAGGAGGTGCTGGCGGCCCTGGGCGTGGCGCCCGGCGAGGTGGAGGCCTTCCGCTATCGCGGCCGGGGCTGGCCGGGGCGGGCCACGGCGATCACCGCGCGCGGCGAGGAACGCACGATGAGCTATCACGAAAGCTGGGGAAAGATCCTTTCGCGCCACGTGCAGCACCGCTGCAAGATCTGCGCCGACGGCACCGCCATGGCGGCTGATGTGGTCTGCGCCGATGCCTGGGAGGTGGACGCGCGCGGCTATCCGCTGTTTGAGGAGCGCGAGGGCATCAGCCTGATCGTGGCGCGCACCGGGCGCGGCGAAGATCTGGTGCGCCGCGCCGGGGCGGCGGGGCGGCTTGCGACCGCGCCTTTCGAGGTGGAGGATCTGGCCCGCATCCAGCCCGGCCAGACGGGGCGGCGGCGCGCGCTTTTCGCGCGGCTTCTGGGCCTCCGCCTCACCGGCAGGCCGGTCCCGCGCTACGAGGGCCTCAATATCCGCGCCTGCGCGCGCCGGAACTCCTTGCGCAGCAATCTGAAGAATTTTCTGGGCATGGTGCGGCGCGTATTGCGGGGGCGGGTTGGCCATGATCGGTTCTGAGCGCCTTCATGGTTAACAATGCCACCACCCTGTGCTAGGGCATCCGGGTTCCATTCTTCGCGGGCGATCCGCCAGGGAGTTTCATGCTCAACATCTGCCTCATTCTCCACTCCGCCCAATCCGACAATCTCGGCGTGGGCGCGCTCACGATTTCCCAGATCGCCATCCTGCGCGAAGCCGCCCGCAGGGCCGGGCGCGTGGTGCGCTTCACCCTGATCGACTGGCACAATCCCCGCCCGCCCTATGTGGAGTGGGACGACATCACCATCACACGCATCTCGGCGCGCGACCTGCTGAACCCCGGCGGCTTCTGGCGCCATATCCGCAGGGCCGATCTGGTGGTGGATATCGGTGGCGGCGACAGCTTCGCCGATATCTACGGGCGCAAGCGGCTGCTGCTGATGTTCCTGATGAAGTTTCAGAGCCATCTTGCACGCCGCCCCTTCGTGCTCGCTCCCCAGACGATGGGGCCCTTCCGCCGCCCGGTCTCGCGCCTGCTGGCGCGGGCTTCGCTCAGGCGCTGCCGGATGGTCTGCACCCGCGATCACCCGTCGAGCGAGCACCTGCGCGAGATCGGATACCGGGGCGAGATCATCGAGGCCTGCGACGTGGCCCTGCGGCTTCCCCATGAGCCGCCGCCCGCCCGCCGCGCCGATGCCCGCCCGCGGGTGGGGATCAATGTTTCGGGGCTGCTGATGAACGGCGGCTATGACGGCAACAACATGTTCGGCCTCACGGTGGATTACCCGGCCCTGATCCGGCGCATCATCCGCGGCTTTCTCGATCACCCCGAAGCGCCCGAGGTGATCCTCGTGCCGCATGTGATTTCCGAGGTGCATCCGGTGGAGGACGATTTTCGCGCGTCCGAGGCGCTGGCGGCGGAATTTGCCGGCGTGAAGGTGGCGCCGCGCTTCGCGACGCCGATCGAGGCGAAAAGCTTCATCGCCGGGCTGGATTTCTTCACGGGCGCGCGCATGCACAGCTGTATCGCCGCCTTTTCCGCCGGCGTGCCGGTGGTGCCGATGGCCTACAGCCGCAAGTTCGCAGGGCTGTTCGGCTCGCTCGGTTACGAGCGCACGGTGGATTGTACGCGCCAAGGCGAAGAGGAGATCCTGGCACGGATCCTTGACGCCCTCGAAAACCGCGCCGCGCTGCGCAGCGAGATGGAACCGGCCTTGGCCGAGGGGCTGGCCCGGTTGACCCGTTACGAAGAGGGAATGACGCGCCTGATCGCAGATCTGACCCCGGCCCGGCGCGTGGTGTAAGAGCGCAGGCCGGACAGGGCGGGGAAAAATTGCCGTTTTGCCGGGAAGTGGATTAGATTAAGAGCAGGCATCAGAACAGAATACGGATGCAAGGTGGTACGCTATACACGGTTTTCTCAGGATGCGCCGCGCAAGGTGAGGCGGCGGGGTGATCCCGCGCCCGGCGCGCGGCGCGGGCCGCTCTCCTCCGGCCCGGTTACGCCGGGCCTGGCGGCGGGTGGTGCTGCGGCGGGGGCAGGATCTGCGCCCGCCCCTGCTCCGGCCGTGGCCGAAAACCCGCATCCGGGGCGTGGCGGCAAGCCCGAACGCATCCGGCCGGGCGGCGCGGGCACGGCGGCGACGGGGCCCGTCAACCCGCCCAAGGCGCGCACCATGCGCCATCTGGCGCTGGTGCTGCTCCTGCTCTGCCTGCTTTTCCCGCTGAAGTTCCATGTCGGGCCGCTCCTTCTCACCCCTTACCGGCTGTATCTCCTCGTGGCATTCATCCCGATGTTTTTCCTGTGGGCGAGCGGACGGGTGGGGCGTCTGCGGGCGGTGGATTTTCTGATCCTGGGCTTCGTGCTGTGGATCGCGATTTCGCTTCTGGTCAATCATGGAACGAGCAGGATCGAGCTGATAGCGATCACCACGCTGGAGACCCTGGGCGGATTTCTTGCCGGCCGGGTGCTGATCCGAAACCGCGACGATTTCGATGCCCTGACCCGTCTGCTCACCATCGTGATGGTGATGTTTCTCCCGGCGGCGATTCTGGAATCCCTCACCGGTATCCGCGTGTTCGCCAGAATTGCGGATCTCATCGGGGAAACCCATTACTGGGTCCACGCCAGCGGCAAATACGAAAAGCGCCTGGAGATGTTTCGCAGCCAGGTGGTTTTCGAGCACCCGATCCTGTTCGGCGTGTTTGCGGCTTCCACCTTCGGGCTTCTCTATTACGCCAACCGCAACGGGGGGAAGGGGATCCAGGGCTTCCGCCGCGCTTGGCTTTCCGTGGGCGCCACCTTCTTCTCGCTCTCGAGCGGCGCCTATCTGGCACTCATTGCGCAGCTTGGCCTCGTGATGTGGGACAAGCTGATGCACGGCGTGCGCCATCACTGGAAGATCCTTGTCGGGCTCGTGGTGCTGGCCTATGTGGTGGTGGATCTGCTCTCGAACCGCACCCCCTTTGAGGTGTTCATCTCCTATGCGGCTTTCAGCGCCCATAACGGCTACATGAGGATCAACATCTTCAACTTCGGCATGGACAACGTCTGGGCCCATCCGATCTTCGGCATCGGCATGAACGATTGGGTGCGCCCGGCCTGGATGCATGCCGCAAGCGTTGACAATTTCTGGCTGCTGATGGCGATGCGCCACGGGTTCCCGGGCTTTCTCCTGATCGCGGGGGCTTTCCTGAGCTCCATCGTCCGCCTGTCAAGCCTGAAGATCCGCGATCCGTGGGTTCTTCATCAGCGCACAGGGCTGATGGTGGTGCTGGTGGGGCTCGTCTTCGTGCTGATGACGGTGCATGTGTGGGGGGCGGTCTATGTATTCGTCTGCTTCCTGCTGGGGGCCGGGGCCTGGCTGCACGATCATGCGCGCAGCGAGGCAGGCGAACAGGCAGCGCCATCCGGAGGGCCACGGCGATGAGCGGCGAAACCGGAGCTCCCAGGAAGGCAAGGCCGCAGGGCCTCAATCGCCTGCGCGCCCTGCGACGGGTGCTGGTGAATGCGCGGCGCTTGTATCTCACCAGGCTCTGGGGGATGGATATCCACCCCACCGCCGAATTTTCCCTGTCCGCCAAGTTCGACCGCACCTTCCCAAAGGGGGTGCATGTGGGCGCATACAGCTATGTGGCCTTCGAGGCGCGCATCCTCACCCATGACCGCACCCGCGGCCTCTATGTGCATACCCGCATCGGCGAAAACTGCTTCATCGGCGGGCGCAGCCTGATCCTGCCCGGCGTGGAGATCGGCGACAACTGCGTGGTGGGCGCGGGCGCGGTGGTGACGAAATCGGTGCCGCCGCGCTCGGTGGTGGCGGGCAATCCCGCGCGCATCCTGAAGCGCGATATCGATGTGGGGCCCTATGGCCGCTTTGCCGATGCCGATGCCACCGAAAGCGCGCTGGTGGAGCGAGGCGAGGCGTGAGCCTATTCCCAGCCGCAAAGCCGGGCATAATGCCGCCCCGGCAGCGCGGAATCACCGGCCATTGCCCGGCGCCTGGCCATGGAAAGGCGCAGGCGCCAATGCAGGTGCGGCAGCTCCAGCCCGTGGCGCGACAGGCGCAAGATCGCCGATTGCAGGGGCAGCCGGTGGCGCCATTTGCGCCGCACGTAATGGAAGGCTTCGGTGAAATCGCGGCGCAGGATATCGTGGAAATCGTCATTATGCACGAGAGGCAGGGGGGCGACATGGGCGCCGCGCCCGGCTTCGAGCGACGTCTGCACGATATCGAGCCCGTAGAGGTGAAAGCCGGGCAGGGCCTCGTCAAACCGCAGGCCGGCATCGCGGCGCATCACGATCACCAGTTCGTCAAAGCTCTGGGCCGGATGCGGGCCGTCCGGCACGGCTCCGACGATCCGCCCTAGGCTGGTTGACCACACCGGCCCGAGATGCCGGCGCACGCGGCCCCGCGCCATGCCGAAGGGGGCGAGGAGGGCCCAGTCAGGATCGGTTTTCTCGATCTCCTCTATGGCGGCGGCGAGGCGTTTTTCCCAGCCGGGCGGAAAATAGACATCCTGATGGGCGAAGATCACGATCGGCGCCTCGGTGGCATCGAGGCCGCCGTTGCAGGCGTGCGCGGCCGAGGGGGCGCCGCGCTCCACATGTAGCGGCACGCGGCCCGTGCGGATCATTTCGCTGCTCATCAGGTTGCGCGCGAGGCAAGCTTCGTCATTTGCCGCGCAGACCACGCAGAAGGGGGAAGAAACGCTGTTCATGCAAAGGCCATCCTGCAACGAGATCGTGAAAACGACAACAGGCCACGGAATTATCCGGCGCGCCTGGCCCGGCGGGCCCGCCACAGGCGCCAGGCGGAAAATACCGTGGGATCGAGGGCGCTTTCGCGCTTTACCGAATGGAGAATGGCAAGTGCCACGAAGGCGAGCGTCAGCGATGTGGCGGCGGCCGCGCCCTCGATCCCCCAGAGGCGGATCAGGGCGTAGTTCAGTACGATGTTGAGAGCAAGGCCCGCGAGGTTTATCATCAGCACCCGGGTTTCGCGGTTCAGCATCACCAGGAGGATACCCCCGCCCCCGGCCAGCACATTGACAGCCATCCCCGCCAGCAGGATCCGCATGGCGGTGGCGGCTTCGGGAAATTCCGGCCCGAACAGCGCCAGGAAGGGATGCGCCGCAAGGGCCAGCAGCGCGCAGAGGGTGAACGCCACTACAAGGGAAACCAGCGCGCTGTAGGCCAGGAAGCGCTGCGCGCCGGCCGTGTCCTTCTGCGCCAGGGCGCGCGAAAGCATCGGCCCCAGCACCTGCAGCGAAACCATGTTGGCGATCGAAACCAGCAGCGCACCGCGCACGGCGGCCCGGTAGATACCGGTTTCGAAATCCCCCATGAGCGATCCGATCATCAGGATATCGAGATTGGTGTTGAAGAAGCCGGCGAAAACGCTCAGCAGCAGCGGCATGGCGCCGAGGAACCAGTAGCGCGCATCGATCCGCGCGGGCATCGCTTCGGGCAGGTGCCGGCGCAGGGCGGCGAGGATCAGCAGCCCCATGAGCAGGAGCGTGGGCAGGCTGGCTGCCAGATTGACGGCAAACAGGCTCTGCGGCGTGAGCGTGATCCCCGCCAGCAGGCAGAGCCCGATCAGCCCGGCATAGACAAGCTGACGAAAGATGTTCTCGATGAAATTCGACCACACGATCATCTGGAAGCCGGCCATGATCCCCGAAAGGGAAAGTATCAGGGCATGGGCAATGGCCACCGCAGTTACCAGCAGCCAGCCCGGCGCCAGCACCAGGACGGAAGCGCGTTCGAGCGCCATCAGAAGAAGGCCCGTCAGCACGCCGCCGGCAAGGATCGTGGCGATGGTCAGCAGCAGGTAGCCGCGTGCGCGGCCGTGATCGCTTTCGCTCACGAAGCGGGGAATTTCGCGCACCGCAAGGCGCGATAGCCCGAAGGTGAGGAAGGTGCCCAGCATGGTGGCCCAGACGAAGGCATAGATGAAGGCGCCGAAGGATTGCGCCCCGAGAAGCCGGGTGATCAGGATCGAGATCAGGAACTGGATCGCCAGCCCGTTGAAGCGCAGGCCGAAGGAGAGGGCCGCTTTCTGCACGAAAGGAGGCAGGGTGCGAAAACGCTGTAACAGCCACGGATGCATGAGTAACCCGATGTAAAACCACCATGTCTCTTAAGGAGGTTTTCCGGGCAAGGCCAGCCTTCATCAATGGTTTCCTGCGGCGCTGGCTGCAATATACTGCCCGAAATCGCAGGGCCAGGGCAATTGCCAACCCGGCCGTGATGTTGCAGGGATGGGGCGCGCCGGCCCGCGCCCTTCAGGAGAACCGCCGTTGATCAGCATCATCATCCCCCATTTCAACCAGCCCGATGCGCTGGCGCGCTGCCTTGCCTCGCTTGCCAGGCAGGAAGCCTGCGGCCACGAGGTGGAAATCCTGGTGGTGGACAATGGCTCCGATGCCCTGCCCGAGGCGCAGGTGGCCGCCCACCCCGCCGCGCGGCTTCTGCGCGAACCCGAGCCCGGCCCGGGCCCCGCGCGCAATCGCGGCGTGGCCGAAGCGAAGGGCGAGATCCTCGCCTTCATCGATGCCGATTGCGTGGCCCATCCCGGCTGGCTCGAGAGCATCGCCCGCCACATGGAAGCCGGCGCCGAGATTCTCGGGGGCGATGTGCGCATCCTCCACCGCACCCCCGGCCGTCCCGGCATCTGGGAGGCCTACGAAAGCGAATTCGCCTACCGCATGGAGCATTACATCGCCCGCCAGGGTTTCACCGGCACCGGCAACATGGCGGTGCGCGCCGGGGTGATGGCGGCCGTCGGCCCCTTCGCCGGCATCGGCACCGCCGAGGATCGCGACTGGGGTCGGCGCGCCACAGCCCAAGGGCACACCATCACCTGGGCGCCCGACATGATCGCCTACCACCCGGCGCGCGAAAGCTTTGCCGAGCTTGCCCGCAAGTGGGATCGCCATATCGCCCATGATTACGCCCTTTACCGCCAGCGCCGCTTCGGGCGGCTCAGGTGGCTCCTGCGGGCGCTGATGGTTGCGGCTTCGCCCGTGGCATCGTCCTGGCGGGTGCTGGCTTCGCGGCGCATCGAGGGCGGCTGGCGGGGCCGGCTGAAGGCCATCCTCGGCCTCACCCGCCTGCGCCTCTACCGGGCGCGGCGGATGCTGGGGCTGCTGCTTTCCCGCGGCGGGGGCCTCGAAAACCGCTGGCGTGAAAAGGGCGGGGGCTGAGCGCCTTCAGCCAAAACGCTTGCGCAGCACCTTCAGCACCAGATGCGGATCCTTCAGGGCGCGTGTCAAAAGGTGTGTCCTGTCGCGCCAGTCGCCGTAACAGCCGATCGGCAGATCCAGCAGCGCCGGCCAGCCCTGGCGGATCACCTCCTGCACCATGCGGTTGCTGTGGCCTTGCATGCGTCGCCATTCAGGCGGCAGCGAAAGCATGGCCGAATAGACCGCACGCGAAACCAGCGGCTGCAGGGGCCGTCTGACCGGGCTTGCATAGATAGTGACGAAGCCCCAGCCCGCTACCCTGAGTTCCAGATAGGCAAGATCCAGAATCAGGAGGGAAGGGAGGCCGCGCACCTCTTCGAGCCAGTCCGCCACCGCTTCGAGGCCATCAGGATGGGAGGGCAGGCCCATGCGCGCCCAGAGGCCCTCGGGGGTGATTTCGGTATCGTCATCGTCGCTTTCGCGCCAGAAGAAACCGCGCCCCACCTCGCCGCTGACGCCGCCCACCAGCCAGGTATCGGGGGCCAGACGCGCGGCAGTGGGGTGGGTTTTCAGATGCGGCCCGCCGAGGCAATAGCCGGTGCGCGCATGCCATTCGCAGGCCTGTTCCGCGCTTGCCTGTTCGATCGGCACCAGGCGGAGCTTCAGCCCGAAACGCCGGGCCAGTTCGCTGGCGCGCACCCGGTCGAGCCGGGCTTCGTGGCTGTCTACAGTTACAAACTCCACCTTCTCGTGGAAGGGGCGCGCGGCGGCCAGAAGCATGCGGGTTTCGTTGCCGGCAGTGAGGGTGATCGAAAGCCCTTCGCGCTCCAGGCGGGGGCGCGTGGTGGCGCGCATGCATTCGAGAATGCGCCCGCAGGCGGCGCGGGGGGCGTCGGTGCGCGCGATCTCGCCCTGTGGCCAGTGGCGATGGGCGGTGAAATCGTTCATGTCCAGATAATGGTTGGGCAGCAGGCGGTGGATGCCTTCATGCGCTGTCAGCCGGCCCGGGAACCAGCCGTCGCGCAGGATGTTGAGCGTATCGTAGAGATCCTAGCGAAAGCGCGCGCGCTCTTCTCCCGGCTCCAGCAGCAGCAGGCTGGTGGCGGCCACGCTTCGGGTTTCGGGGCGATAGACCGCGGGCAGCGAGCCGGCCGCATCCATGTAGAGGCGGCGCGCGCCGGGCGCATCAAGGAGGAAGAGCCAGCTGCCGGTGAGGCTCATGATTTCGCGCTCGACGAATGCGCCGATATCCTCCCCGGCAACGCTACCGGCCTGATAAATACCTTCCGGCGGGCGCCCGGTGCGGGCATCGACAGGTGCACCCAAGAGCATGCCCACGCACTGGCCCGCAGCATCCCTGACCAGGATCTTCTGCAAGGGATCGAAGCCCAGAATTTCGAGTTTGCGCAGGCGGTGGCGCCAGGCGTCCGGCACATCGGGAACACTTTCGGCAATCAGGAACTGGCCGCGCCAGGTGGTGGGAAAAACGTGCTTCATGTTCAATACTCGGCAGCTTGTTCAAAACAGGATTGGCGGAAAATGAATTTTTGTTCGCCAAAGAACGTATGCCCGCGACTATTGCGGGTGGGCGGGATTTTGTCAAAACCGGCAAAACGGGTTCTGGCCGGTTCGGGGATCAGGGCCCGGCGCGGCGCAGCATCCGCCACGCGCCCCAGAGGATCAGCACGAGGCCCGAAAGCTCGAACACCGATTTCAGCCGCACGTCCAGCAGCCGGGTGTTGATCAGCGCATCCATGTGATGAAAGCTCACGGCGCGCACCAGCACATATCCCACCACCAGCACCAGCCCAAGAAGCGCCGGCCAGATGCGCTTCAGGGCGTGGCGCATCACCCAGGCCAGTGCCGCGCCCCCGAGCACCGTGAAGGTCAGAAGCAGGATGATGAATGCACGCTGCACCGGGCGGCGGATTTCATACCAGCCCTGCAGCCTGGCATCGCAACGCCCGAGGGCGGTCAGGAAGGATTGCAGATCGAGTTGCTTGTTGACGGCCAGAAACCCCATCAGCAGCGCAAGCCCGGCCCAGAACAGCCGCTCGCGGCGGAAGCCCGCGCGGGCAAAGGGCGCCCGCCGCGCCACCACGCCCGCCATCAGCGCGCACAGCGCATAGGCCGCCACCGTTACCCAGCCCATGATCGTCGGATCCCCGATCCCGGGGGCCCAATGTCCGAGCGCGCAGGCGATATCAGCTGAAAAAAGGGTTTCGTCCATCGGCCCCATGGCCTAGCGGCAACCGGGGCGGGGTTCAAATCATTTGTGCTGTTTTCCGCCGGGAGAACGTGATCCTGCAGGCGCTCGGACATCCGCCCCTGCTGATTCGGAATGGCCGCAACGCCAGGCACGGGAAAACGTGAAGTTTGTCCGAATGCCTCAATAAAGATAGGGCGCCGCAGGGCAATCACCCATAGATTGCATAATTGCGTCTTTTTCCGCATTTTGCCGAAATTTAGGCAATTGTGGCATAATATGGGCCGGGGTATAGTATCGGTGATTACGTGTGGGAACTTGTTCGGGTAACGGGAGTATGAACATGATCAAGAAAACCATTTTGGGTGCGGCTCTGCTCGGGTTTGCATCTTTCGCGCCGGGAGCGGGTATTGCCGCAACGGCTTCGTTTGATTTTGCGGCCATGGCCGATGCCTATGCCGGCTCAAACGGCGGCAAGGAAGGCAGCTGGAATCAGGTGACCGGCGGCACCGCCACCGATAACGGCATCACCCTCAAGGCCACAGGCTCCTATTTCGGCAGCGATGCCCATGCCTTTCTGGACAGCACGTTCGGCGGGCGCCCCGCCGGCCTTGGCGTCTGCAGCTCGGGCTTCTGGCCCAGCGGGGTCAGCCGCTGCAGCAGCGTGCCGGGCGGCGGTGAGCCGGGTGACGACAATATCACCTTCGGCGAAACGCTCACCCTGATTTTCGACAAGGCGGTGTTCATCTCCGATATTGTTCTGCGTGATGCGAAGCACTACATGCTTGACGGAGATGTCATGATCAACGGCACGGTCTACAGCGCCGTGAACGGCCTGATCAATCTCTGGACGCTGAAAAGCGATAATGGAGGATTGGTCACCGAATTCGTGTTCGACTATGTCGGATCCGCTGCGGACGGGAACCAGTTCTACATCTCGTCGCTCACCGTGAATGACGATCCGAACGACAATCCGCCGCCGGTTCCGCTCCCGGCGGGTGGCCTTCTGCTGCTCGGCGGCCTTGCCGGCCTCGGCGCCCTGAAGCGCAAGCGCAAGGCCTGAGCCAGACAAGTTGCACAAAGCAAAGCCCCGGGATTTCCCGGGGCTTTTTCTTTTGCGCGGCGCGGCCCCGGCGTCGGGTCAGCGCCTCATGCCTCGAAATCTGCCCGCCTACCGGCCCACGCCCACATAGGCCTCGAACCCGGCGGCGCGGGCATCCCCGGCGCTGTAGATGTTGCGCAGATCGGCCATGCGCGGGGTTTTCATCGCCTCCGCCATGCGCGCCAGATCAAGGGCGCGGAACTCGTTCCATTCCGTCAGCAGCACCACCGCATCGGCGCCCTCGACGGCCTTGTAGGCGTCCTCGATCCACTCCACGCCCGGCAGCAGCGCCTCGCCCTCGCGCCGCCCCTGCGGATCCACCACCCGCACCCGCGCGCCGTTGCCGACAAGCGCCGGCACGATGGTGAGCGAGGGGGCCTCGCGCATGTCGTCGGTGTTGGGCTTGAAGGTGACGCCGAGGATGGCGATCGTCCTGCCGTTGACCGAGCCATCGCAGAGATCGGTGATCTTCCCGATCATCCGCCGCTTCACCTCCTCGTTCACCTTGATCACGGTTTCGGTGATCTGCATCGGCGTGGCGTGCTCCTGGCCGATACGGGCCAGCGCGCTGGTATCCTTCGGAAAGCACGAGCCGCCATAGCCGGGGCCTGCATGCAGGAACTTGTTGCCGATGCGCCCGTCAAGCCCCATGCCCTTGGAAACCTGCTTCACATCCGCGCCCACCCGCTCGCACAGGGCGGCGATCTCGTTGATGAAGGTGATCTTGGTGGCGAGGAAGGCATTGGCCGCGTATTTGATCATCTCGGCGCTTTCAAGATCGGTGATGATGATCGGGAAATCGCGCAAATAAAGCGGGCGGTAGATTTCCTCCATCACCTTGCGCGCGCGATCGCTTTCCACCCCGACGACCACCCGATCGGGGCGCATGAAATCATCGATCGCCGCGCCCTCGCGCAGGAATTCCGGGTTCGAGGCCACATCGAAATCGGCTTTCGGGTTGGCCGCGCGGATCACCTCGGCCACGCGCCGGTTGGTGCCCACCGGCACCGTGGATTTGGTGACCACCACCGCATGGCCCGTGAGCGTGCGCGCGATTTCCTCGGCCGCCGCCATCACATAGGTGAGATCGGCGTGGCCGTCGCCCCGGCGCGTGGGCGTGCCAACGGCGATGAACACCGCATCCGCGCCATCCACGGCCCGGGCGAGATCGCCGGTGAAGGAAAGCCGCCCCGCCTCCACATTGCGCTTCATCAGATCCTCGAGCCCCGGCTCGTAGATCGGCACCTCGCCGCGCTCGAGCATCGCGATCTTGGCCGGATCCTTGTCAACACAGATCACCTCATGGCCGAAATCGGAGAAACACACCCCCGAAACCAGCCCCACATATCCCGTGCCGATCATCGCAATTCGCATCACACTCTCCCGTCGTGGCGAAATTTACCCGCCCGAGTGGATGAACGGAGTCCGGGGCGATGTCAATCGAACGTATCGCTGGATGGAGCCAGAATGACATGACATTTCATATTCGATCGGCCGTTTGCCGCCCGCCCCGGGGTGCCGGCCCGCCGGGGCTTGCCAAGCAGAATGCAATGGTTATGCAATGACGATTGCAGCAAGTTGGAGGATTTGCGTTGTGTACAAGCGCAGGGTTTTCATTCTGGGCCTTTGTGCGCTGGGCGTTGGGGCCATGTCGCGCAAGGGGGATGTTGCAATGAGACGCATCTACCTTCATTGCCCTCCGCAGCCCGGCGTGGCCGAGGATTTCCGCAAGGCCGCCTGCGAAGCCTTGGCCAAGGAACTCGCTCAGCTGCGCGGTCAGAACCCCGTGATCCGCGAAGGCGGCGATTTCGGCGCCGAAAACGGGCTGCACATTCGCCTTAACCTTGCCACAAAGGGACGCCATTTCATCAACGGAAAGCTGGACTGGCAGCGCGTGGAAGCGGGAAAACCCGCCCCCGTGCAGAGCGGTCCGTTGATAGAAGGCAGCACGATGGACAGGGAAACGAATGTCACGTCCTTCATCCATCTGGGAAGAACCCTGGCGCGCCATGGCGGCCTGCAGCAGTAAGCCCCTGCCCGTTTCAAATACAGAGGAACGAGTGCGACGATGCCGACCTATACCTATGACCAGATCGCCTATGAGCTGACAACGCTGAACTGGACGAATGACACCCCACCCTCCATCCCCCACCATTTCAATGTGATTCCGGGCGGCACGCTCACCGTCAATTACTCTTCCCTTGATGCGGATGAACAGGTGCTCGCGGCCACGGCACTCGAGGCGTGGAGCATGGTTTCGGGGATAAATTTCGCAGCCACCACAGGTACGGCCCAGATCACCTTCACCAATGATCAGCCGGGTGCCTACGCCGGCGGCACCTGGTATTCCAACGGGGTGATGATCGATGCATATGTGAACATTTCGAGTGCCTGGGTCGACAGCAACGGCACAAGCCTCGATTCCTATTCCTTCCAGACCTACATCCACGAGATCGGCCATGCGCTGGGGCTCGGTCATGCGGGCTATTACGACGGCGACGCCACTTATGGCGTGAGCAACCACTATGACAACGACAGCTGGCAAGCCACCGTCATGTCATATTTCTCACAGACCGAGAATACCGCGATAAACGCATCATACGCCTATGTAGTCACCCCCCAGATCGCCGACATCATCGCCATCCAGGACATGTATGGTGCCGCCGGCAATCTGCGCACGGGCGACACCACCTATGGCGTGGGCTCGAACGCGGGCGGCTATTACGACGATCTGATCAACCTCTCCGGCCCGATCACCTTCACCATCCTCGATGACGGCGGCGTTGATACGATCAATTTCTCGGCCGATACATATGACCAGACGGTCACCCTCGCTGCCGAGGGCATTTCTTCGGTTTACGGCCTGGTGGGCAACATGATCATCGCGCGTGCCACGGTGATCGAGAATTTTCACGCCGGCAGTGGCAATGACACGGTCACCGGAAATGATGTCGGCAACCAGCTTTTCGGCTGGGATGGCAATGACGTGCTTCTTGGCGATGCCGGGAACGATATCCTGCACGGAGGTGTGGGCTTCGACCGCCTCGAGGGAGGGGTTGGCAACGACACGCTCCAGGGGGATGCGGGCAATGATGTTCTGTTCGGCCAGTGGGGAT
>WFVA01000022.1 GCA_015491895.1 Albidovulum sp. | reverse complement strand
GATGACCACGGAAGAAGCCTTCGTGAAGGTGCTGCAGCGCCACGGGATCGACAACGCCTTCGGCATCATCGGATCGGCCTTCATGCCCATCTCGGATCTGTTTCCCAAGGCGGGGATCACGTTCTGGGATTGCGCCCATGAATATACCGCCGGCATGATGGCCGACGGCTTCACCCGCGCCAGCGGCCGCATGAGCATGATGATCGCCCAGAACGGCCCCGGCATCACCAATCTGATCACGCCGGCGAAAACCGCCTACTGGAATCACACGCCGCTTCTTGTCGTCACCCCCCAGGCGGCGAATGCGACCCTGGGCCTGGGCGGCTTTCAGGAGGTGGAGCAGATGCGCGCCTTCTCCGACATGGTCGCCTATCAGGAAGAGGTGCGCGATCCCGCCCGCATGGCCGAGGTGCTCAATCGCGTGATCATGGAAGCGCGGCGCAGGAGCGCCCCGGCCCAGATCAACATCCCGCGCGATTACTGGACGCGGGTGATCGACATCGATCTGCCCGAACCGGTGGAATTCGAGCGTCCGGCGGGCGGCGAAGAGGCGATCACGCAGGCCGCGCGGCTCCTTTCGGATGCGGAATTTCCGGTGATCCTCAACGGCGCGGGGGTGGTGATCGGCGGCGCGATCGAGGATTCGCGCGCCCTCGCCGAGCGCCTCTCGGCCCCCGTCTGCTGCGGCTATCAGCACAATGACGCCTTCCCCGGCTCCCACCCCCTTGCCGCCGGCCCGCTCGGCTACAACGGCTCCAAGGCGGCGATGGAGCTGATCCGGCGCGCCGATGTGGTGCTGGCGCTCGGCACGCGGCTCAATCCCTTCTCCACCCTCCCCGCCTACGGGCTCGAATACTGGCCCGAAGGCGCGAAGCTCATCCAGGTCGATCTCAATCCGGCGCGGATCGGGCTGACGAAGCGGGTCGATGTGGGAATCGTGGGGGATGCGGGCAAGGTGGCGCGCGCCATTCTCGCCCGCCTCGCCCCGGAAGCGGGCGAGCGGGGGCGCGAGCCGCGCGAGGCGCTGATCGCGCAAACAAAATCCGCCTGGGCGCAGGAGCTCACCTCGATGGATCACGAAGAGGATGATGCCGGCACCACCTGGAACGCCCGCGCCCGCGCCGCCGCGCCCGATCTCATGAGCCCGCGCCAGGCCTGGCGGGCGATCATGCAGGCCCTGCCGCGCGATGCCATCATCTCCTCCGACATCGGCAACAACTGCGCCATCGGCAATGCCTATCCGAGCTTCGAGGAAGGGCGCAAATATCTCGCCCCCGGCATGTTCGGCCCCTGCGGCTACGGCTTTCCCGCGATCACCGGCGCCAAGATCGCGCGGCCCGATCAGCCGGTGGTGGGTTTCGCCGGCGATGGCGCCTTCGGCATCTCGATGAACGACATGACGGCCATCGGCCGCCCCGAATGGCCCGCGATCACCATGGTGATCTTCCGCAACACCCAATGGGGCGCGGAAAAGCGCAACACCACGCTCTGGTATGACGACAATTTCGTCGGCACCGATCTCGATCCACATGTGAACTACGCCGAAATCGCGCGCGCCTGTGGCCATGCGGGCGTGCGGGTGGAGAGCCGCGAAGCGCTGACGGAGGCGCTTGCGGAGGCCGTGCGCGCGCAGATGGAGGAGGGGCGCACCACCTTCATCGAGGTGCTGCTCAATCAGGAGCTCGGCGAGCCCTTCCGCCGCGACGCGATGAAGAAGCCGGTGGAGGTGGCCGGGATCGATCCGGCCGACATGCGCCCCCAGCCCGGAGCCTGAGGCGATGGCGGATGGCGGCGGGGCGGTGCTGGTGCTCAATGCCGGCTCGTCATCGGTGAAATACGCGCTTTTTTCGCCCGATCTCGAGCGGATCACGGGCGGGATTGTCGAGATCGGGGCGGGGTCGGACGAGGGCGGCACGGCAGACGGTGATAGCGCAGGAGATCACCGCGAAGCGCTTGATCGCGTTCTCGCGGCACTCGAGCGCGCCGGTTATCCGCTCGCGCGCCTCGCCGGGGCCGCGCATCGGGTGGTGCACGGGGGCCCGGCGCTCACCCGCCCCTGCGCCGTCACCCCGGAGGTGATCGGGGCGATCCGCGCCGCCTGCGCACTCGCGCCGCTGCACAACCCGCATAATCTCGCCGGGATCGAGGCCATTGCCCGGCGCGCGCCCGATCTCCCCCAGTTCGCCAGTTTCGACACCGCCTTTCACGCCACCAACCCGCCCGAGGCGGTGGCCTGTGCCCTGCCCCGCGCCTGGCGCGAAGCGGGCGTGCGGCGCTACGGCTTTCACGGCATCAGCTATCAGGCGCTGGTGGAGGAATTGGCGGCGCAGGGCCCGCTCCCCCGCCGCCTGCTGGCCTTTCACCTCGGCAATGGCGCCAGCGCCTGCGCGATCCTTGAGGGGAAGTCGGTCGCCACCACCATGGGCTACTCGCCGCTTTCGGGGCTGCCCGGCGGCACGCGGGCGGGCGATCTCGATCCGGCGGCGGTGCTCAGGATCGCCGAGGCCGAGGGGATCGGCGCGGCGCATGATCTCCTCAACCGCCAATCCGGGCTTCTTGGCCTCTCCGGCGAGAGCGGCGACATGCGCGCGCTTCTCGAAAGCGGCTCCGAGGTGGCGCGCTTCGCGGTTTCGCATTTCTGCTACTGGGCGGCGCGCCACGGGGCTTCGCTGATCGGGGCGATGGGCGGGCTCGATGCGATCGCCTTCACCGGCGGCATCGGCGAGAATGCCGGTTTGGTGCGCGAGGAGATCGCGCGCCGCCTCGAATGGGCCGGGCCGGGGGCGCTGAGGGTGCATGTGATCGGCGCGCGCGAGGAGCGCCAGATTGCACGCGATGCGCTGGAGATGCTGGACGGGACGGCGAGATGAGAGCGCAGGATGCGGGGGCCGCCTGCCCCCGCGCCCCCGGGATATTTATGGACCAATGATGAGATGGATCAGGATTTCGGTCCGCGGATGCCGCGCAGTGCGGTGCGCAGATGCGTGAGGGTGAAGAGGATGGTGGCGGCCGTCACGATTCCGGGGCCGGCGGGGGTATCGAACCAGTTGGCGGCCCCGAGCCCGCCGGCCACAGCGAGGAGCGCGATCAGAAGGGCGGCAAGCGCCATGGATTCGGGGTTGCGCGCCAGCGGGCGGGCGGCGGCGGCGGGAATGATCAGCATGGCGGAGATGAGGAGCGCGCCCACGAGCTTGAGGGAGATCGCCACCACGAGGGCGAGGGTGAGGGCGAGGATCAGCTGTTCGCGCCGCGGGTCGAGGCCGGAGGCGAAGGCGAGATCCTCGCTTACGGTGGCGGTGAGCAGGGATTGCCGGCGCCAGGCGAGAAGGAGCGTGACCAGGAGCGCACCGGCCCAGATCAAGGCGAGATCGCGCGGCGCGATGGCGAGGATGTCGCCAAAGAGGAAGGCCTGAAGATCGAGCCGCACGCCGGGCAGGAAGGAGATCGCCACGACCCCGATCGCCAGCGCGGCGTGGGAAAGAACGCCGAGCGCCGCATCGATCCCGTGGCCTTTCCGTGTCAGGGCCGAAACGAGGAGCGCCATCAGGAGCGAGGTGAAAAGCACGCCGGCGAGGACCGAGATCGAGAACCACAGCGCCAGCGCCACGCCGAGAATGGCCGCATGGGCGGTGGCATCGCCGAAATAGGCCATGCGCCGCCACAGCACGAAGCAGCCGAGCGGCCCGGCGGCAAGCGCCACGGCGATGCCCGCCAGGAAGGCGCGAAGCATGAAATCATCGAGCATCCGTCTCTCCCTCCCTTCCGGTGACTTCATCATGGCTGTGATCGTGATGGTGGCGGTAGAGCGCCATCAGCCCGCCCGTGCCATCGCCGAACAACGCCCGGTATTGCGGCGCTTCGAGCACCGCGGCCGGCGTGCCCTCGCAGCAGACATGGGTATTGAGGCAGATCACTCGATCGGACGAGGCCATCACCACATGCAGATCATGGCTCACCATCAGCACCGCGCAGCCGATCTCCCGGCGAATATCCTCGATCAGCCGGTAGAAGCCGGCGATGCCCGGCTGATCGAGCGCCTGGGTGGGCTCGTCAAGGATCAGGAGCCGGGGATTGGCGAGCAGGGCGCGGGCCAGCAGGGCGCGCTGGAACTGCCCGCCCGAAAGCTCCGCGATCTGGCGCGCCTCCAGCCCCGGAATGCCGACCCGCGCCAGCATGGCGGCAATCTCCCGCGCGCCGTGGCGGACCGGCAGCGAGAGGAACCGGGCCACCGTGAGCGGCATCGTGGCATCGAGCTGAAGGCGCTGGGGCACATAGCCGATCCTGAGCCCCGGCGCGCGCCGGATGTGCCCCGCCTTCGGGCGGACGGCGCCGATCAGGGCACGCAGCAGGGTCGTCTTGCCCGAGCCGTTGGGGCCGATCACGGTGACGATCTCACCCGGGCGGATCTCGAAGCTCACATCGCGGAGCACCTCCCGCCCCCCGAGGGTGACCGTCAGCCCCTCGATCCTCACCAGCGCCTTCATGCCTCACCTCCGCCATCTGCGGCGCAGGCCGGGCAGAGGCCGAGCGCCTCCATACCAAGCCGCTCGACAGCAAACCCCCGCGCGCCCGCGATGGCGCCGATCTCGCGCGAGATCCCCGCGCCCTCCGCCTCGCCCACGCGCCCGCACTCCCGGCAGATCAGCAGCAGCGGCGGATCGCTGTGGGTGTTGCGGGTGCAGGCCACATAGGCATTGAGCCGGCGCACCTTGTGAACAAAGCCGTGCCGGGCGAGGAAATCGAGCGCGCGATAGGCGATCGGCGGCTGGGCGCCCCAGCCCTCGCGGACAAGGCGCTCCAGCACCTCATAGGCCCCCATGGCGCGGTGATTTTCCAGCAGGATCTCGAGCACCCGGCGGCGCACCGGCGTGAGGCGCAGCCCCTGTTCGCGCGCCCGCCGCGAAGCCGCCGCCAGCACCTTGCTGCGGCAGCGGGAATGATCATGCGGGCGGAAAGCCGGATCCGGCACTGCCGGGTTCTTCCTCGCCATTTCTCAGCACTCCTCTACCGCAGTTCGGGTTCTGGTCCATTCTCCGCTTGTTACAATATTACAGGTTATAATATAACATTACCATGGCGAAAACCCCACCTCGGAGACCACAGATGCAATCCTTCCGCCTGCTTGCGATCGCGGTAATCATCCTTGCCGCGGCCACCTTTGCCCTCGCGCCCCTGCGCAGCATCGCCGAGCCCCCCCCGCGGGTGCTTGCCGATATCGCGCCGGTGCATTCCCTGGCGGCGCAGGTGATGGCCGGAACGGGCAGGCCCGATCTCCTGCTCGGGCGCGGGGCCGATCCCCATCATTTCCAGCTGCGCCCCTCGCAGGCGCGCGTCATCAAGGAGGCGGACCTGATCTTCATGATCGGCCCGGAGCTGACGCCTTGGCTCGATGAGGTGCTGCGCCGCCTCGGCGCCGGCGAAAGGGCCGTTTCCCTGCTGCACGCGCAGGGCACCCTGCTGCTGAAGGCCGGCGGGGGCGAAAGGGCCGGCCCCGATCCCCACGCCTGGCTCGATCCCCGCAATGCGGGTGTCTGGGTGGATCACATGGCGCAGGGCCTCGCCCGGGTGGATCCCGAAAGGCGCGCCACCTTTGCTGCCAATGCCGCGGGCGCGAAAACCCGGCTGGCCGAACTTGAAAGCGCCGTTGCCGCGCGCCTCGCGGCCCTCGGCGATACCCCGGTGATCGTGCAGCATCAGGGCTACGCCTATTTCGCCCGCCGCTTCTCGATCAATATCGTCGCCGCCATATCCGACAGCGCGGCCCATCCGCCCGGCGCCCGCCACATGCGCAGCCTCCGCGAGATGATCGAAAGCGGCAAGGTGGCCTGTATCTTCACCGAAGAAGGGCGCGATCCGGGGCTCGGCGAAAGCCTCGCCGCCGGGACGGACGCAGCCCTTCTCCCCCTGCCCGATCCCGTTGGCAGCGCCATTCCCCCCGGCCCCGATCACTACGAAGCGCTTCTCCTCGCCCTCGCCGATGCCTTCGCCGCCTGCGCCGGCGCGGCGGGAAAGCCGGAATGAAGCGGCGGCTCAGGGCAGGATGAAGCGAACGCCGGGCATGGCGGCAATGCGGCCCATGTCCTCCTCGTAGATCTCGCTCATGCGGGCGATGTGATCGAGCGACCAGCCAGGGAGATCAATCTCCTCCTCCGTCGCCTCCTCGAGCACATGTTTTTCGAGAATGCGATACATCGCCCGCAGGCGCTGGCGGCGGGTGATTTCGGGGTGCCTGGCGAGGAAGGTTTCGAGGATCTTTACGCCGCGTTCGCTCAGAAGCGGGCGGATCATGTCGAGCGCGCCGGTGAAAGCGTGATCCGCCCCGAGGCCGGTGACGGCGCCGAGCACGTCGGGCCAGATCACCGGCGCATCCTCGTGACACCAGACGGTGAGCGGCACTTCGGGGCAGGCCTCCCGGATGCGCCCGATCACCTCCGACCAGCGCACCGAGAGCGGATCGGCGCCGGCGAGGAATTTCTCCCAGCCCTTCTTCTTCTGCGCGTGAAAGGCCCGCGCGATGAACAGCGCGGGATTGCTGATGGCAAGGAAGAATTCGCTCCCGTGCTCGGGAAAGAGATTGGCAAGCCCGCGCGCCTTGCGGGCCGCATTGGGATAGAAGGTGCCCTTCTGGAAGATCCAGGCGGGCACGCCGAGAAAATGGGGATCGGAGAAGAAGATCCGGCGTGCGGGGCGTTCCCGTGTCATGCGCGCGATCAGGCCGTCCTGATCTTCGGGCATCAGAGGGGCGCCGTCCGCGCGCTCGAGAAGCCTGGCCAGATCGGCGCGGTAACTTGCCGGGCGGCGCACGTGAATGCCCTTCTCCACCAGCGCCGCCGCATCCCGGCGCAGGGACCATGTGAGCATGGTTTCATCCGTGAAGGGCGCGCCGAGATGATAGATCATGGCCGGCGCGCCGGGGTCCTCCGGCCCCGCCGGCCCGCCCTGCCGCCTGGCTTTCTCGCCCGGCTCAGACATTCTTCCGCTCCCGCCCGCCATTCGCCCTGCCGCCGCTCTCAAGGCGCTTCAGCATGGAGGCGAAATGGCGATCCCCGGGCAATGTTTCCAGAGCATGCAGGCAGACGCGGCGCGCCAGGCCGGGGCGGCCGCGATCGAGCGCCAGATTGGCCAGTTCGCGCAGGTAGCGCCGGAAGCTGCGGCGTTTGCGCAGCAGGCGGTAGAAGCCGGGGCGGTCCAGATCGCCCTCGATGGCGCGGCGCGCGATCTCCTGCAGCACCCCCATCTGATGGAGCGAGGAGCCGAGGCGATGGCCGAGCAGCGGGCAGCGCCAGCGGATCACGTTCGGCCCCGTGAAGCGCGCCGCATGGGCGGCATCGGGGGCCACGTAGGGATCATACATCAGATGCACCTCGCGCGCCGCCCGGCTGGCCTCGGCCGCATCGCCGTAAGGCCCGGAGAAATCCCGCCCCCAGGCCTTCCGGTAGCGCTTCTCCCAGGGGACGACGGATTTGTCGAGCGTCGATTGCGGGCTGATCGCGAACACCACCGATCCCGGCGCCGCCGCGCTGAAGGCCGCCGCCCCGTAGCCCCCCATGGAGGCGCCGTAGAAGACAACCCTGCGGAAGCGGGCGAAGAAGCCTTCCTCGCGCAGGCGATCGAATTCGCGATCCACCGCCCCATCGCGAAACCATGTCCAGCCATTGGCCATCACGCCCAGCATCGACCACCCCTGCGCTTCGATGAAGCCGAAGCCCCATGGGCGGCGATCATCGCGCTTGGTCATGGCGATGTCGAGATTGTCGAATGTGACCACGAGCACATCCCCGCGCGGCACGAACAGGAAGGAATGATCGCCGCAATCGGTGAAGAAACCGTTATCGCCGGCAAGTTCGCGCGCGATACCCGCCCATTGCGCGGCCGGCGGGGCTTCGGGCTCGACCGACATCACCACCAGCCCGGTGCTTTCCTTCGTCGCTTCGCGCAGGGTGTTGCAGCCGCCGTAGCGATTGAGCATCGGATAGGCGCCCGAGCCCTTGCGCACCTCGATCACGACCCGGCTTGCGGGGTGCAGTTTTTCTTGAAGAAACGCCTTCAAACCTTTGATATTACGCTTTGATCCGAAACCATCAATGGACAGGATCACATCATATCCGGCGCCGTCCTCCCGCCCCGCATGGCTGATCGCCTCCGGCCCGGCCCCGGCCTCGGCCAGTCGGGCCAGGTAATCCTCGCGCGCCTTCAGCGGCATCGCCACCACCGCGCCCGCGTCGTCCAGCGCAAGCGGCGCGATCAGCGCCCCGTAGCGCTGATGCAGGGCGGCGGCCAGTTCGGGCGCCCGGCCGCCGATGTCCACGACATGGCCCACATCATCAAGATCGAGCGCGTCAATCACGGCCCGGACATCATCCTCCCGCACGCGCCTCCTCCTTCAGCTGCCACCGCGGAATGCGGCGGAAAAGCACCGATCCCCCCCGGCTTACCTGCTGATCATAGGCAAAGCCGGCCGCCGAAAGGGCGTCGAAGCATTTCCTGATGCCGATGCGCCTGATCTTTCGGGTATGGATTTCGAGGAAAATGCGATCGATGCCGGAGAGATCGGCGGGCGAGAAGAGATCGCGCTCCCCCCCCTCGATATCGACGATCAGCACATTGGCACGAAATTTGCGCACAAGCGCGGAAAGGCGCTCGCATGGCACATCGACCCTGCGCACATATTCTTCATCGGGATCAAGCGAGGACGACCAGAAAGGCTCGCGCACGTAAAACGGCACGGCGCCGGGCGTGCCGCCATCATTGAGTGCCACGAGATTGCGGATCTCCGCCCCCTCGATACCGTTTTCGCGATGCACCCTTGCGATGAAGGCGCAAAGCTGCGGATCCGCCTCGACGCACATCACATCTCGCACCCCGAGCACCTTCGAGATGTAGCTCGAAACGAAGCCGATCCCCGCGCCAAGCTCGATCACCCGATCGCCGGGCTTCAGGAATTTTCCCGTGCCGGCGCGCTCCTCGCGCTCATAGCGCCCCGCCTCGATGGAGCGGCGGATCTTCGGCGTTATGATCGCCGGATCATCGGGGATCCTGATCCCCTCGATCTCCAGATGCCCGCTCATTGCGCCGCCCCGATGCGTGTCAGAACGACGGAATGTTTCGCGTGTTTCCCCAGCACCTTCACAGCCCCGATCCCCTTCATGTAGCCGATCCCGCCCGAGCCCTTGCGGATATCCAGGACGATCGCGCCGCCGGGATTCACGTTATTCCTGAAGAAATCCTCGTATGTGCTTGCCGGATAATGGAAACCGCAGGATATGAGGCTGATGGCAAGATCCACCGGCGCGACTTTCGATACATCCTCGTGACGCGGATTGACAAGGGTGATCCCTTCCGCCGGAACACCATTTGCCACGAGGAAATCCCTCGCTCTCTCGAGGCTGGCATAGCCCGCGCCCTCCTCGGCGAAGCCGAAATGGCGGGAATCGCTTTCCTCGATGTCGATCAGCACGATCTCGCTCCCCCAGCGCCGGTGCAGGAAGAGATCGGCGAAAGCATAGCCGCATCCTATATCGGCGATGCGGGCGGGGGGGGGCTCGTCAACCGCCTCGACGAAGCCCGCGCAGGCACGCCGGGCCGCCTCGAGCGCCTCGCCGAGCACCTCCTCTCGGTGCCGCTCCGCGTAAAGCAGAAGCGGCGCGTCATTGCCGGCGATCCACTGGCGGATCTCCTCGCCCACGGCGCCGACCTCGGAGCGCTGCAGAATGATGTTGGCGACATCACCGGTGGTGAGCATGGAAAAATCAACATCCCGCAGGGGCGCCACGATCGGGGGCTTCTGCATCAGGTGCATGGTTTTTTCCGGGCGAATGGCGTGTTTCTTCAGCAGCCCGTCCACATAGGAGCCCTCGGGCGGCAACCCGCCGTGGCGCGCGGCGATGTTGCGAAAGCGCCGGCCCCAGAAATGGATCGAGAGCGTATCTTCGCGGATCAGCCGGCGGGCCTTCCTGGTGCGGTTCGGGTTGAGCGTCACGCCGGCCATGGCGAAGGGCACGGGATAGAGCACATGGCCGGGCTGCGCGCGCTCGATCTCGCCGGTTTCCTTCAGGAACCACGTCAGCGCATCCGGCCCCCACACCCCCCAGGGCAGGAGCGAGACATGCACCCCCTCGCCCCTTTCCTTGAGCGCGGTGAGGCGTTCGCGCTCGGCCTCGGGCAGCCAGGGCGGGATCGGGTATTCGTCGGAGGTGAATTTCAGCATCTCCTTCAGGGTGCGGCTCTTCTTCGGCAGGCCGAGCACGCCGTTGTTGACCATTTCCTTGTTGTCGGAGATCCAGCCGTGGAAATGGGCGCCCCGGCGCAGGCGCCAGGGCCGGCAGCAATAGGCATCGGTATCGGCCCAGACATGGCCTTCGCGCGCGATCATGCGCAGGCGGAAGAGATCGGCGTGATAGGCGGGGCTTCCGGTGCGGGCGTGGCGGATGATCTTCTCGGCAGGCAGGATATCGTTGGCATCGGCCCGGCGCACGCCATCGGGCACGCCTTTCACCTCGTCATAGGAATAGAGGATCACCTCGTGCCCCTGATCGAGGAAGGATTGCAGGCAGAGCTGTTCGAGCCAGCTCAGCTCGCCGCCGATCCACAGCGTGCCAATGGTGGGGAGCGCCATCTCTGCCCTTCTTTCTTCCTGCGATCGCCCGGATTTCCGGCCCGGGCGGCCCTGCTCTGCCTCTGCCTGTCGCGGCTTTCGCGGATCATGGCCAGCGGCAGGGGAATTGTCAATGAATCCGGGGCCGGGCCTCGTGGCGCGGGCGGGGATATTCGCGGGAGCAGTGACGGGAAGGGGCGCTTCAGTGGGCGGTTTTGGCGCGGCGTTCGACGGTGAAGAAGAAATCGTCGTCCGGGTCGCGGGCGAGGATTTCATCGGGCACGCAATCGGGGCCGGCGAGGAATACGTTGGCGCCGAAGCGGGCATGCATGCGGGAAAGCTTTTCAAGCCGCGGACTGGTGATTTCGCCGTAGAAGCGCGCGTAATCGGGCCGGGCGCGCAGATCGGCGATCTTCTCGCGGTGCGCATCCACCGCGCGGGCATGGGCGGCAGCGATTTCGGGATCGGCCATGAGGCGGGCGAGCTCTTCGCGAAAGGCGGGCAGCAGGCGCTGGATGGAGCGTTCTTCCTCGGCGTTGTTGTTCATGCGAAACCAGTAGGCGAGGCCCTGATCTCGCTCGACGTGATTGACCCGGCCGCGATCGCGCTTGACGAGAAAGCTTTCGGCCGAGCGCACCGCGTAGTGATTGAGCTGCACCAGATCGTAGCCGTAGGTTTCGAGCGTGGAGCGCCAGGCGTTGCGGTAGGCGTTTTCGGGCATCGGGCGGCCCGAGCCGTTGACCCAGCGGATTTCCCCGACAAGCTGGGGGTGAAGCCCCTTGGGGCGGTGCACGCCGAGCTTCCTGAAGATGCCCTGATTGCGATAGAGGGTCTTGAAGCCCCAGGCCTGGTGGGGCTTGCGGATCAGCTCGGGCGCGGCGCGGGTGAACTGGGCGATCACCGGTTCGTCGCGGTATTCGTGGATGTCCGAATTGCCGAACAGCCGCCAGGTGAGCGAGATCATGTTGGCGTCCGGCACGGCGGCGAACAGATCATCGAGCCGCCCGCCCCCGCATCTGATGTTGATGAATTCATCCACATCCATGCAGATCAGCCAGTCCGCCGCCTGCACGATCGCCTCGCCATCCGCCGCCTGCAGCGCGGCGTGCTGGGGCTTCAGCCCGGGGTGCTGGCGGAAGGGATTTTCGCGGTGCTGCACGAGGCCCTTTTCCTGCAGGAGGGCGAGCATGGTGTCGGTGCCGTCGGTGCAATCATTGGTATAGACAAGGAAATCTGTGACGCCGATCATGCGGTGAAAGGCCAGCCATTCGAGGATGAAGGGGCCTTCGTTCTTCATGGTGGTGACGATGGTCACGCGGCGGCTTTCGCCCGCGCGCCCATGTGGCTTCATCGCCCGGGCGGGCATGCGCACGGGGCGCGCGCCGAACTTGCTCCGGGCGATTTCGAAAAGCGCGGGATCCTCCACCAAGCTCGATTTCGGCACGATCTTCGAGATCGCCACCCCCGGATGGCGCAGCGCCATGCAGCGCCAGAAGGGCATCTGATCTTGTGGCGAGGGCTCCGCCCCAACCACCCGCAGCATCCGCCACACCGCGCCTTCCTTGCTGCGCGCGGGCGCGGCGCACCAGCGCCGGCGGGTTGTTTTCGCATCAAACCGCACGAGGTGGTGATCGCCAAAGCCCGCCGCCTGCCCCTTTCTGAGCCGCCAGGGATAGGCATGGCGGCCGATGAGCGCGATGCTGCCGTTTGATGAGCCAAGGGCGCGCTCAAACACCGTCTGCCCTTCGGCGGGGGCCAGCAGATCGCTCAGATCGATATTCATAACCGCCCGGGCGCGGGCGAGGAAGCGGGCGCGGACAAGCTCGTAGATCGCGGTTTCGCCAAGGGGGGCGGCCCAGGGGTCGGGCGCGGGGATTTCCATGCGGTCCTTGCCCGGCGCGTCGGGCGCGCAGAAGGGGTGGGCTTCCGGCGGCAGGCCGGGTTGCCCGAGGGGCAGCGGGGAAGAGAGCAGCACGAGGCGTTTGAGGCCCTCGATCCCGGCCGCGCCCTTGCCGAGGGCTTCGCGGAAGGCGGGATCGCTCCCGGGGCGGGCGCGATCGAGAATGAGGGCGGCCTCCATGCCGTGCTCTTCCACATGGTAGCGCAGCCATTCGATGGCGATGTGCGCGCTCTGGCCGTTGCGCTCGGCAAAGCCCGCGTTCAGGCCCGAGAAGAGTGCGCATTCATCCGGCGCGGCCGAGAGCGCCAGATCCTGCCCGCCGATTGCGAGGCGAAAACGGGGCGCGGCGACGGAAAGCTCCACCACCGGCGCGCCGCCGATGCTGCGGATGAGGGCGATCTCGCAATCTTCGAGCGCCGCGATGCCCTCGAGCGGCGTGCCGGTGGCGAAGAAGAGCATGGCGCCTTCCCCAGTGCGAACCGCATCAAGGAGCCTGACGCCCCCGATCTCCGCCCCCCCAAGGCTGCGGGTGGTGAAGGGGGTGCCTTCTCTCTGCCCTTTCGCCATCACGCCCCCCGGATGGCCGCGAGGCGGGCAAGGTGGCCCTGCACGAAATCGGGCGGCGGCGGGGTGCTGCCCGCCGATAGCGCCAGCTGCAGGTAGAGGCGGTTTTCGCCCGCGTCCTTCAGCTGGCGGGCAAGCGCGGCGCGGTGACGGGCAAGCGCCTCCTCGTGCAATTCGCCAAGCCCCGGCAGGGCCAGGAGATCGGCAAGCCGCGCCTTCGCGGCCGGGATCATGCGCGCGATGCTTCTCTCCTCCACACAGTTGAAATTGCGCTCGGCCCAGTAGCCGAGATCCACCGCGCGTTCGGTGTGATTGGGCAGGCCCCGCCGCCGCTTGGCCATGAATTCATCGCCCGAGCGCAGGGCATAATGATTGAGCTGCACCAGATCGCGCGCCGGGGGAAGGCCCCAGAGATTGATGCGCCCATTGGCCTGCGCAAAGCTTTCCGGGAGCGCGCGGCCCGCGCCATCGGCCCAGGCCGGCGCGCCGCCCTCGCGCGCTTTGGGCCGGTGCACCCCCGGCGCGCGGAAGGCGGCGGGGCGAAAGAGGCTCTTGAAGAAGCGTGCGAGCGGCAGGGGGGGCGCATCGGGCGCGGCGCGGGTGAAGCGCTCCACCGTCAGCCCCTCGCCCGGCGCCATCCGCCCGGCATTGCCGAACAGCCGCCATTCCATCGCCAGCGCGTCCGTTCCGCCGGGAAGGGCGGCGATAAGATCGTCAAGCGTGGCGAGCGGCGCGGCGAGATTGATGAATTCATCGCAATCGATCACCACCGCCCAGTCGGCAGCACGGTAGAGCGGATGGCGCGCGGCGGCCTTCAGCGCCCGCCACTGCACCGGGCGGGCGGCGGCGGGCTCGGGCGCGAGCGGCAGATGGGTGACGATCCCCGCCCCCGCCATGAGATCGAGCATGCGCTCCGTGCCGTCGCTGCATGCATTGGAGAAGATCAGGAAATGATCCACCCCCGCCGCCAGATGATGGGCGATCCACTCGAGGAGATGCGGCCCCTCGTCGCGCATGGCCGTGATGGCGAGGATCCGCATCAGCCCCCTCTGGAACAGGATGAAACCAGGTGAAACCGCGCCAAGGCTCGGGTTCTTGCGATGAGGGCAGCGCGCGGCCCGAGGCTGGGCGCGGCATGGCGCCCGCCCTGCGGGGCGGCTCGGGCGCTGCCCGGCGCTGCCCGCCAGGCGAGCAGAAGAGGTGACGCGATGCGTTCAATCATTCCCTGCAGTTTCATCACGCTCTAGAAGGCCTTGAAGGTGAGCGTGGTCAGCGAGCGGCGGATGCCCTTGATGTCGAGGAGATTGTCATTGATGAACTTGCCCACGTCCTCGCCCTCGGGGATGTAGAGCTTCAGCAAGAGATCATAATCCCCGGACGTGGAATAAAGCTCGGAAAACATTTCGCGGCGCACGATCTCCTCGGCCACGTCATACGCCTTGCCGGGCTTGCAGCGCAGTTGCACGAAAACGCAGGTGCTCATCTCTGGTGCCTCCTTTTGCCCTCCCTTTTGCCACAGGTGGCCCGCAAGGCATAGGGGCTAAAGCGATGAAATCGCCCCCTTGGAATGCACCGCCCCCGGCCCTATAAGGCAGGCGGACAATTGCAGGAGCCCCCCATGCGCAAGGCAAGCATCACCCGCAAGACGGCCGAAACCGAGATCAGCGTCAGCCTCGATCTCGACGGCACCGGCGCCTACAGCAACGAAACCGGCATCGGCTTTTTCGATCACATGCTCGATCAGCTCGCGCGCCACTCGCTGATCGACATCACCGTGAAGGCGAAGGGCGATCTCCATGTGGACGATCACCACACGGTGGAGGATACCGGTATCACGCTCGGCCAGGCGCTGGCGCAAGCGCTCGGCGAAAAGAAGGGCATCCGCCGCTACGGCGCATGCCACCTGCCGATGGACGATGCCCAGGTGCGCGCCGCGCTCGATCTTTCCGGGCGGCCCTACCTCGTGTGGAACGTCGAGATGCCCACCGCGAAGATCGGCAGCTTCGATACCGAGCTTGTGCGCGAGTTTTTCCAGGCCTTCAGCACCCACGGCGGCATCACTCTGCATGTGGATCGCCTGCACGGCTTCAACAGCCACCACATCGCCGAGGCCGCCTTCAAGGCGGTGGCGCGCGCGCTTCGCGAGGCGGTCGAAACCGATCCGCGCAAGTCGGACGCGATCCCCTCCACCAAGGGCGCGCTCTGAGCCGATGCTGACCGTCCTCATCGATTACGAAAGCGGCAACCTGCACTCCGCCCAGAAGGCCTTCCAGCGCATGGCGCGCGAGATCGGCGCGGGCGAGGTGATGGTTTCCGACCGCCCGGAAGACGTGGCACGCGCCGATCGCGTGGTGCTGCCGGGCGATGGCGCCTTCCCCGCCTGCAAGCGGGCGCTGATGGATCACTCGGGGCTTTTCGAGGCCCTCGAGGAAGCGGTGATCGCGCGCGCCCGCCCCTTCATGGGGATCTGCATCGGCATGCAGATGCTGGCCGATCGCGGCCTTGAATACGAGGAAACCCCGGGCTTCGGCTGGATCGGCGGCGAGGTGGTGCAGATCGCGCCCGAAGATCCATCCCTCAAGGTGCCGCACATGGGCTGGAACGATCTGGTGATCGATGCCCCTCACCCGGTGCTCGCGGGCGTAAAAACCGGCCGGCACGCCTATTTCGTCCACTCCTGGCAGTTTCGCGTGAAGGATCCCGCGCATCGGCTCGCGCATGTGGATTACGGCGGCGCCGTCACCGCCATCGTGGGGCGCGACAACATGATCGGCACCCAGTTCCACCCCGAGAAAAGCCAGGCCACGGGGCTCGGGATGATCGCCAACTTCCTGCGCTGGAATCCCTGAGCCTTCCCTTTCATCTTGGCCGAAATACTCCGGGGGTGCGGGGGCAGCGCCCCCGCCTCATCGCGCCTCGCTTCACCCCGCCCCGCCCAATGCTTCCGCCTCCTCGCGGATGATGCGCGCGATCAGGGCGCAGTCCTCGAGGCTGAAGGTAAGCGGCAGGCGCATGTCCAGGAGGGTCGCGAGCGCGGCATCGGTGCGCGGCAGCACGGGCGGATCGGCATAGGCCCAGTGGGCATAGCGCGAGGTGAAGCCATGGGGCTCAGGCGCGCCGAACCACTTGAGCTCCACGCCGCGGCCTGCGCAGGCCGCCACGAAATCTGCGATCTCTGCGCCTTCCCGCCCCGGCAGGCGGAACTGGATCGAGGAGCCGACGAATTCTTCCCCCACACGCCGCTTGATGAGCGCGATCCCGGGCGCGCCCGAAAGCCCCTCTTCGATCCTGCGGTAGCGCGCGTTCCAGGCCTCGCGCCGCGCATCGAGCATCGGGATCTGCGGGCGCAGGATGGCGGCGCGAAGGTTGTCCATCCGCCCGGAGATGTTGGGGGTCGTGAGGCGGTGGCGGGCGAAGGCTTCGGGCGGCGGCGCGGCGCGGTGGCGGGGGTAGTGCATGTAGCTCCCCGAAAGCAGGATGGCGCGGGCCATGAGATCGGGATCATCCGAGATCATCAGCCCCCCCTCGCCCGCGTTCACGTGCTTGTAGGTCTGGGTCGAGTAGCAGGCGATGGCGCCGTGGCGCCCGCTCGGGGTGCCGCGCCAGCGCGCGCCCATGGTATGGGCGCAATCCTCGATCAGGGTGAGGCCGAGACGCGCGCAGAGATCGCCAAGCGCGTCCATGTCGCAGATATGGCCGCGCATGTGGCTCAGCAGCAGCACCCGCGCGCCGCTCGCCCCGGCCCGGGCGGCGAGATCCTCCATGTCGATGGTCAGATCCTCGCGCGTTTCCACGAACACCGGGCGCGCGCCGAGGCTGGCGATGGCGCCGGGCACGGGGGCGAGGGTGAAGGCGTTGGTGAGCACCGGCTCCCCAGGCCCCACGCCGAGGGCGCGCAGGGCCGTGGCGAGCGCATAGCCCCCAGAGGCCACCGCGAGGCAATAGCGCGCGCCGGTATGGGCGGCGAATTCCGCCTCCAGAAGCGCCGCCTCCCCGGCCTCGCCATCGGCGAGATTGTAGCGGTGCAGCCGGCCGTGGCGCAGCACATCGAGCGCCGCCGCGATGGCATCCTCCGGCAGGGGCTCCTGCTGGGTGAAACTGCCTTCGAATTTCGCCTTCCCCGCCCCCATCACTCCGCCCCGACCAGGCTTTCGAGGGTTTCGCCAAGTGCTGCGTAATCGCCAAGAAGCGCCTCGGGCGCGAGCCGGGCCACCCCCTCGCCCTCCGGCCCGAAGGTGACGAGCACGCAGGGCACGCCGGCATTTTTCGCACAAGCGCGGTCCGTCACCGTATCGCCGATCAGCACCGCGCGATTCGCATTCCCGCCCGCGCGCGCGATCGCCTCCATGAGCGGCGCCGGATCGGGCTTTCTGACCGGCAGCGTATCGGCGCCGACGAGCGAGGCGAAGCGATCGCGCAAGTTGAGGCGGCGCATCAGGATCTCGGCCAGCCGTTCGGGCTTGTTGGTGCAGACGCCAAGCCGCCAGCCGCCTTCCGCCAGCCGCTCCAGAGCTGCCTCGACACCGGGATAAAGCGTGGTTTCGCGATCGATCCGGGCTTCGTAACGGGAGAGAAAATCAGGATAGGCTTCCTCCACCAGCGCCTCGTCGGCCACCCCGTGCAGCCGCTCGAAGCCGAGCCTGAGCATCACCCGCCCGCCGGTAAAGGCGGCTGCGGCATCCCCCACGGGGCACAGGGGCTCCCCCGCCCCGCGCGCGCGAAAACACGCGTTGACCGCCCCGATCAGATCGCGGCTGGTATCGGCAAGGGTGCCGTCGAGATCGAAAATGGCGGTTCTCATGCCGCTTCTCCTTCATCGCGTTGCGCCGGGGAGCGCCGGTGGGGCAGCCCGGGCCTGCGCGGGCAGATTTTCGCCGGTTTGCGTTACAGGGCGTAAACGAAAGTGATGGCGTGGCCCTTTACCTTTGCTTAGAGCGCTATAAAACGGGCCGCAACGAAAAACCATCATGCGGAAAGGCCGGGCAACGCCATGGCGACAGCACTGATCATACTGGCCGCGGGCCAGGGCACGCGGATGAATTCCGATCTTCCCAAGGTTCTGCACTCCCTTGGCGGCGTGCCGCTTCTCGCCCACGCGCTTCAAAGCGGCGCGGCGGCGGAGCCCGAACGCCTGATCGTGGTCACCGGCCACGGCGGGGAGGCCGTGGCCGCGGCGGCGCATGCGCTCAATCCCGATATCGAGATCGTGCATCAGGAAGAGCAGCTCGGCACCGGCCATGCGGTGGCCGCCGCCGCGCCCAGACTCGAGGGCTTCGAAGGCGATGTGCTGGTGCTCTACGGCGATACCCCCTTCATCCGCCCCGAAACCATCACCCGCATGCAGGCCGCGCGCCGGGGCGGCCATGATATCGTGGTGCTCGGCTTCAACGCCCGCGAGCCGGGCCGCTACGGGCGGCTGGTGATGAACGGCGATCAGCTGGAAAGGATCGTCGAAGCCCGGGACGCAACGGCCGAAGAACGCGCCATAAGCCTTTGCAACAGCGGCGTTCTGATCGCTGACGCTTCCGTTCTGATGCCGCTCCTCGAGCGCCTCGAGCCCTATAATTCCAGCGGCGAATACTATCTCACGGATGTCGTCGCCCTCGCGCGCGAGGCCGGGCACAAGGCGGGCGTCGTCATCTGCGACGAGGCCGAGACGCTCGGCATCAACACGCGCGAAGAACTGGCCCGCGCCGAAAGCCTCTTCCAGCAGGAAAAGCGCCGCGCGGCGGCGGAAAACGGGATCACGCTGATCGCCCCGGAAACCGTCTTCTTCGCGATCGACACGGTGATCGGGCGCGATGCGCTGATCGAGCCCCATGTGGTGTTCGGCCCAGGCGTCACGGTTGAGAGCGGCGCGCGCATCCGTGCCTTCAGCCATCTGGAAGGCTGCCATGTTTCGCGCGGGGCGGTGGTGGGCCCCTATGCGCGCCTGCGCCCGGGCGCCGAGCTTGCCGAGGATGTGCGGGTGGGCAATTTCGTCGAGATCAAGAACGCGCGGATCGAGGAAGGGGCGAAGGTCAATCACCTTTCCTATGTCGGCGATGCGCGGGTGGGCGAAGCGGCCAATATCGGCGCCGGCACCATCACCTGCAATTATGACGGGGTGATGAAGCACCATACCGATATCGGCGCGCGCGCCTTCATCGGCTCCGATACGATGCTGGTGGCGCCGGTGAAGGTGGGCGACGGCGCGATGACGGCCACGGGCTCGGTCATCACCGAGGACGTGCCCGCCGAGGCGCTGGCCATTGCCCGCGCGCGCCAGGAGGTAAAGCCGGGGCTGGCGAAGAAGCTGTTTGCACGGCTGCGCGCTCTCAAGGCGAAGGCCGGCGGCGGCAGCGCGAAGGGATAGGGTGAGATGTGCGGTATTGTCGGGGTTCTCGGGCGCCATGAGGTTGCGCCGCTGATCGTGGAGGCGCTGAAGCGGCTTGAATACCGGGGCTATGACAGCGCCGGCATCGCCACGGTGAACGAGGAAGGCCGGCTCGATCGCCGCCGCGCGGTGGGCAAGCTCGTCAACCTCTCGGATCTTCTGGTGCATGATCCCCTGCCCGGCAAGGCCGGGATCGGCCACACCCGCTGGGCGACCCACGGCGCGCCCTCACTCAGCAATGCCCATCCCCACAGGGCCGGGCCGGTGGCGGTGGTGCATAACGGCATCATCGAGAATTTCCGCGAATTGCGCGAGGAACTCGCCGCCGCAGGCCTCGCCTGCGAAACCGATACGGATACCGAAACCGTGGCGCTGATGGTGCAGCGCTTTCTCGCCGAGAGCAAAAGCCCGCTCGAGGCCGTGCGCGCCACCCTCGCCCGCCTCGACGGCGCCTTCGCGCTCCTCTTCCTCTTCGAGGGCGAGGCGGATCTGATGATCGCCGCGCGCAAGGGCTCGCCGCTCGCCATCGGCCATGGTGAAGGCGAGATGTTCGTGGGCTCCGACGCCATCGCGCTTGCCCCCCTCACCCCCCGCATCACCTATCTCGAGGAAGGCGATCTCGCCGTCATCACCCGCGCCGGCGCCGAAATCCTTGACGCAGACGGCAAGCGCGCCAACCGGCCGGTGAAAACGGTGCATCTCGATGCCACCCGCATCGAAAAGGGCGGCTACAGGCATTTCATGGCCAAGGAAATCGCCGAACAACCTGCGGTTCTGGGCGATGCGCTTTCCCATTACATCACCGAAGGAAAGATCAATATCGACTCCCAATATATTGATTTCACGCAATATGACCGGATCATCATGGTCGCCTGCGGCACCGCCTTCTATGCCTGCCTGACGGCGAAATACTGGTTTGAACAGATCGCGCGCATCCCCGTCGATGTGGACGTGGCCAGCGAGTTTCGCTACCGCGAACCGCCGATCGCGCCGCGCACGCTGGCGGTTTTCGTCAGCCAGTCGGGCGAAACGGCCGATACGCTCGCCGCCCTGCGCTATTGCAGGGGCAAGGCCGACCGCATCGCTTCGGTGGTGAACGTGGCCGAAAGCACCATCGCGCGCGAAAGCGATATCGCGCTGCCGATCCTCGCCGGCGTCGAGGTTGGCGTGGCCTCCACCAAGGCCTTCACCTGCCAGCTTCTGGTGCTGCTCGCCATGGCGCTGAAGGCGGCGGAGGCGCGCGCAGAGATCACGCCCGAGGCTCTGGCCGCGCATCTCGAGGATCTGCGCCGCCTGCCGGGCCTCATGAGCCACGCGCTCACCGTCGGCCCGGCCGCCGAGGCCGTGGCGCGCAGGCTTTCGGAATCTGACGACATCCTCTTCCTCGGGCGCGGCGCGCTGTTTCCGCTCGCCCTCGAAGGTGCGCTGAAACTGAAGGAAATCAGCTACATACACGCCGAAGGCTATGCATCGGGAGAGCTCAAGCACGGCCCCATCGCCCTCATCGACGAACACATGCCCGTGGTGGTCATGGCCCCGCGCGATGCGCTCTTCGAAAAGACCGTCTCCAACATGCAGGAGGTGATGGCGCGCGGCGGCAGAGTGCTGCTGATCTCGGATGCGCGCGGCATCGAAACGGCCGGCGATGGCCTGTGGGAAAGCATCGCCATGCCCGAAACCTCCCCCCTCACCGCCCCGATCCTCTATGCCGTTCCGGCCCAGCTTCTGGCCTATCACACCGCCGTCGCCAAGGGCACGGATGTGGACCAGCCCCGCAATCTCGCGAAATCCGTGACGGTGGAATAAAGCCGCGGCGCATCCCCCATCATTGGTCGATAAATATCCACGGGGTGAATTGCTCCGAAAGGGGCAAGAGGGGCAGGCAGCCCCTCAATGGCGCGGCCATCCGGGCCGGATCCGGCCATTGACATCCCGCACCCCTGCGCCCAGATAGGGGGCGGCGGGTTCTGCCCTTCCCGTGAACGGGTCAAATTCCGGTGGCCTTAAGCAATTCCGAGGGAGCTGGCTCTGTCCGGATCGTGGTCCGGTTACCTGGCGCCCACCTGTATGAACAGGTCCTCGGGAATGAATCACCCGCACGGCCGTGGTGGGCCCGCCGCTCGAAATCTCCACGCGCTGCGCCTGTTGATGGCGCAGGATGCCTCCGGCGGGGTTATTTTCAGGACCAGTGAGTGAGAGGGCAAGGCGCAAAAGCCCACGGCAAGGCGCGCATTGCGGCCCGCGCGGCCTTGGTCAGGCGCGTTTGTGCGGTTCTTCCGCCGGGATGGCAACGGGCAGCATCTCGAGCACCGGCTCGCGCGCACCCTTGCCGCCCTTGGGATCGTCGTCCTTCTCGGCCATGCTCATCACCGCGATACCCATCTGCACGCCGGCGAACACGATGCCGTTGAACACGAAGAGCATCAGCACCGCGATCCAGCCCATGTCGGAATTGGAAATGAGCCCCCAGAGATTGGCCACGTTGAACCACAGAAGCGCGCTGACGAACAGGGCCGAGAGGCCGTAGCCGATCAGGACATGGCGGATATACATGCGAACCAGTTCGGGCATTGGGCGAGTCTCCGATGTTGGCGCGATTCCTGCTTTCAATGTAGCAATCCGCGCGCCGTTTCCAAGCCCCAACTTTTCCAAGCCCCAACTTGCCGCAGGGCGGGCTTTCAGAACGCCTCGGGCCTTGCCTCGCGGGCCATGTGATCGAGCACCGCATTGACGAATTTCGCCTCCCGGCCCTCCGGAAAGAAGGCCTTGGCCACATCCACATATTCGCTGATCACCACCCGGGGCGGCGTCTGCCCCAGCAAGAGCTCCGCGCCGGCGGCGCGAAACAGCGCGCGCAGCGTGGGATCGATGCGCGAGATCGGCCATTTCTCGACCAGCGCGCGATCCGTCATCTGATCGATCCGGGCCTGTTGGCCGACGGCCTCCTCCAGGATGGCGCGAAAGAGATCCACATCGCCCTCGGCCATTTCGCTGCCGTCCTCGAGGCGCGCGCCGAAGCGGTGATTTTCGAACTGCACGCGCACCTGATCGAGCGTCTGATCCGATTGCTCCATCTGGAAAAGCGCCTGCACGGCGTAGAGCCGCGCGGCCGATTTCATCTGCCGGCGATCGGGTTTGCGCTCCGGTTTTTCCTGCTCGCTCATGCGGTTTTCGGCTCGTTCCCTGCCCCGTCATCCTGATCGCCGGCGATCTGGTAGCTGTCGGGCCCCGGCCTGAAGCCCACGCCCGAATCCCGGCCGCTCCATTTGCGCGAAAGCGCCACCAGATGCAAGGCGGCTTCGGCCGCGCCGCCGCCCTTGTTCTGGCCCGCGGGATCGGCGCGCACCGCCGCCTGATCGCGGGTTTCGACCGTCAGGATGCCGTTGCCGATGGCGATCCCGCGCAGGCCGAGCAGCATCAGCCCGGAGGCGCTTTCATTGGCCACGGTTTCGTAATGGGTGGTTTCGCCGCGGATCACGCAGCCGAGCGCCACGAAACCATCGAAATTGCCGGTGCGATCGGCGATGGCGATGGCGGGGGGGATCTCGAGGGCGCCCGGCACCTCGATCAGATCATGCCCCGCGCCCGCCGCCTCGAGCACCGCGCGCGCGCCGGCCACCAGATCATCGGCGATGTCGCGATAATAGGGCGCGACCACGATCAAGAGCTTCACCGGGCGATCGAAGGCGGGCACGGGCGGGGTATAGTGGGATTCATTTGCGGCCATCGTCCTGCTCCTTTGCGGAAAGTGCCGGGATCGGTCTGGTGCCCTCGATCGAAAGCCCGTAGGCCTCGAGCCCGATGAGCTTTGGCGGTGGCGAATTGGTGGCGAGAATCAGCTTGCCGAGGCCGAGGGCGGCGAGGATCTGGGCGCCGAGGCCATACTGGCGCAGCTTGGCGGGCGAGGCGCTGCCTTCGGTATCGAGCTTCATCTCGGTATCGCGCAGAAGCACCACCACGCCGCGCCCCTCCTCGGCGATCATCTTCATCGCCGCCGGCAGCTCGCAGGCGGGGCCGGGCCCGAGGCCGAGCACGTCTTCCAGCGGGTTCAGCGCATGCATGCGCACCAGCACCGGCGCGCCGTCGCTGATATCGCCCTTGGAGAGCACCACATGCTCGGCGCCGCGGGTTTCATCGGTGAAGATGCGCATCAGCCAGTCGCCGCCGAATTCGCTGTGCACCGGCTTCACCAGCGTTTCATGCACGAGGTTGTCATGGCGCAGGCGGTAGGCGATCAGATCGGAGATGGTGCCGATCTTCAGCCCGTGCTTCTGCGCGAAGGCAACCAGATCGGGAAGGCGGGCCATGGTGCCGTCTTCGTTCATGATCTCGCAGATCACGCCCGATGGATTGAGCCCGGCGAGGCGCGCCACATCCACCGCCGCTTCCGTGTGGCCGGCGCGCACCAGCACCCCGCCCTCGCGCGCGCGCAGCGGAAACACATGGCCGGGCGTGGCGATATCGGCGGCGGTTTTCGAAGGATCGATCGCCACCGCGACGGTGCGGGCGCGGTCATGGGCGGAGATGCCTGTCGTCACCCCTTCGCGGGCCTCGATGGAAATGGTGAAGGCGGTTTCGTGGCGCGAGGAATTCTGGGTGGCCATCAGCGGCAGGCCGAGGGCATCGATGCGCTCGCGCGGCAGCGCGAGGCAGATCAGCCCGCGCCCGTGGGTGGCCATGAAATTGATCGCCTCGGGCGTGGCCATCTGCGCCGGGATCACCAGATCGCCCTCGTTCTCGCGATCCTCGTGATCGACAAGGATGAACATCCGCCCGTTGCGCGCATCCTCGATGATCTCCTCGATCGGCGCGATCGCATCGGCGTAATCGGTTCCGTTCTTCTCGCTCATGGCATCATCCGTTGGTTTCGCCCGTTGTGGCGGCAGATAGCGCATGTGGCGGGGCTTGGCCAGCGGGATCATTGGGCAGAGGTGCGGGGGAGGCGGCCGCGCGATCGCGGGGCGCGCGATCTCCGCCTGGCTGCGCCTGAAAGGCAGCACGGCGCCGGACGGAGTATGGGGAGGCCCGGCGGTTGCCCGGAAGGCTCTTCCCCTTCCGCCGCGCTGCGCGATGTGCATAGCCCCGGCGCAGGAGAAAATCAACGGATCCGCCTCTGCCGGTGCGCCTGAGTGGCCTGCCTCCCGGAAAGGCAGGCGGAAATCCTTGCCAGACGAATCCGCCGCGCTATCATCTACCTGAAGGTGTTGCCGAGTAATGGTATACGACGGGTTTGGCGAAGAACGTGGCCGAAGGACGGATGCGGCGGGAAGGCCGCGGTGGATGGGCGTGCCTGTTCGGTGAGCGATTGGGAATTTCCGAAAACAGGGCCCTGCGCGGGCGATGGGGCGGAGCGTCGGGCGGCGGGTGGTGGCGCCTTGCTGTTTCATGGTTCTGACAACGGCGGCGACACCTCCTCGCTCAAAGCCAACAGCGTGCGGGATACTCCGCCGGCGGATACCCTGGCCCATGATCCTTATGGCTACGGGAGCGAGATCAACAAATCCACCGTTTACATGGATGCCGGCGGCTGTTCCGGGAAACTTCCCTTTTGCCATATGAATGCAGAATGGATGTGAAAATGGCTTTCAGGATGACGCGAACGAAAAACCGGCGATTCTTCGTGATCGGGTTTGTTTCTCTTCTCGTATCTGTTGCCATTATTATTCTGCGATACATGAACCAACGCGGCTCGATTGATTTGAGCTACATTCCCGGATGGGTAAGACTGCTCGTTTTCGGTGCCTCTTTGCTCTCTGCGTTTATTTTCTTCTTGTTGCTCGGAATCATGACATTGTGGGTGAATTTGCTCTTGAAGCTTTTGGGCGATTCCCATCAGGGCAACCATTTGCGAAGGACATTTCCCTGGATGGTCTTCACGGATGAACGAGATGAGACGGAAAACAACAGGTGAGGGGAAGATATGGGTTATGACATCACTGTCAGCGGATATGGGCAATTGGGCCCATATGGGGGTGCCCTTGGGGTTGGGACGGAAGGTGTATCTGGTCAGGTATATATGGACGGAAATGATGTCGTTACAGCCGGACCTGCCATGAGAAGACTGCCATGAAATTCCTCAAGCACATGCCGGTGACCTGCCACGGGATTTTTCCTCCAGACGGGATTAGAGTTCGGCCCAAGGAAGGGACGGACGATGAAGCGAACGAGATATTCGGAAGAACAGATCATCGGCATTCTGGCCGGGCATCGGGCGGCGCGGCGGCGCGGGCCTGGCGCTCAGGCCTGCCATTCCTGCAGCCGTGCCACGTAGCGCGCCAGCGTGTCGATCTCGAGATTGACAAGATCGCCCGTCGCCACATCCCCCCAGGTGGTGACTTCCTTGGTGTGCGGGATGAGATTGATGCCGAATTCGCGGCCCGCCACCTCGTTCACCGTGAGCGAGGTGCCGTTGAGCGCCACCGAGCCCTTGGGGGCGATGAAGCGGGCGAGATCCTCTGGCGCGCGAAGCCGGACGCGGGTGCTGTCGCCCTCATCGCGGATGGCGATCACCTCCGCGAGCCCGTCCACATGGCCCGAGACGATATGCCCGCCAAGCTCATCGCCCACCCTCAGCGCGCGTTCGAGATTGAGGCGCCTGCCGGGGGCCCAGGCGGAAAGGTTCGTCCTGTCAAGGGTTTCGGCGGAGATGTTCACCTCGAACCACGGCTCCGGTGCCGCCCCGAGCGCCACCACCGTAAGGCAGGTGCCATCGCAGGCGATGGAGGCGCCGATATCGATGCTTCCCACGTCGTAGCCCGTGGCGATGCGCGCGCGCATGTCGCCCTCGCGCGCGGTTTCCAGCACCCGGCCGATATCGGTGATGATCCCTGTGAACATGGGCAGGCTCCTTTCCCGCCATGAGGTAGCCGCTCATGGGGCGCCTTGCAAGCGCCACGGGCGGGCGCGCGGCCGGGCGATGGCATTTATCTCGATCATTTGCTAACCAGTTTTCCGAAGGGTAGTCGGAAAGGGGCGCGGCGGATCAGGCGCGCGCCCCGGCCAGGATGAGCAGATGCCGGACGCGCGCGAGAGAAGCTTTCTATTCCTGCAAGGCCCGCACGGGCCCTTCTTCGCGCGCCTCGGCGCACGGCTGCGCGAGAGCGGCGCGCGGGTGGTACGGGTGGGCTTCAACGCCGGGGATCGCGCCTTCTGGCCCGATCGGGCGCACTACATCCCCCACCGCGAAGGCCCCGAGGCCTGGCCGGCGCATCTCGCGGCCCTCCTGGAGCGCCACGCCATCACCGATATCGTGCTCTATGGCGATACCCGCCCCGTGCACCGCATGGCGATCGAGGAAGCGCGGGCGCGCGGGCTTACGGTGCATGTGTTCGAGGAGGGCTATCTGCGCCCCTGGTGGATCACCTACGAACGGGGCGGGAGCAACGGCAATTCACGCCTCATGCAATGGAGCATTGATGATATCCGCGCCCGCCTCAAGGGGCATGGCGGAAGGCTGGCGCCCGCGCCCGATCACTGGGGCGATCTTAGGCAGCACGTATTCTACGGCGCGCTCTATCACTGGTTCGTGATGTTTCTCAATCGCGGCTATCCGGGCTTTCAGCCGCACCGCAGCCTCGGCGTGGGCCAGGAATTCCGCCTCTACCTGCGCCGCCTCCTGATGATGCCCGCGCGCCGGGCCGCCCGCTTCCTCCACACCCGGCGCCTGCTCAGGAGCGGCCATCCCTACCACCTTGCGCTCCTCCAGCTCGATCACGATACCAGCCTGCGCGATCACGGGCCCTTCAGCGATATGGGGGAATTCCTCGAGCTGGTGATTTCCGGCTTTGCCGCAGGCGCGCCGGCCCATCATCACCTCGCCTTCAAGGCCCATCCGCTTGAAAGCGGGCGCCTCCCGCTGGCGCGCAGAACAAGGGAGATCGCGGCGCGCCACGGTGTCGGGGGGCGGGTGCATTTCATCGAGGGGGGCAAGCTCGGCCGGCTCCTCGATCATGCGCAGAGCGTTGTCACCGTCAATTCCACCGCCGCCCATCAGGCGCTCTGGCGGGGGCTGGCGGTGCGGGCCTTCGGGCGGGCGATCTATGCCAAGCCGGAGCTTGTCTCGGATCAGCCGATCGCCGAATTCTTCGCCGCCTCGCGCCGGCCCGATCCCGCGGCCTACGCCGATTTCCGCCGTTTCCTGCTGGCCACCTCGCAAATTCCGGGGGGGTATTATTCCGCCGCCGGGCGGCGCCAGCTCCTGCGCCTCCTCCCCGACCTCCTGCTCGCGGCGCAGGATCCCTATGACGTGCCGCACGCGGGCGATGACGAGAGCGGCGATGATGGAACGGGCGGGCGAATCAGCCGCGCGGCGCAAAGGCAACACTTGCGGATCGTTCCGTGATAGCGCGCCAATGAATGATGGATTTTCAGTGATTTGTTCAATATCGTCGCCAAAAATGAGGCGATTTTGTGGCAGTCAACAAGATGAAAAGGGAGTCACGGCAGTGAAAATCCTTGATACGCGCATGGCCAGGGGCATGGCCCTTCTGGCGCTCGTGGCAACCGTTTCGGCCTGCGGGCTCCCCAGATCCGGGCCGACCAAGCGCGAGATCTTCGCAGGCTCCGTCGAGAAGAAGGGCGATGCCCATGTGGTGGCGGTGAACGATTACATCACCAGGGCTACTTCCGTGGTGCCTGCACTCGGCTTTTCAAAGGCATTCCTGAAGGCCGGCAGCATCGGCTCCGATACCATCCGCCCCGGCGACAAGCTCTCCATCCAGGTGTGGGAAAACGTGGACAATGGCATTCTCTCCTCGGGCGGCGTGCCGGGCGGGCTGCAGGAAGTGCAGGTGGACAGCCAGGGCATGATCTTCATCCCCTACGCCGGGCGCATCCGCGCCGCCGGCAACACGCCCGAGGCGCTGCGCCGCATCATCACCGAAAAGCTCAACGCCCAGACGCCCGATCCCCAGGTCGTCGTCAATCGCATCGCCGGCGATGGCGCCACGGTTTCGATCGTGGGCGGCGTCGGCGGACAGGGCGTCTATCCGATCGAGCGCCCCACCCGCACGCTTTCGGCCATGCTGGCGCGCGCCGGCGGCGTGATGATCGAGCCCGAGGTGGCGCAGATCACCGTGATCCGGGGCGGCAGGAAGGGCACGATCTGGTTCCAGGATCTCTTCACCCACCCGGAATTCGACATCGCGCTGCGCGGTGGCGACCGCATCCTCGTGCAGGAGGATCGCCGCAGCTTCACCGCGCTCGGCGCCACCGGCGCCCAGAACCGCATCCCCTTCCGCACCCAGACGCTCTCGGCGCTCGAGGCCATCGCCCAGGTGGGCGGCCTGCGCTCCAACGTGGCCGATCCGACGGGCGTCTTCGTGATCCGCGACGAGCCGGAGGAGATTGCCCGCGAGGTGCTCGGGAGGAATGATCTCAAGGGGCCGCAGCGCATCGCCTATGTTCTGGATCTCACCAAGCCAACGGGCATGTTCCTCGCGCGCGATTTCATGATCCGCGACAATGATACCGTCTATGTCACCGAGGCGCCCTACGTGCAGTGGAACAAGGCGATCTCCGCCCTCACCGGGTCGCTGACATCGGCAACCACGCTGGGCAATGCCGCTTCCGACATCACCAATTGAGCCGGATGCGCGAAACGGGGGCCGCAGCGCCCCGCATCGCCGGCGCCCCGGAGCGCCGGCGGCTTTCGTTTCGGGCAGCGGGGTTTCTCACGCAGAAACGCATCCGCCGGATCCTCGATCTCGCCGGCCATGATCTGACGCTTTCACCCCCCCGCGGCCCGCAGGACAGCGTGGCCGTCTGGGGCAACGGCCCGCGCGCGGCACGCGGCGAGCGGCTGGCGCGCGAAAGCGGTGCGGGGATCCTGCGCATTGAGGATGCCTTCCTGCGCTCGGTGCTGCCGGGCAGGCTCGGCGCCCGCCCCTTCGGCCGCGCCGGCAGCCCGCCGATCGGCCTTCTTCTCGATGAAAGCGGCCTTCATTTCGATCCCGCCCGCCCCTCGGATCTCGAAACCCTGCTCGCCACCCACCCGCTTGACGATACCGTGCTCCTCGATCGCGCCCGCGCCGCCGATCAGCGCATCCGCCACGCGCATCTTTCGAAATACAGCAATTTCGATCCCGCAAGTCCCCTGCCCGAGCCGCCCTATGTGCTGGTGATCGATCAGACGCAAGGCGACGGGGCCGTCACCGCTTCCGGCGCCACCCGCGCCACCTTCCTCGACATGCTGATCTGCGCCCAGGCCGAGCATCCGGGCAACCGGATCGTCATCAAGGCCCATCCCGAAACCGCCGCCGGCCTGCGCCCCGGCCACCTTGGCCCGGATGATGCGGGCGGGCGGATTTCGCTGCTTGCCGATCCCGTCTCGCCCTGGGCGCTCTTCGAGGGGGCGACGGCCGTCTATACCGTCTCCTCCCAGCTCGGCTTCGAGGCGATCATGGCCGGCCACCGCCCGCATGTGTTCGGCCAGCCCTTCTACGCCGGCTGGGGCCTCACCCAGGATCGCGCCCCCCTGCCCCGGCGCCACCGCCGCCTCTCGCGCGCCCAGCTTTTCGCGGCCGCGATGATCCTCTATCCGCTCTGGTATGATCCGGCCCGCGATCGCCTGTGCGAGATCGAGGACGTGATCTCCCAGCTCGAGGCCGAGGCCCGCGCCTGGCGGGAGGATCGCGCCGGGCATGTGATGGTGGGAATGTCGCGCTGGAAGAGGCCGCATCTCGCCCGCTTCTTCGGCTCCGTCAGGAAGCCCCGCTTTGCCGCCGATCCGGCCCGCGCCGCCCGGATCGCGCAGAAAACCGGGCGCCGCCTGCTGGTCTGGGCAAGCCGCGCGCCCGAGGGGCTTGCCGAAGCCGCGCGGGCGCATGAAATTCCGCTGGTGCGCGTCGAGGATGGATTCCTGCGCTCGCAGGGGCTCGGCGCCCGCCTCACCCCTCCGCTTTCGCTGGTGTGCGACGATCTCGGCATCCACTACGATCCGGCCCGCCCGAGCCGGCTCGAGCGGCTGATCGCCGAAAGCCCCGCCCTGCCGGCGGCCGAGCTCGCCCGCGCCGAGGCGCTGATCGCGCGTATCAATGCGCTCGGGCTCAGCAAATACAACCTCCCCGAAGCCGCAAACGCGCCCGAAATCGCGCCCCGCGATGGCCGGCGCGTGATCCTCGTGGCCGGGCAGGTGGAGGATGACGCCTCGGTGCTGAAGGGCGCGGGCAAATCTGCGCGCGGAAATCTCGATCTCCTGCGCCGGGCGCGCGCCGAGAACCCGGACGCCTTCCTGATCTGGAAGCCCCACCCGGATGTGGAAGCCGGCCTGCGCCCGGGCGCGCTTTCCCCCGAGGCGGCGCTTGCACATGCCGATCTGATCGCCGCGCGCGCCGATCCCGCCGCGCTGATCGAGGCGGCCGACGAGATCTGGACGCTCACCTCCACCCTCGGCTTCGAGGCGCTCCTGCGCGGGCGCACCGTCACCTGCCTCGGCGCGCCCTTCTACGCCGGCTGGGGGCTGACGCGCGATCTCGGCCCCGTGCCCGCGCGCCGCGCCACCGCCCGCTTTGCCCCGAAGATCACCCTCCCGGGCCTCGCCCATGCCGCGCTGATCGGCTATCCGCGCT
>WFVA01000021.1 GCA_015491895.1 Albidovulum sp. | reverse complement strand
TGGCCGGGGCGATCCGGCTCGATGAGATCCTCGAAGTGATCGCCCGCGAGGGCGAGGAATATGCCATGGGCCTCGAGGCCGAGCTTTTCCCCGGGCGGGGCGGAGCGGGCTGGCAGGCCGTCACCGCCACCATCTACGCGCCCGACAAGCTGCGCCTGAGCTTCCTGCCCCGCCTCGAAGCCGGAATGAAAGGCGTGGATACCGCTCCGCTCATCGCCTTCTTCACATCGCCGCTCGGGGAAAGGATTATCGGCCTCGAGATCTCCGCCCGCCAGGCGCTCCTCGATGACGCGGTGGAGGCGGCGGCGCGCGAGGCGCTTGCCGAGATGCGGGCGCGCGATGATCCGCGCCTTGCCCTGATCGACGCATTCATCGAGGCCGGCGATCTGGTGGAATACAACGTCGCCGGCGCGCTCAACGCCAATTTCGCCTTCTACAGGGGCCTGCGCGATGGCGGGGCGTTTCCCGATCCGATGAGCGACGAGGAGATGCTCGCCGATGTCTGGCTTCAGGAGCGCGCCATCCGCGATGACGTGAGCGAATGGCTCCATTCCTACCTCGCGCTTGCCTATCGCCCCCTGAGCGACGATGAACTCTCCGCCTACATCGATTTCACCCGCACCGCCCCGGCGCGCCGCTTCAACGCCGCGCTTTTTGCCGCCTTCGACGAGATGTTCAACACCATCTCCTACATGCTCGGGCGCGCGGCCGCCGAGCGGATGAAGGGCGCGGATCTCTGAGAGGGCGCGAATGCCGGCGTGAGGGCCGGGCAGCATCCCCACTCCGCTCTGTCCCCACACCGCTCTCAGAAATCCACCGAGACTCCGAATTCGTAGCGGGGAAAGGAGGAGCTGCCGGTGTCGCTGTCATAGGCGCTGGCCTGCAGGCTGGCCCATTTGTTGAAATGGTATTTTGCGCCGAGGCCATAGATGGTGCTCGAACCCGTGGGGAAATCGATGGCGAGCACGGAGGCGCGCGCGGAGAGGCTTTCGCTCACATCCCAGGTGGCGTTCAGTTCCGCGGTCGTCACCTTGCTGCTGCCCGATGGATCGAAGCGCCCGAGGGTGAGGGCGCCGCGCACGGGGCCGTATTTGCCTGCAAACCCGATGCGATATTCGTTCAGCTTGCTTCCGCTGAGCTGTATCCGTTCGAAACTGGCGAAAATACGCGCCTCGGAGAGGCCCGCGATGGCCATCTCATGGCTGGCGGCGAGGGCGAGGACATCGGCGTCATCCCCGCTGTCGGAATCGACATGATGGTAGGAGGCGCCGAGCGCGAGAGAGCCATTGCCGTAATCGAGGCGCAGGCCGTAGGGCTGGCTGCTGCCGCTGTTGAGCAGATAGCTCGCCGCAGCGATTGATCCATAGTACTGGCGGATATCGAGGGCGAAGAGATCACTGTAGAAGGGGCTGTCGCTTTCAAGATAGCCGCCATTGCGCGAGGAGACGAAGCGGGGCACGCCGGCGGAAAGGCTGAGCGCCGGGGAAATCTCATAGGAGAGCGTGGGATAGAGCGCGATCTTGCCGGTGCTGCCGGAGGAGGTGGAACTGTTGAAGGCCTCCACGCCAAGGGCAAAGCCGAGGGGGATCGTGCCGCCCGATCCCGGCTTCCAGCCGATATCGAAATCCGCCGTGGCGAAGGTGATCTGCGAAGAGCCGCCCCAGTTGCGCACCAGGCTGGCATGGCCCTCGGCAAACATCCCCTCGGGCAGCGATTGCGCGCTGGCCGGGGATGGGCCTATGAGGGCGGCAAGCGCCGTGGCGGCTGTGGCAAGAATGATTGCGCGCAGTTCCATGATATTTCTCCCGTCAAAATCTTTCTCCCTGATCGGGTTTGTCTCCCGTCAGGCTGAAAAATGGTTTTCACAGCCCGCCGGCAAACCCTGACAGGTCTGAATGGTGCCGATTCTGCCAAAAACCGGGTTTTCGGTCAAGAAACGGCCCCGCCACATGTGGGCGCGCCTGCGCTTGCGGGCACGAAAGTGAAAGTGAATCTGTGGCGTGCTGCACGAGCCCCGTCTCAGGGCCGAGGTTACAGGGGCCGGGATACAGGGGCCGGGATGGTGCGATGGCCGCCACCTCCGCTCTCAGAAATCCACCGCAAAGCCCAGTTCGTAGTGGGGATCGAAGCCGCTGGTATCGCTGTCATAGACGCTGGCCTGCAGGCTGGCCCATCTGTTAAAATGGTATTTCGCGCCCAGGCCATAATAGATGATGGTTGTATATGCATTGCCTTTATCGAAGGTAAGCACCGAGGCGCGCGCGGAGAAGCTTTCGCTCACATCCCAGGAGGCATTGAGTTCGGCGGTCGTAACATTGTCACTGCCCGATGTGCCGGTCCGCCCGAGGGTGAGGGCCCCGCTTACGGGGCCGGACCTGCCGGTGAAGCCGATGCGGTATTGCGCTATGTCGATTCCGTCTCCTCTCTGTTTCAATTCGTAACTTGCGAAAATACGCGCATCGGAGAGGCCCGCGAATGCCATCTCATGGCTGGCGGCGAGAGTGGCAATGTCGGCTTCCAGGTTGGAGAACTCGGAAAATACGCGATGGTAGGAGGCGCCGAGCATGAGATTGCCCCGGCTGTAATCGATTCGCACACCATAGGGCGGGCTGCTGGTCTCGCTGAAGCTTGCGAGGTAGTCGTGTGCGGCAAAGGATCCGAAATACCGGCGGAGACCGAACATGAAGGCATCACTGTAGAAGGGGCGTTCGTCGGGGAGGTAGCCGCCATTGCGCGAGGAGACGAAGCGGGGCACGCCGGCCGAAAGGGTGAGCGCCGGGGAAATCTCATAATTGAGCGTGGGATAGAGCGCGATCTTGTCGGTGCTGCCCGCGGAATCGGAGTGGTGGAAGGCATCCACGCCGAGGGCAAAGCCGAGGGGGATCGTGCCGCCTGATCCCGGCCTCCAGCCGATATCGAAATCCGCCGTGGCGAAGGTGAGCGGCGAAGAGTCGCCCCAGTTGCGCACCAGGCTGGCATGGCCCTCGGCAAACATCCTCTCGGGCAGCGATTGCGCGCTGGCCGGGGATGGGCCTATGAGGGCGGCAAGCGCCGTGGCGGCTGTGGTGATGGCTGCGGTGATGGATGTGCTGTGCAAATTCATTTGCGCCTCCCGTCAATCTCTTTCCGTCCGGGAGGGTCCGTTCCCGTCTGGCAAAAATGGTTGTCGTTCCGCCCCGCCGATCAATCCTGGCAGGTCTGAATGGTGCCGATTGTGCCAATATCCGGGCTGGCGGTCAAGAAACGGTCTTTTCATGCGCGCCAGCCCGCCTGCGAAAAAGACCGCAAGCTCTTATGGCAGCTTGACAAACGCCGCAACCCGCTCCCCAATGCGGATGAGAAAACAGGGAGAAGAAACATGCCACATGTCAATCGCCGCCATGCGCTCGGCCTTCTGGGCGCAACCGCAACCCTGCCGCTCTTGGGCGCGCCCGCCCTTGCGGGCACCAAGGTGAATGTGGGCGCGCTGCGCTTCACCTCGCACGCGCCGAGCTTCGTCGCCTTCGAGCGCGGCTATTTCGCCGACGAGGGGCTCGATGTGGAATTCCGCTTCTTCCAGGCGGCGCAGCCGATGGCCGTGGCCGTGGCGTCAAAAGATGCCGATTTCGGGGTGACGGCGATCTCGGGCGGCCTCGTTTCGCTGGCCGAAAAGGGCGCGGCGAAGGTGATCGGCGGCGCGCTTTCGGAGGAGCCGGGGATCGACGGGCAGAAGATCCTCGCCTCGCTGAAGGCCCATGAGGCGGGGCTGACGGCCCCTTCGGCGCTTGACGGGCGCACATGGGCCATCACCCAGGCCGGATCCTCCTTCCATTACATGGGCTCGAAGATCGCCGCGAAGGAGGGCGCAACGCTGCATTTCAAGCCGCTTCAGAAGGTGGGCGCGATCATCGGCGCGCTGAAATCCGGCCAGATCGACGCCTGGTCCATCGTGCCCCATATCGCCAAGGCGCTCGATGGGGCGGGCAAGGCGAAGATCATCGGCAATGTGTCTGATTACATTCCCGATTATCAGGTGACGACCGTCTTCACCCAGGCCGGTATCGCGAGCGGCGACAGGCCGAAGGCCGAGGCCTTCCTGCGCGCCTTTTCGCGCGGCGCCGCCGATTACAACGCCGCCCTGGTGGACAAGACGGCGGGCGAGGATGCGGCGCGCGAGATGGTGAAGCTCATTCACAAATATGTCTATGCCGACAAGCCGCTCGAGAAGGCCGAGAAATCCATCCGCAACGGCGCCATGCGCATCAACGAGGGCGCGGCGCTGAAGATGGGAAGCGTGCGCGATCAGCTCGCGTGGTTCAAGGCCGAGGGGCTGGTGAAGCCGGAGATCACCGAGGATGTGCTGGTGGACAAATCCTACGTGAAGATCATCGAGTGACTGACGGATTTCATTTGTCTTTTCCGCCTGCGACGCCCCGCCCCCCGGCCTTCGAGAGGGCATGCGCCCGTCCGGGTGAGTGCATGCCCGGGCGCGCCCCGGGCGGTGTTGGAGTGAGCGTAAGCGCCATGGCCGGCCGGCGGAGGCGGGCAGGGCAGAGATGGAACTGAGCCTGCGCAACCTTTCGCATTCCTATGGCGGCACGCCGGTGCTGGAGGATGTTTCGCTCGATGTGCCCGAGGGGCGGATCGTCTGTATCGTCGGGCCTTCGGGCTGCGGCAAATCCACCCTTCTGCGCCTCATTGGCGGGCTCGAGCGCCCCGCTTCGGGCGCGGTGCTGATGATCGGCGAAGCTCCCGAAGGCTGCCTCAATCCGCTCACCTTCGTGTTTCAGGATTTCGCTCTGCTGCCTTGGCGCACGGTGGAGGGGAATATTCACCTGGCACTTGAAGATCACAGGATATCTCGCGCGGAAAAGAAGAAAATTACGGATGATGTTCTTGCCCGCACCAAGCTCTCCGATTACCGTCAAGTGCTGCCGAAAAATCTTTCCGGCGGCATGAAGCAGCGGGTGGCGATCGCGCGCGCGCTCGCGGTGCGCCCGGCGGTGATGCTGATGGATGAGCCCCTTTCCGCGCTCGATGCCCAGACGCGCGAGCTGCTGATGGAGGATCTGCTGCGCCTCTGGCAGCGCGCGCCGTTCACGGCCGTTTACGTGACCCACAATCTCGCCGAGGCGGTGCGGCTCGGCCATCATGTGGTGGTGCTCTCGCGCCGCCCGGGGCGGATCCGCGAGGTGGTGGAGATCGAGCGTCCGCTCGAATCGCGCCAGCGCATTGATCCCGAACTGGCCGGCATCGAGCGCCACCTGTGGGAAGTGATGCGCGCCGAGGCCGAAGAAGCCGATCAGGAGCTTGTGCATGGCGGGTGAGGGCAGGGAGCGAGAGGCGGGCGGCGAGGCCCGCACGGGCTCCAGGGCGCGCCCGGTGCCCTACAGGGGCGGGGGCTTTCGCCCGCGCCGGGTCGTCTGGGTGGGGCCGGTGGTGTTTGCGCTGCTGATCGCGCTTGCCGAATGGGGCACGCGGGCTGGCTGGATCGGCACGCTCACCCTGCCGCGCCCCTCCGACGTGGCGCTGACGCTCTGGGAAATGGCACTTTCCGGCCGACTCTGGCTGCATCTTGGCCCCTCGCTGATGCGCCTCTTCGTGGGCGCGGCGATCGGCGTGAGCGCGGGCGTGGCGGTGGGGCTGGTGATCGGGCTCTTCACGTATGCGCGCGCGGCGCTGGTGCCGCTGGTGGCGGCGCTCTTTCCGATCCCCAAGATCGCGCTTCTGCCGCTGTTCGTGATCTGGTTCGGGATCGACGAGATGTCGAAATACGCGCTGATCGCCTTCGGCACCTTCACGCCAACCGTGGTGGCAACATATGGCGCGGTCGATAACGTGGATCGCACGCTGATCCGCATGGGCCAGAGCTTCGGCCTCTCCTGGGGCTCGATCGTGCGCAAGATCGTGCTGCCCGGTGCGATGCCGGGGATTCTCTCGGGGCTCAGGGTGAGCCTCGCGATCGCGGTGATCCTGCTGGTCGCGGCGGAGATGCTCGGGGCGGAATACGGCATCGGCGCCTTCATCCTCGAGGCCGGCTCGCTCTATGATCTGGAGCGCCTCTTTGCCGGGGTGGTGATCCTCTCGGCGCTTGGCGTGGCGCTGAGCTTCCTGATCGGGGTGGCCGAGCGCCGCCTGCTGGGCTGGCGCAGCTGAGGCGCGCGGGCCGCGGCGGGGAGGGCGCCGGTGAAGGGAGAAAGGGGACGGGGGAAGGCGGCGAAGGGGGAAGGCGGCGGCGCAACGCGGGGT
>WFVA01000020.1 GCA_015491895.1 Albidovulum sp. | reverse complement strand
GCATTAACCTCGCCGCACCTGAAACGATCTGCCCGCACCTGAAGGGCGGGCGCAACTCTATGGGAGGAGTAACTCTATGGATCGTCGCTCATTTCTGAAGAATGCCGCCATCGGTGGCGCCACCGCCGCCGCCGCCGGCAGCCTCGCGGCTCCCGCGATCGCGCAGGGCAAGCGCAAGCTGACGATGGTCACATCCTGGGGCCGCGGCCTTGCCGGCGTGTTCGACGCCGCACAGTTCGTGGCCGATGCGATCAACACCATGTCCGACGGCACGCTCGAGGTTCAGATCAAGGCCGCAGGCGAACTCGTGGGCGCCTTCGAGGTGTTTGACGCCGTGACCTCCGGCCAGGCCGACATGTATCACGCCGCCGACTACTACTTCATCAGCCAGCACCCGGGCTTCGCCTTCTTCACCTCGGTGCCGATGGGGATGACGGCCCAGGAGCTCTTCAACTGGTATTACCACGGCAACGGGCGCAAGTATCACGACACGCTCGGCGAGATCTTCGGCCTCAAGTCCTTCCTCGCGGGCAATACCGGCGCCCAGGCGGGCGGCTGGTTCCGCAAGGAGATCAAGGGGCCCGAGGATTTCAACGGCCTGAAGTTCCGCATGCCCGGCCTTGGCGGCAAGGCGCTCGGCTATCTTGGCGCCAGCGTGCAGAACCTGCCCGGATCGGAAGTGTATCAGGCGCTGGCCTCCGGGGCCATCGACGGCACCGAGTGGATCGGCCCCTGGGCCGACGAGAAGGCCGGCTTCCAGGAGATCACCAAGTTCTTCTACACCGCCGGCTTCCACGAGCCGGGCGCGGGCCTCTCGCTGGCCACGAACCTCGACGTGTTCAACAGCCTCAGCCCCGCGCATCAGAAGATCATCGAAACCGCTTCCGGCTATGCCAACAGCTGGTCGCTCGCGCAGTTCATGATGAACAACGGCGCGGCGCTCGAGCGCCTCAAGGCCGGCGGCGTGAAGGTGCTGCAATTCCCGGATACGGTCTGGGATGCCTTCGGCGAAGGCACCCGGAAGGTTTACGAGGAATTCATGGGCGATGATCTCTTCCGCGAGATCTTCGAGGATTACGGCGCCTCCATGCGCGCTTCCTCGGGCTGGATCAAGGTCAGCGAAGGCGTCTATCGCGGCCAGCGTGACCGCGTGATGGGCTGATCCGAAACCGATCGGCAAGGATAATCCCGGGCCCGTTTCCGCATTGAAACGGGCCCGGTTCATTCGCCGCCCCGCCCGCCTCGGGCGGCGGCATTTGCGGGCATCATCGGGGGATGGGCATGCTGGACGCAATCGTCTGGATCTTCCAGAATATCGCACTGGCCTATTACAATCTGTTCTACGCGCTCACGCATCCGCAGCTGTGGCTGGCCTGGATCGGCGGGCTTGACAGCCCGGAGGCCAAGCAGGCGCTGATGCGCTTCATCTATTACGGCGGCTCGAAGGAATTCTTCTTCGCCGTCTTCACCCTGTTCCTGACCTACACCGCCATAGGCCTGTGGAAGAACAGCCTGCTGTGGGGCGCCGTGCGGGTGCTCGAGGGGATCGCCAACGGCGTGGGGCGGTTCTTCGCCTGGGCCGGGCTTCTCATGGTGATCCAGCAGATCATCATCGTCTTCGTGCAGCGCATCTTCGTGCAGGCGGATCTCACGATGGGCTTCGGGCTCGGCCTTGATGTCACCTTCACGAAGGATATCAGCTGGTGGGCGGAGGGGCTCAAGTTCTACAATGCGATGGTGGTCGCGCTCTGCGTCACCTATACCTTCGTGCAGGGCGGGCATGTGCGGGTGGATCTGATCTATTCCGCCATCAGCTACCGCGCCCGCAAGATGATCGACATGCTCGGCTCGATCTTCTTCATGATGCCCATGGCGGTCGTCATCTGGCTTTACGGCTGGTATTTCCTGTGGCGCCATCTGGTGACGCCCAAGCCCTCGGCCTCCGACACGCTGGAGCGCCTCCTGCTGAAGGCGCGGGCGCTCAGGTGGAACGTGGAAACCATCAGCTTCTCGCCAAACGGCTTCAATGCCTATTTCCTCTTCAAGGTGCTGCTGGTGGCATTCGCGGGGCTCGTTTTCCTGCAGGCGATCGCCTTCTTCTACCGCTCCTATCTCGAGCGCAAGGAGGGCCCCGAAAGCGAGGGCAGATACCTCGACAAGGATACCCTTGGCGAGGGCGAAGAAATCTATGAAGGCACACACTGAATCCTGGGGGCGGTAACCAATGATATTCGGACTTGATGGCGTCGAGATCGGGCTGATCATCGTCTTTCTCTGCCTCTTCGGGGGCATCCTTTCGGGCTTTCCCGTGGCGTTTGCGCTTGGCGGCTCCGGCCTCATCGCATTCGCCATCATCGCCGCGCTCGACAGCGCCGGCCTGCTGATCCACCAGGCGATCGATACTTCGAGCCCCGCCTTTCAGAAGCTGGTGGAATCGGGAATCCACCCCGACAAGATATCCATATTCCGATACCCGGACTTGCCACGCGCGGCCCAGCATGTGTTTGAAAACGGCTGGCAGCAGGCGATCGACCGCAACATCTCCTTCATCGTCAACCGGATGAATGAGCGCGTGCTGGCCGGCGCCTCGATCGAAACCCTGCTCGCGGTGCTGATGTTCGTGCTGATGGGGATCACGCTCGAGCGCTCCAAGATCGCCAATGATCTTCTCACCACCATGGCCCGCGTCTTCGGCCCGCTGCCGGGCGGGCTTGCGGTTTCGGTGGTGGTGGTGGGCGCCTTCCTCGCCGCCTCCACCGGCATCGTCGGCGCGACGGTGGTGACGATGGGGCTTCTCTCGCTCCCCACCATGCTGCGCCACAATTACAGCCCCGAGCTTGCCACCGGCGTGATCGCCGCCTCGGGCACGCTCGGCCAGATCATCCCGCCCTCGATCGTGATCGTGCTGCTGGGCACGCTGGCGGGCGATCTCTACTCCGCCGCCCAGGAGCAGCGCGCTCAGCTCGCGGGCTGTTCGGACGCGCTCACCTATCTCGGCCAGGCGGCGGTGGTTTCGGTGGGCACGCTGTTTCAGGCGGCGATCCTGCCGGGCATCATGCTCGCCTTCCTCTACGGGCTCTACGCCTTCGGATATGCGCTGGTGAAGCCCGACAGGGCGCCGCCCGTGCCGATGATGGAGGCCGATGGCGAAAGGATCACCCGGAACTGGGGGCTCACCTGGTTCGTCGCCGTTCCCGCCGCCCTGATCGGGGCTCTCATGCTCTCCATGCAGATCGGCGTGGTCGGCAGCCAGGACATCACCGTGGATTCCTATTCCGACAGCACGCGCACCGCCACCCTGCGCACCAATGTGAGCGAGCAGTGCAGGGAATCCATCATCGCCCTGCATGGCCAGGAGAAATGGGATGAGGCAGTGGCCCAGCAGAAGGCGATCGAGGAGGCCGGCGGCTACCAGGAAAGCCACAAGCTGACACCCGAAGAGCTTGCCGCCGCGCTGAAGGCCAAGGTTGCCACAGCGGCACCGGTCGGCACCGGCATAGCCATCGGCTTCCTGCTGCTGGCGCTCATCCTCGTGATGGCGCGCGGCGTGGCGCCGGGCGCCGATCCGCGCCCGCTGCTGATCGGCGCCGGGGGGATCGCGCTGGGGCTGCTGGCGGATGCCTTCCTGATCACGCCCCAGACATCCCCGGGCACCACCTTCCTCTACCTCCTCGTGCCGCTGGCAATCGCGCTTTACGGCGTGCGCCATGCCATCGGCCTCCTGGGGCGCAACGAGCTCCTGCGCGTCGTCTTTCCGCCGCTGGTGCTGATCGTCGCCGTTCTCGGCTCGATCCTCGGCGGCATCACCAACCCGACACCGGCCGCGGCGCTCGGGGCGGGCGGGGCGATCATGCTGGCGGCCTATCGCAAGCTGAAGGAAGAGGAGGGGCCGGCGAAGCTCATCATCTGGGCCGCCTTCGCGATCGTCATCATGATCCTGATCGGGATCAATTTCGATCTCAGGATCAACCGCGACAACGTGCCGCTCGAGGACTGGATCGCCTATCTGGCGGCGGCGGGCGCCTATCTGTTTGCGATGTTCGGCATCCTCTACAGCCTCTGGGTGCTGTTCCGGGGCAGGGTGCTGACGCCCATCGTGCGCGAAACGGCGAAGGTCACCTCCATGGTCTTCACCATCCTCATCGGTTCGCAGCTCCTCAACCTGGTGATCATCTCCTTTGGCGGCGAGGATTACATCCAGGATTTCCTCAAGAGCTTCGACAACGAATGGACGGTGTTCCTCATCGTGATGGTGGTGCTGTTCTTCCTCGGCTTCGTGCTCGATTTCCTGGAGATCATCTATATCGTGATCCCGATCGTGGGGCCGGTGATCTACGGCGGCACCTTCGATCCCAAATGGGTGACGATCATGATCGCGGTCAATCTCCAGACCTCCTTCCTCACGCCCCCCTTCGGCTTCGCGCTGTTCTATCTGCGGGGCGTGGCGCCCAGGGAGATCACCACCGGGCATATCTACCGCGGCATCATCCCCTTCGTGCTGATCCAGGTGCTGGGGCTCCTGATCCTCGGGTTCTTCCCCGAGATCGTGACCATCGTGCCGAACCTCCTGCCGAACTGACGGCGAGGCGCGGGGGCGCAAGGCGGATCGGATGGCGAAAAAGGGGAGCCTGCGGGCTCCCCTTTCCCTTGGCAATCACGGGTGTTCTCCCGCGCCGGCCAGAAGGGGGCAGAAGGAGCCGGGAGCGGGCTCAGCCGGCCGGGCCGCCCTCACGGCGCGCGCCGCTCTTCGGGCAGGCCGGCGGCAGGGCGATGCGCGCCACCTGCTGCGAAATCGGATCCACCGAAAGGGGATGCGTATCGGGATTGAAATTCTCCGGGGCGCTCAGTTCCTGCCATTCGCCGTTGCGATAGATCTCGAGCGGGCGGAAGCGGGCCTTGTAGCTCATCTTCGGGCTGCCGGGCACCCAGTAGCCGAGATAGACGTAAGGCAGGCCGGCGGCGCGCGCGATCTCGATGTGATCGAGGATGATGTAGGTGCCGAGGCTCTGATGGGCGCGGGCGGGATCGAAGAAGGAATAGACGAGCGAGAGACCGTCATCCATCACGTCGGTGAGGCAGACGGCGGCGAGGCGCTCCGCCTCCCCGGCGCCGGGATCGGTATATTCGATCACCCGCGTCCTGATCGGGGTTTCCTCGATCATGGCGGAGAATTCGAACACGTCCATGTCTGCCATGCCGCCATCGGCGTGGCGGCTTTCGAGATAGGCGCGGAAGAGATCGTATTGCTCGTCCGTCGCCCAGGGCGACATCGCCTCGCGCACGAGATGGCGATTGCGCTTCATGGCGCGGCGCTGGCTTTTCGAGGGCCTGAAATCCGCCACCCGGATGCGGGCCGAGAAACAGGCCGAACATTCGGCGCAGGAGGGGCGGTAGAGCACGTTCTGCGAGCGGCGGAAACCCTGTTTGGAGAGGCTGTCATTGAGGGCGGCGGCGGCGGAGCCGTGCAGCGCGGTGAACAGCTTGCGCTCCATCTTCCCCTCGAGATAGGGGCAGGGCTGGGGGGCCGTCACGTAGAATTGCGGCGTGATGGGCAGGCTGTGATGCATCGGCTTCGCTTTCCCTGTTTCTCCGGCGCCCCTGTTTTCCCGGTATTCAGGTCTGCGCTCCTCTTTCCCGGTGTTTCCCCGGGTGTGCAGGATTTGAATTAAATTCAGGTTAGCAACGGTTTCGGATTCCGCCAAGCCCGGAATTGCGGCTTGGTTAAAATGCGAAGAACGGCCCTCTGCGGGGCCGTCCTTTCCGTCTTGCCGAGCGGCCTCGGGCCGGCCATGGGCTCATTCGTATTTGCCGTGATCCCCGCGCGGGGCAGGGCGCGTGCCCCGGTATTCATCGGCGCGGCGCTGGTAATCCGCTTCTCCCTCTTCCCCGTCCGTTCTGCCTGCCGCCTGTGCGCGCTCTTCCATGAACTGATCGAATTCGGCCTTGTCCTTCGCGTGGCGCAGGCGGGCCAGAAAGGCCTCGAACTGCGCCTGTTCCTCTTCCAGCCGGCGCAGGGTCTCTTCCCGGTAGGTATCAAAGGCGCTGTTGCCGCTCGGCTGCGTGGCGGCCCGCCAATGGCCCCGGTCTGCGCGCACCTGCTTGCGGGAACGGCAGGAATTTCCGGCGCATGAGAATGTCCGCTTGACGAAGATCATGTAGAAAAGCAGCGCCAGCCCGACCGGCCAGAACAGGATGAAGCCAAGCACCATGGCCGCGATCCAGGCGCACCTGCCGCGTTCATCCAGCCAGCTTTCGGCCTGCGAGGGGAGGGTTGCAATGGTTGACATCATGATCTCCTGTTTCGGGTTCCGGGCATGTTAAATGTATTCACATTGCCGATATTGGCGTCCGCCGCGGAAAAATCAAGAGGGAATGTAAATAATTTTCACATTCTCCGGCCCGCCCCGGATCACCCCCGGGCAAAATCCGCAAACGCGATGATGGTTGACCCGGCGCGCGGGGCAAAGCATCCTCCTGCAATGGATCTCGCAAGCCGCATCACCCGCACCCCGATCCCGCATGACGGCGAGCGCGGCCGCGAGGCGGCAGAAGCCTTCGCCGATCTAGCGCCCCCCTTGCGCGAACTCATTGCCGGCGCGGCCGGATGCAGCCCCTATCTTGCGGGGCTGCTGGCGCGCGAGGGCGAATGGCTGCGCGCGGCCGCCACAGCCCCCGAAGACGCGCTCGATGGCCTGATCCGCGAAATGGCGCAGGACACCCCCGATCAGCTTGCGGCCGGGCTGCGCCGCGCCAAGCGCCGGCTCGCGCTCCTGGTGGCACTCGCGGATCTCGGCGGCGCGTGGGATCTGATGCAGGTCACCTCGGCGCTCACGCGCTTTGCCGATGCGGCGGTGGAAACGGGCCTTCGCGCCCTTCTCGGCGCCGAGATCGCGCGCGGCAGGCTGCCGGGGATCGCGCCGGGGAGCGATCCTTCCGCCCTCGGCATGGTGGTGATGGCGATGGGCAAGATGGGCGCGCATGAGCTCAATTACTCCTCCGACATCGATCTCATCTGCCTGTTCGACGAAAGCCGCTTCGCCCCCGCAGACGTGCACGAGGCGCGCAGCGGCTTCATCCGCGCCACCCGCCGCCTCACGCGGCTCCTGAGCGAGAACACTGCCGAAGGCTATGTGTTTCGCACCGATCTGAGGCTGCGCCCGGACGCGGCGGTGACGCCTGTCTGCATCGGCATGGATGCGGCGGAGGAATATTACGAGAGCCAGGGCCGCACCTGGGAGCGCGCGGCCTGGATCAAGGCCCGCCCGGCGGCGGGAGATATCGGCGCGGGGGAGGCCTTCATCGAGCGCCTGCGGCCCTTCGTGTGGCGCAGGCATCTCGATTTCGCCGCCATCGAGGATGCCCATGACATGCGCCTGCGCATCCGCAGCCACAAGCGCCTGCATGTGGGGCAGGGCGGGGCGATCACCCTCGAAGGCCATGATCTGAAGCTCGGGGCCGGGGGGATCCGCGAGATCGAATTCTTCACCCAGACCCGTCAGCTGATCGCCGGGGGGCGAGATGAAAGCCTGCGCGTTCGCGCCACGCTCCAGGGGCTGGAGCGGCTCGCGGCACGGGGCTGGATCGGCAGCGATCTGGCCGAAGAGCTTGGCGGCCATTACCGCTTCCTGCGCACGCTCGAGCACCGGGTGCAGATGATCAATGACGCCCAGACTCACGCCCTGCCGAAAACGCCCGAGGGGTTTGCCCGCCTCGCCTGCTTCATGGGCGAGGCGGATCCCGCACGCCTGCGCGAAGATATCCGTGCCCGCCTCGAGGCTGTCCATGAGCGCACGGAAGGCTTCTTCGCGCCCGCTGCCCCGGCCGAACCATCCCCCGATCTCGGCGCGGCGGCGCAGGAGATCATGGCCCAGTGGCCGGGCTATCCGGCGCTGCGCTCGGCGCGCGCCACGGCGATCTTCGAGCGCCTGCGCCCCGAAATCCTGAAGCGCCTTGCACGCGGCGCGCGCCCCGGCGAGGCCCTTGCCGCCTTCGATCGCTTCCTCGCCGGCCTGCCGGCGGGGGTGCAGATCTTCTCGCTCTTCGAGGCCAATCCGCAGCTGATCGATCTCATCCTCGATATCGTCACCACCGCGCCGGCGCTCGGCCAGCATCTGGCGCGCAATCCGGGGGTGCTCGATGCGGTGCTGGCGGGGGATTTCTTCGCCGAATGGCCGGGCGCGCCGGCGCTCGAGCGCGAACTGGGGCATGTGCTTGCGCGCGCGCGAGGAGAGGGCGGGGATTACGAGGCCTGCCTCGATGCGGCGCGCCGCTGGGCGAAGGAATGGCACTTCCGCATCGGGGTCCATTTCCTGCGCGGGCTTGCGGATGCGCGCGAGGCGGGGCGGCAGTATGGCGATCTCGCCCAGGCGGTGCTTTGTGCGCTCTGGCCGGTGGTGGCGGCGGAATTCGCCCGCCGGCACGGGCCGGAGCCGGGGCAGGGGGCGGTGGTGCTCGGCATGGGCTCGCTCGGGGCGGGGCGGCTGCATGCGGCCTCCGATCTCGATCTGATCGTGATCTATGACGCGCCGGGTGACGCTATGTCGGACGGCCCCCGCCCGCTGCCCGCGCGCCAGTATTTCGCCCGCCTCACCAAGGCCTTCGTGACGGCCCTGAGCGCCCCCATGGCCGAGGGCCGCCTCTTTGAAGTGGACATGCGCCTGCGCCCCTCCGGCCGCCAGGGCCCGGTGGCCACCTCCTGGGCCGCCTTCCGCGAATACCAGATGAACGAGGCCTGGGTCTGGGAGCATCTCGCGCTCACCCGCGCCCGCCCGGTGGCCGGCAACATGGCGCTCGGCGCCTCGGTCGAGGCCTTTCGCGGCCGGCTGATCGCAGCGAAAGGCGGTGCGGCGCGCGCCGGGAAGATCCTCGGGGAAGTGGGCGAGATGCGTGCGCGGCTTGCGGCTGAGAAAGGCGCGCGCGGGATTTTCGATGCCAAGCTCGGGCGCGGCCGCCTCCTTGATATCGAGCTTTGCGCCCAGGCGGGGGTGCTGCTGGCCGGTGCCACGGCGCGCGATGTGCAGGGGCAGTTGCAGGCGGCCTGCCAATGCGGCTGGATCAGCGAGAGCGAACGCAGAACGCTTCTCGATGCGCATGATCTCTTCTGGCGCCTGCAGGCGGCGAGCCGGCTCCTGGCGGACAGGGTTGTCGATCCCGACGAGATCGGCGCGGGCGGGCGGGCCTTCCTGCGCGCCAATTGCGGCGCGGAAAGTATTGATGCACTTGCAGAAAGGCTGGAAAGCGCCGCAAAGCGCGTTGGTGCTGTGATCGATGCCGCCCTTGAACGCAAGCCCTCGCAATGCGATGAGGGTTGACGCGGATGCGTCCCGCAGGAGGGGCGCGCCCATGCGTGCAGGCAGAGGAAGGTTTTGCCCATGACGGAAGCCGAACGGATGCCCGATTGCGATCCGAAGGATCTCATTCGCGAATGCTACCGGATCGAGGGGATCACCGAGGCCGAATGCCGCTCGATCCTGCTCGACTGGGCGCTTTCCCTGCCCGATGGCACCGATGCGCCAGCCCTCATCCCCGCGCTTCTGGCGCGCCACGGCGCAAGCTGGCCCGATCATCCGATGACCGCCCTTCTGCGCGAGGGGCTCGGAGAATGGAAGGGCGCGCGTAGAGGGCATGGCCGCAGGCGGCGCCAAGCGCGGCGCAGCCCGCCCGGCGGGGCAGGGGGCTGACGCTCGATACACGGGCAGGGATACCGCGGCATGTGTCATGCGCGGCGTCTGTCGGGAGATGGCACGCGGCACTGGCCGGGGAGATGGAGCGGGTGAAGGGAATCGAACCCTCGTCGTCAGCTTGGGAAGCTGCTGCTCTACCATTGAGCTACACCCGCGCGGCGCCTGTTTAGCTTGCCGCTCCGTACCACGCAAGCCCCCGAATGATCTTCACTGCCCTTGTGCTCCCGAACGCCATTGGAGTAGGCTCGGGGGCGGGCCGGCGGTTTCCCGGCCTTCTCGCAACCAGCTGCAACAGGCAGGCCAGCGGCATGAAGGGCAAGGCATGATCCACCCGCGGCGCAGACAGGTGCTTCTTGCCATGGCGGCCGGCGCACTGCTTCTGGCCGGCACGCCTCTTGCGGCGGAGCCGCCGGCGAACGTGCCGGTGATCGAGATACGCGAGGCGGCGGACAGCATCACCCGGGCGCTTTCGGGCGAGATCAAGGCGCGCGAGGAGATCGGGCTTTCCTTCCCGCGCGGCGGGCGGATCCTGCGCATTGACGTGCGCGAGGGAGATCGGGTGGAGAAGGGCCAGGAGCTTGCGCGCCTTGAATCGGTGCAGCAGGAGCAGGCGCTCCACGAGGCGGAATCGGAAGTGGAGGCGGCGCGGGCCGATCTCAGGCGCGCGGAGGAGGAATTTCAGCGCCAGGAGGCGCTTCTCGCACGCGGCGCCACCACCCGGATCCGGCGCGACGAGGCCGAACGGCGCTACCATATCGCCCAGGCCAACATGGAGCGCGCCAGCGCCAATCTCACCCGGGCGCGCAAATTCTACGAGGATACGTTCCTGCGCGCAGCCGCAAGCGGCGTCATCACCCGCCGGCTCGCCGATCCGGGAGAGGTCGTTGCAGGTGCGCGCCCGGTGCTGATGCTGGCCTCGGGCGAGGCGCTCGATGCGGTTTTCGATGCTCCCGAGGCGCTGCCCGTGTTTCTCGGCTCCGATTTCGTGGTGCGGCTTGCCCTGATCGACAGGCCCGCCGTCCGCTTCACCGGCCATCTGCGGGAAATCTCCCCGCTTGTCGATCCGGGCAAGGGCACGGTGGAGGTGAAGGTGGGGGTGGATGGCCGCCCGGAGGGGGTGCATTACGGCGATGCGGTGCGCGGCACCGTCACCCTGCCGATGCCGGCCCATGTGGCCATTCCCGCCACCGCGCTCGTGGCAGCCGGGGAGGGGGCGGCGGTGTGGAAGGTGATGGCGCTCGAGGATGCGCCAGAGCTGGGGGAGGCCGTGCTTCAGCCGGTGAAGATCGCGCGTCATGAAGATGGCAGGATCATCCTCGAAACCGGGCTTGCGGATGGCGATCTGATCGTCGCCGCCGGCGCGCAGCTGATGTATCCCGGGCGGCTGGTGCGGCTTGCGGGCAGCGGCGCCACTGCAAAGGGGGCAGGCGAATGAAGCCCATGGCGGCATTCCTGCGCGGCCTTGATCTGCTGTTCACGGCCCTTGCCCTGCCGGCAATGATGGCGGCAGTATCACAGCCCGCGCGGGCCGATGAGGCCACCGTTGCGCGCCCTGTCGTGACCGAGATCACCGGCCGAGGCCCGGCCGAAAGCCGCGCCATCATCGGCACTGTGGCAGCGCGTATCGAGGGCGATCTCGGCTTTCCCGTCTCCGGCACCATCGCCAGCCGCGGCGTGGATCTCGGCGATAGGGTGAAGAAGGGCGATGTGCTGGCGCGGCTCGATCCCGAGGCTTTCGAAGCGGCCGTCTGGGCGGCGCGGGCG
>WFVA01000019.1 GCA_015491895.1 Albidovulum sp. | reverse complement strand
GTCACTCGGGCCGTGCTCGCCATCGATCACGCACCAGTCAAACCCCGCGGCGGCGGCGATCTCGGCCACCGTCGGGCTTGCCATGGCGAGCCAGAGGCCGATCTGCACCCGCCCCCCGGCGAGCGCCTCCTTCAGCCTGTTTGTGCTGTGCGGCATGATTTTCTCCCTCTCCCGTTCCCTCTCCCTTCACCCGCCCGCCCCGCGCGCCGATCCAAATTAACACTGGACGGACGGGGCCAGTTTGCTATGCCTTGGGGCAGAAAAACACCCGGGAGGAAAAACATGAAGAACTTTCTTGCAAGTGCCGTCGCCGCAACCGTAGCCGCCAGCTTCGCCACCGGCGCGCTGGCCACGGAATGGAACGTCTCGCTCTGGGGCAAGCGGCGCGCCTTCACCGAACATGTGGAGAAGCTCGCCGAGCTTGTGGACCAGAAAACGAACGGCGAGTTCAAGATCAACATCTCCTACGGCGGCCTTTCCAAGAACAAGGAAAACCTCGACGGCATTTCCATCGGCGCCTTCGAGATGGCGCAGTTCTGCGCCGGCTACCATCGCGACAAGAACCCCACCATCACCGTGCTGGAGCTCCCGTTCCTCGGCGTCAACACGCTGGAGGAGGAAGTGGCCGTCTCGCAGGCGGTCTATGCGCATCCGGCGGTGCAGAAGGATCTGGCGCGCTGGAACGCGAAGCTGCTGATGCCCTCGCCCATGCCGCAATACAATATCGTCGGGCGCGGCGAGCCGGTGAAGACGCTCGATGATTTCAAGGGCATGCGCGTGCGCGCCACCGGCGGCATCGGCAAGGCCTTCGAGGCGGTGGGCGCCGTGCCCACATCCGTGACGGCGACCGAAGCCTACAACGCGATGGAATCGGGGGTTGTCGATACCGTGGCCTTCGCCCCCCACGCCCACCTCGCCTTCCGCACCATCGACATCGCCGACTGGTGGACCGAGAACCTCAACCCCGGCACGGTGAACTGCCCGGTGGTGGTGAATATCGACGCCTACGAGGCGCTCACGGACGAGGAGCGCGCGGCGCTCGACAGCTCGATCGACGAGGCGCTGCAGCACTATGTGGACAACTACAAACAGCTTCTCGTGAAGTGGGACGACGTGCTGAAGGAAAAGGGCGTGCAGCGCGTGCGCCTTGACGATGCGGTGATCGCCGAGTTCCGCGCCCGCGCCGCCGATCCGATCCGCGAGCAGTGGATCAAGGACATGAGCGCGCAAGGGATCCCCGCACAGGATCTCTACGGCCTCGTGCAGGATACGCTGAAGAAGGCGCGCGGCCAGTAAGCCCGCGCGATCTGCCCCGCCCGGCGCCCCCGGGCGGGGCCTTTCCACGATACACCCATCTTTCCGAGGGGAAGGCGAATGGCAGGAAGCTCTGCCGTGCTGGAAGACGGCTCCACCCTGAGCCGGCTTGACCGCGGGCTCTACCGCATCGAACGTTTCCTCGCGCTGATCAGCGGGATTGCCGTCTTTTCGCTGATGGTGCTGGCGGTGATCTCGGTGGGCGGGCGCAACCTGATGAACAGGCCCCTGCCCGGCTATGTGGACTGGATCGAGCAGGTGATGCCGCTCATTGCCTTCCTCGCCATCTCCTACGTGCAGCGCGACGGCAGCCATATCCGCATGGACATGCTGATCGGCAAGCTCCGGGGCCGCTGGCGCTGGGGGGCGGAGCTTTTCTCGACCATTCTGATGCTGGTCCTGATGGTGCTTCTCGTCTGGGGCAGCTGGGCCCATTTTCAACGCAGCTTCGATTTCGCCGCGCCGCTGTGGAGCCGTGACAGCTCGATCGACATCTCGATCCCGCTCTGGCCCGCGAAGCTCCTGGCGCCGGTCTCCTTCTCCGTGCTCTGCTTGCGGCTTGTGCTCCAGATCTGGGGCTACGGGCGGGCGGTGTGGCTCGGGCTTGAACGCCCGGTGGCGGTGCCGCTGGTGATGTCGGCGGCCGAGATCGCGGCGGAGGAGGCGCAACTGGTGGCCGATGTGAGCCCCGGAGACATCCTGAAATCCGAAGAGGAGAAGGGCTGATGGAACCGATCGATATCGGCATCATCGTGTCTGCGGGGATGCTTGTTACCGTCGTGCTCGGGATGCGGGTGGCCTTCGCGGCGGGGCTCGCGGGGCTTGTCGGCCTCACCTGGATCTTCTGGGCCAAGTTCGGTTATGAGCCGGACAAATTCGTGAAAGCGCTCACGGTTTCGGTGAAGATCGCCGGCCAGGTGCCCCATTCCAAGATCTCGAGCCAGGCGCTTTCGCTGATCCCGACCTTCATCCTGATCGGCTATCTCGCCTATTACGCGGGGCTCACGACGGCCCTGTTCGAAGCCGCCAAGCGCTGGGTCGGCTGGCTGCCGGGCGGCATGGCTGTGGCGACCGTCTTCGCCACCGCGGGCTTTGCCGCCGTGTCCGGCGCCTCGGTGGCAACGGCCGCCGTTTTCGCCCGCATCGCCATCCCCGAGATGCTGAAGATCGGCTACAACAAGCGCTTCGCCGCCGGGGTGGTGGCCGCGGGCGGCACGCTCGCGAGCCTCATTCCGCCCTCGGCGATCCTGGTGATCTACGCGATCATCGTCGAACAGGACGTGGGCAAGCTCCTGCTCGCGGGCTTCGTGCCGGGGGCCGTTTCGGCGCTGATCTACGGGGCGCTGATCGTCGGCATGGCGCTCACCATCCCCAATTTCGGCCCGCCCCTGCGCGGATTCAGCTGGAGCGAACGCTTCCGCTCCCTGCCCCCCGCCTTCCCCATCGCCTTCGTGGTGCTGATCATCATCTTCTTCATCTACAACCCCTTCGGCGGCGATGCCTGGGGCACGCCCACCGAGGGCGGCGCGCTCGGGGCCTTCGTGGTGTTCTGCATGGCGGTGTGGAAGGGCATGCGCTGGGGGCAGCTGAAGGAGGCGCTTCTGGAAACCGCCAAGCTCGCGGCGATGATCTTCACCATCATCTGGGGGGTGCTGATCTATGTGCGCTTCCTCGGATTCGCCGATCTGCCCGGCGCCTTCGCCGAATGGATCTCTTCGCTCCAGCAGCCGCCGATGCTGACGCTGGTGATGATTCTCCTGGCCTATGCGGTGCTCGGCATGTTCATGGACGCGATCGGCATGCTGCTCCTCACCCTGCCGGTCGTCTATCCGGCGGTGATGGCGCTCAACGGCGGCGAGATGGTCTCGGCGGCCGACAGCGCCTTCGGCATGTCGGGGCCGATGTGCGCGATCTGGTTCGGCATCCTGGTTGTGAAGATGGCGGAATTCTGCCTCATCACCCCGCCGATCGGACTCAACTGCTTCGTGGTGGCCGGCGTGCGCGAGGATCTCTCGGTGCAGGACGTGTTTCGCGGCGTGATGCCCTTCTTCATCGCCGATGCGATCACCATCGCAACCCTCGTGGCCTTCCCCGCGATCGTGCTCTGGCTGCCCTCGATGGCCTGACGGGCGCGCCGGCGCGCCCGTCAGGCCATCGAGGGCAGCCAGAGCACGATCGCGGG
>WFVA01000018.1 GCA_015491895.1 Albidovulum sp. | reverse complement strand
TCACCGATTTCGATGCCCTGAACGTGTTCGAGAAAATCGACCTCGCGGGCGTCAGCAGCATCACCGATTTCGCCGATCTCGCCACCAATCACATGAGCCAGGTCGGCGCGGACGTGGTGATCGATGCCCTTGGCGGCAACACCATCACGCTACAGGGCGTCAACCTCGCCGATCTCGGCGCCGACGACTTCATCTTCTGAACCTCGGGAGAGCGGGGGCTCAGCCCGCCCGCGGCAGCATCTTTCGCATGTTTTCCTCGTGGTGGGCGATGGCATCGTCCACATTGTCATGCCATGTGAGGCGGCCATCCTCCAGCACCGCGCCGGCCGCGCAGATGCGGCGCAGCAGCGCCATGTTGTGGGAAACCACGATGGCGCCGCTTTCGCGCATGCGCTCCATGAACACCGCCTCGCTTTTCCGGCGAAAGGCCGCGTCGCCCACGCTGGTGACCTCGTCCACGAGATAGGTATCGAAGCGGATACCCATGGACAGGCCAAACGCCAGGCGGGCGCGCATCCCGGTGGAATATGTTCGGAACGGCAGGTGAAAATGCTCTCCGAGTTCGGCGAAATCCCCGACGAATTCAACCAGCGCATCAGTATCCACCCCATAGATGCGGGCAACAAAGCGCACGTTCTGCGCGCCCGTCAGATCGCCGTGGAAGCTGCCTGCAAAACCCACCGGCCATGAAATCGCGCCCTTCGAGACGATCCGCCCCCGCGTGGGCGCCATGGTGCCGGCGATCATCCGCAGGAGGCTCGATTTTCCCGCTCCGTTGCGCCCCAGAAGCGCCACGGAGGTGCCGGTGGGGAAGGTGGCGTTGATGTTGTCGGCCACGACCGTGGGCACGCCGTTCACATGGTAGATCTTGCAAAGGTCGATCAGGCGGATCATGGCTAGCGGCGATCGCGCAGGCTGTAATAGATCAGCAGCCCCACCGCCCAGAAGCTCAGGAGAAACAGCGCCACGAGGCCCAGCAGCATGGCGCGCTGGGGGTATTGGGGCGTTTCGGCCAGGGTGGGTTTGATATAGGCGGCGAGATAGCGGCTCTTGCGCTGTGCATCGGCAAGCGCGGCTTCATAGGCCGCGCGGGCCGCCACATGGGCCTGTTCGGCGAATTCGCGATCGGCGCTGAGGCGCTCGAACTCTGCGATAAGGGTGGCGTAATCCTCGCCATCGGCCCCCTCGCCACCCACGCCGAACTTGCGCCGCTCCTCTTCGATCCGGTTCTCGATCACCTCGATCCGGCGGTTTGCCTGGGCGAGGCGGGGATCATTGGCGCGGGTGGTCTCGAGCAGCAGATCCTTCTGGATCAGCGCCTCTGCCAATTGCTGCTGGAGGGTGGTGAGAAGCCCCATCTGGCCCTCGATATCCGCCGCAGGATCAACGATCCGCGTGCGGCTGCGAAAGCGTGTGAGGGCCTCGCGCGCCGCCTTCAGCTGGGCTTCGGCGCGGTAGAGTTCCTCGCGCGCATAGCGGGTGGCGTCCTCGCGTGCGATCGCCGAAAGCTCGTTGATCATTACGGCGCTCTTCTCGAAGATCGCCTGGGCCACGGCGCGGGCATCTTCGGGGGTGAAGGCATTCACGCGCAGCTCGATCAGCCCGGTGCCGGGATCATAGCTGATCTTCACCATGCGTCGCCAGTAATCCACAAGATCCTCGATCGAGCCCGAGGGATCGAAGGCGAATACGGGATCGTTTTCGGCCTTCGAATAGATCCTGCGCAGATCGAGATCGCGATCCACCGCCGCCACCAGCTCCTGGCTCTGGATGTATTTGTAGAGGATGTCGGTATCGGACGAGCTGTTGCCCGAAAGCCTGGCGATGCCGCCGAGCATGTCCACCGGCGAGTTGAACTCCTCCTGGCGCACGGAAAAGCCCACTTTCGAGGCATATTGATCGGCGGCGCGGGCGTAGAGATACCAGCCGGAAACCACCAGCGGCGCCAGCACCAGCAGGATGAAGCTGGCGAGGATGCCCCAGTGCCGGCGGCGCGCACGGGCCGGCTCGGCCGCGGGGCGAATGGTGATGACCGGAGCTGACGGGGGAGGGGGGGGCGATTGCGGCTGCGGCTGGGCCTGTGGCCCTGTCTCTTATACACATCTCCG
>WFVA01000017.1 GCA_015491895.1 Albidovulum sp. | reverse complement strand
GGCCGGCGGCAATTGAATGCCCGGGTGAATGCCCGGGCCGCAAACCGGCCCACCCGCCACAAGAACTGCCCATAACGGCTTTTTTCACAACATCATCTTGCGGTCTCCTTGCGAAGGGCGCGCGAATCCGTTATGGGTTTAATCCCGTGGTGCCGCGCCAGTTTGCGGGCCCGTCTAGCGGCAGAAATACAACCGCAGCACACAAACCACGGGGGAAGCCAACCATATGGCACGGTTCATTTTCATCACCGGCGGCGTTGTATCGAGCCTTGGCAAGGGGCTCACCTCGGCGGCCCTCGGCGCGCTCCTGCAGGCGCGCGGCTTTTCGGTGCGGCTGAGAAAGCTTGATCCTTACCTCAATGTCGATCCCGGCACCATGAGCCCCTTCGAGCACGGCGAGGTGTTCGTCACCGATGACGGCGCCGAAACCGATCTCGATCTCGGCCATTACGAACGTTTCACCGGGGTGGCGGCGCGCGCCACCGACAGCGTCTCCTCCGGGCGCATCTACTCGAACGTGCTCGAAAAGGAGCGGCGCGGCGATTACCTCGGCAAGACGATCCAGGTGATCCCGCATGTTACCAACGAAATCAAGGATTTCATCCGCATCGGCGAGGATGAGGTGGATTTCATGCTCTGCGAGATCGGCGGCACGGTGGGCGATATCGAGGCGCTCCCCTTCTTCGAGGCGATCCGCCAGTTCAGCCAGGAAAAGCCGCGCGGGCAGTGCCTGTTCATGCACCTCACGCTGATCCCCTATCTCGCCGCCGCGGGCGAACTCAAGACAAAACCCACCCAGCACAGCGTGAAGGAGCTGCGCACCATCGGCATCGCGCCCGATGTGCTCGTCTGCCGCTCCGAACATCCGATCCCCCAGAAGGAACGCGAGAAGATCGCCCTCTTCTGCAACGTCCGCCCCGATAACGTGATCCCCGCCTATGATCTGAATTCGATCTACGAAGCCCCGCTCGCGCTCCACCGCGAGGGGCTCGATCAGGCGATCCTCGATGCCTTCGCGATCTCGCCCGCGCCAAAGCCCGATCTCACCCGCTGGGAAGACGTGGCCGAGCGCATCGAGCACCCCGAAGGCGAGGTGAAGGTGGCGATCGTGGGCAAATACACCCGCCTTGAAGACGCCTACAAATCCATCAAGGAGGCCCTCACCCACGGCGGCATCGCCAACCGGGTGAAGGTGAAGGTGGAATGGGTGGATTCGGAACTGTTCGAAAGCGAGGATCCCGCACCCCATCTCGAAGGGTTTCACGCCATCCTCGTGCCCGGCGGCTTCGGCGAGCGCGGCACCGAGGGCAAGATCCGCGCCGCCCGCTATGCGCGCGAAAAGAAGATCCCCTATCTCGGCATCTGCCTCGGCATGCAGATGGCGGTGATCGAGGCGGCGCGCAACGTGGCCGGAATCGCGGCCGCCGGCAGCGAGGAATTCGATCACGAGGCGGGGCGCAAACGCTTCGAGCCGGTCGTCTATCACCTCAAGGAATGGGTGCAGGGCAACCGGACGGTGAAGCGCAGGGCCGATGACGACAAGGGCGGCACCATGCGCCTTGGCGCCTATACCGCGGTGCTGAAGGAAGGCTCGAAAGTGGCCGAGATCTACGGCACCACCGAGATCGAGGAGCGCCACCGCCACCGCTACGAGGTGGATACGAAATACCGCGATCGGCTGGAGGAAAAGGGGCTGATCTTCTCCGGCATGTCGCCCGACGGCCGCCTGCCCGAGATCGTCGAGTGGCAGGATCACCCCTGGTTCATCGGCGTGCAGTTCCACCCGGAACTGAAATCCAAGCCCTTCGATCCGCACCCGCTTTTCCGCGATTTCATCCGCGCCGCGATCGAAACCTCGCGCCTCGTCTAGGGAGAAGATCATGCCCAAGGGATACTGGGTCGGCCATGTCAGCATCGATGACCCCGAAGCCTACGAAAAATACCGCGCCGCCAATGGCGAGGCCTTCGCGAAATACGGTGCCCGCTTTCTCGTGCGCGGCGGCCGCCAGCAGATCGCCGAAGGTGAGGCCCGCCCGCGCACGGTGGTGATCGAATTCCCCGATTACGAGGCCGCGCGCGCCTGCTACGAGAGCCCCGAATACCAGGGCGCGAAGAAGCTGCGCGATCCCGTCAGCCTCGCCGATCTGGTGATCGTCGAGGGCTGGGAGGGCTGATCCCACCCCTTCATCTTGGCGCAAATACTCCGGGGGCGCGGGGGCAGAGCCCCCGCAACAGCCTCGCATCATACCCCCATCATCCCCGCATCACCCTTGGCATTCTCTGGCCCGCAGGGTAAGGAA
>WFVA01000016.1 GCA_015491895.1 Albidovulum sp. | reverse complement strand
CGCGGGCCGGGTCGACATGCGGTGGCTCCATGCCTATACGTGGTGGCGCACCTCACCGGCCAGGAGCCTTCTCGATGTCCCTCGTCTTCGCCTTCCCTCTTCTGATACCCTTTGTGCCGCCGCCCCTCCATGGCGCGCTGTTCGCGCTGGCCATTTTCTAGAGCCCCGGCGGTGCCGTTCGATATCTGGCTTGCCTTCGCCGCCGCCGTGCTGGTGATCGTCGCCGTTCCGGGGCCGACGGTGATCCTCGTGGTCGCCTATGGGCTGGCACAGGGGCAGCGGGTGGCGCTGGCCAGCGCGCTTGGGGTGGCGCTTGGGGATCTGATCGCGATCTCGGCCTCACTGGCCGGGCTCGGCGCGCTGCTCCTGGCCTCGGCCACAGCCTTTGCGGTGCTGAAATGGATCGGCGCCGCCTGGCTTTTCTGGCTCGGCATCCGGCTCCTGCGCAGCGCGGCGCCGGAAATCGCGGCATCCGGCGCCGACGCCGCGCCCCGGCACGGCCCCACGGCGCGGCGCGTGTTCCTGCACGCCGCGATCGTGACGGCGCTCAACCCGAAGGGCATCCTCTTCATCCTCGCCTTCGCGCCGCAGTTCATCCGGCCCTCCCTGCCGCTCCTGCCGCAGCTCTTGACGATGCTCGCCACCTTCGTGCTGCTCGGCGGGCTGAACGCGCTGGCCTATGCGCTGTTTGCCAGCCGGCTGCGCCAGCACATCCGCCGCCCCGCCACGCTCCTGTGGTTCAATCGCGCCGGAGGCGGTGCGCTGATCGGCCTCGGCCTCCTCGCGGCCACGGCCACGCGCAAGTGAAAACGCGCCTTCCACCACGCCGGCAGCAGCGGGCATGCGCCCGCCCGAATGCGGCGAATCACCTGTGCTTGCCGGCACCGGGATCCGCGGCAAGCTCCTGATTGCATTAACCTTTTTCTCCCTGTGGTTGTATTCTGGCGCGCTTGACAGGCGCGCTTCGTCAACAATGCCCGAACCCCGGCACAAATTACGCGCCGCCATGGAAACTCTGACAAGAAATTCGTGCAATTCCTTCCCAAAGCGGCCTTCATGTACACGCAGAAGAGGCATCGCCCGCCTTCCACGGCTTCGGGCCGGAAGGGAGAGCGGGCAACAAGGTAACCAGTGCGGATCAGTGAGAAAGAAAGCTTCAGGCCAGTCAGACAACCGGAAACAGAAGAATGAACCCGCACAGGCCCGGGCAGAGGCGCATGGCCCTGCCCCCTGAAAAACGCGCATGGATCGGGCGGCAGAAGGCCATCGCCGAAGAGGCCGGCAGCTTCACCCCGCTCGGCCCCGATCATTCCGCCTTCTATTACGAGGGCGGGCCGCGGCTTCTCGTGACCTTCGAATTCCTCGGCAGCCTGATCGATCACAGGGAAGCCGACGCGCCGCTCGGGCGGGAGCTCGTGGAGGGCACGGGCTGTTCGCACCTGTGCATCCTGGCACATGCGCCCCGCTGGTATCGCGATCCCGCGATCCACGCCCATTTCGACGCGCTGACGGATCGGGGCTTCTTCGATGAATTCGATCTCGTGGTATGCTACGGTGCCGGCATGGGCGGCTATGGCGCAGCGGCCTACAGCGTTGCCGCGCCGGGCGCCACGGTGATCGCAGTGAGCCCCCAGGCCACGCTCGATCCCCGCCTCACCGAATGGGATCCCCGCTTCATCTCGGCGCGCCGGCTTTCCTTCACCGATCGCTACGGCTACGCCCCCGACATGCTGGATGCCAGCGCGCGGGCCTTCGTGCTCTATGATCCGGAAGAGGAGCTCGACGCCATGCATGCCTCGCTCTTCCATCGCAGCCACGTGCTGCGCTTCCGCTGCCGCCACCTCGGCCGCCACATCGAGGATCACCTGCTGGAAATGGGCCTGCTGAAGCCCCTGGTGCAGAAGGCGCTGGCGGGCGAGCTGACCGCCGGTGAGCTCTACCGCCTCTATCGTGCGCGGCGCAGCTACACGCCCTATCTGCGCCGCCTGATGGCCCGGCTCGAAGATGATGACAGGATGCAGCTGGCCGCGCGGCTGTGCCGGTATGTCCGCGCGCAATTCGGGGAAGAGCGCTTCGAGAAATCCGTGCGGCGGATCGAAGGCCGGGTTCAGGAGCAGTTGCAGCATCGCTGCGCCCTGCAGCGTTCGATGGAGCGCCCGCTCGGCTGACGAAGCGCCTGCTGCCCGGCTCTCCGCTTCCCCCGCGAGAGCCCGGGGCCGGCAAGCGCCGGCCGGCCTTTCCTCTGGCGCGCCCCGCTCCGATTGTGTAAGCCCGGGCGCGATGACGAACCGCCTCACCATAACCCGCCCCGACGACTGGCACCTGCACCTGCGCGACGGCGCGATGCTCGCGGCCGTCCTGCCCGAAAGCGCGCGCCATTTCGCCCGCGCCCTCGTCATGCCCAATCTGGTGCCGCCGGTGGTGACGGGCGCGGATGCGCGTGCCTACCGCGAGCGCATCCTTGCCGCCCTGCCCGAGGGCACTGGCTTCACGCCCCTGATGACCCTCTATCTCACCGAAACAACCGATCCGGGCGACGTGGCCGCGGCGGCCGCCGAAGAGCTGATCGCCGCCGTCAAGCTCTACCCCGCCGGCGCCACCACCAATTCCGATTCCGGCGTGCGCGATTTCGATCGCGTGCGCGGCGTGCTCGAGCGCATGGCCGAAATCGGCCTGCCGCTGTGCGTGCATGGCGAGGTGACGGATGAGGATGTGGACATCTTCGATCGTGAAGCGGTTTTCATCGAGCGCGTACTCGAGCCCCTGCGCCGGGCCACGCCGGGGCTGCGGGTGGTGATGGAGCATGTGACCACCCGCGAAGGGATCGAATACGTCCGCTCGGCCCCGCGCGATCTCGCCGCCACGCTCACCACCCATCACCTGGTGATCAACCGCAATCACATCCTCGCCGGCGGCATCCGGCCGCATTATTACTGCCTGCCCGTGGCCAAGCGCGAGAGCCACCGCTTGGCGCTCTGCGAAGCCGCCACCTCGGGCGATCCGCGCTTCTTTCTCGGCACCGACAGCGCCCCCCATGCCGATGCCCGCAAGCTTGCCCCCTGTGGCTGCGCCGGCTGCTTCACCGCGCCCGACACTATGGCGATCCTCGCTCATGTGTTCGAGGAGGAAGGCGCGCTCGATCGCCTCGAGGGCTTCACCTCACGCCATGGCGCGGCCTTCTACGGCCTTCCCGAAAACAGCGAAAGGATCACGCTCGAGAAGGGCGAACCGGTGCCCGCGGGCGGCATGCTCGAGACAGGCGAAGGCCCCGTCACCATCTTCGATCCCGGCTTCCCCCTTGCCTGGCGGGTCGTGGAATGATCGTGCTGAAAGGATAACGCAGATGATCCCCTCCTCATTTCCTGAAAAGGAAGAAATCGCACGCCTCAGCGCCCGGATGCTGCTGGAAATCGGGGCGGTGCATTTCAATGCGCAAAAGCCCTTCACGCTCGCCTCCGGCCTGCCCTCGCCCACCTATATCGATTGCCGCAAGCTGATCTCCTTTCCCCGCATCCGCAGCGTGCTGATGGATTTCCTGGCCGTCACCGTGATGCGCGAAGCGGGCTTGGAGGCCTTTACCAATATCGCGGGCGGCGAAACCGCCGGCATCCCCTTCGCCGCGCTGGTGGCCGAGCGCCTCGCCCTGCCGATGACATATGTGCGCAAGAAGCCCAAGGGCTACGGCCGCAATGCCCGCATCGAGGGGGTGATGAAGGAGGACGACCGCGTGCTTCTGGTGGAAGATCTCACCACCGACGGCGGCTCGAAAGTGAGCTTCGTCGAAGCGATCCGCGAAACCGGCGCCGCCTGCGCCCACACGGCGGTGATCTTCTATTACGGCATCTTCCCCGAAACCATCGACACCCTCGATTCGCACGGCATCAGCCTCCATCACCTCTGCACCTGGTGGGACGTGCTGGCCGAGGCCCGCGAAAGCGGCGCCTTCGATGAGGCCACGCTGCGCGAGGTGGAGATTTTCCTCACCGATCCGCGCGCCTGGCAGGCCCTGCGCATGAAATAGCCACACAATATATTGACTTCGCACCCCCCACGGCCGCAATATGAAGCGTGCAGAGGCCGGGCGGCACCCGTGGCAAATTCCCACAGGTTTTCCACAGAAACATACAATTTGCCCGACTCGCCGGGAATGCGTATCAGTCACTCCGGGACAGGTGAGGAATCGAGCGAATGAACGAGTTTGCCACTATCGGGCCACAGCAGGCGCCCTCCGGGGGAGCGGCTTCAGGCACCGGCGCGGAGGGTGAGGCGGCAGAGGCGATGCCGCACAACATCGAGGCCGAGCAGCAGCTCCTCGGCGCGATCCTGATGAACAACGACATCTACGATCGCATCGTCAACATCGTGAAGCCCGAGCATTTCTACGAGCCGCTGCACCAGCGCATCTTCGAGGTCGCCGCGGCACGCATCCAGAAGAACAACCTTGCCTCGCCGGTGACGCTCAAGAACTTCCTCGAGGATGACGAGCGCCTGAAGGAGCTTGGCGGGCCGGCCTATCTCGCCCGCCTCGCCGGCGCCGCGATCTCGAGCTTCGCGGCGCGCGATTACGCCCGCATGATCCATGACATGGCGATCCGGCGCGAGCTGATCCTTCTGGGGCGCGACATCTCCGACAAGGCGGCGCGCGTGGATGTGGAAAGCGAGCCGAAGGAACAGATCGTCGAGGCCGAACAGGCGCTCTACAAGCTCGCAGAGGAAGGCACCGCCGATAGCGGCTTCCAGTCCTTCCTGCAGGCGGTCACGGATGCCGTGCAGGTGGCCAATGCCGCCTACCAGCGCGAGGGCGGGCTTTCGGGCATCTCCACCGGCCTGATCGACATGGACAAGAAGCTCGGCGGGCTGCACAAATCCGATCTGCTGATCCTTGCGGGCCGCCCCTCGATGGGCAAGACCTCGCTTGCCACCAACATCGCCTTCAATATCGCCAAGGCCTACAGGAAGGGCCGCCTGCCCGATGGCAGCGAAGGCGCGGTGGAAGGCGGGGTGGTGGGCTTCTTCTCGCTCGAAATGAGCGCCGAGCAGCTGGCCGCGCGGATCCTTTCGGAGGCCTCCGAAGTGCCGAGCGAGCAGATCCGGCGCGGCGACATGACGGAAGAGGAATTCCGCCGTTTCGTCGAGGCGGCGAAGGAACTCGAGGCCTGCCCCCTCTTCATCGACGATACCCCGGCGCTGCCGATCAGCCAGCTTGCCGCGCGGGCGAGGCGCCTCAAGCGCACCCACGGGCTTGACGTGCTGATCGTCGATTACCTCCAGCTTGTCCGCCCCGCCACCGCGAAGGACAGCCGGGTAAACGAGGTGAGCGAGATCACCCAGGGGCTGAAGGCGATCGCCAAGGAACTCGATATCCCCGTGATCGCGCTTTCGCAGCTTTCGCGCCAGGTGGAGCAGCGCGAAGACAAGCGCCCGCAGCTTTCCGATCTGCGCGAATCGGGCTCGATCGAGCAGGATGCCGACGTGGTGATGTTCGTGTTTCGCGAGGAATACTACAAGGAGCGCGAGAAGCCCGGCGATCACGATCTCGAGGCGCTCTCGAAGTGGCAGGAAGAGATGGAGAAGGTGCACGGAAAGGCCGAGGTCATCATCGGCAAGCAGCGCCACGGGCCGATCGGCACGGTGGAGCTTTCCTTCGAGGGCCGCTTCACCCGCTTCGGCAATCTCGTGAAGCCCTGGCAGCAGGGGATCGAAGAGGGCTTCTGATCCCCCGGGAGCGCCCGCTGCCGGGCCCGTCACCAGCCAAAGCCCTGCCCCGCCACGCAGCTTCTGAGCGTGCCGATCCTGATCGGAATTATCAGGCGGCAGCGCTGCAATACGTCTTGTGATGAGGGCAGCGCACGGCCCGAGGGTGGGCGCTCAATAGCGCCCGCCCTGTGGGGCGGGTCGGGCGCTGCCCGGCGGTGCCCGCCGGGCGGGAAAAAAACGATGACACATCGCATTCGATGATTTCACGCGAGAGTCATCTTGCTTCAGCCTCTCCGGCGAAGGGGGCGCGCCCGCTTGCCGGTGATGGCTCAGAGCCAGGTGTGGAAATAGCGCCCCTTCATGGGCTCGATCAGCCCGGCCTCCTGATGGGGCCTGTAGATTTCCTTCACCTTTTCAACCGCGTCCTCGGGCTTCATCTCCTCGCTTTCGCCCGTGCGCCGGTTGGTGAGTTCCACGACGCCCGATTTCAGCCCGCGCGGGCCGACGGTGATGCGCCATGGCAGGCCGATCAGATCCATGGTGGCGAATTTCGCCCCCGCGCGCTCCTCGCGATCGTCATAAAGCGGCTCGAGCCCGGCGGCGGCAAGCGCGCCATAGAGCTGCTCGCAGGCCGCGTCGCATTCGCCATCGCCCTGGCGCAGATTGACGATCCCCACATGGAAGGGGGTCACACCCTCGGGCCAGATGATGCCCTTTTCATCGTGGCTCGCCTCGATGATCGCCCCGACAAGGCGGGAAACGCCGATCCCGTGGCTGCCCATGTGCACCGGCACCCGCCCGCCCTTTTCGTTCACGACGTATGCCCCCATGGGCTCGGAATACTTGGTGCCGAAATAGAAGATCTGGCCCACTTCGATGGCGCGGCTCGTGCGCCGGCGCTCTTCGGGCACCCTGGCGAATTCGGCCTCGTCATGGGTTTCGTCGGTGCGGGCGTAGGGGGTTATCCATTCCTGCACGAGGGCGGCGATTTCGGCGCGGTTGTCGTAATCCACCGTGCGGCCGTCCATGGAGAGATCGAGGATGGCGCTGTCATAGAAGACCTCGCTTTCGCCGGTATCGGCGAGCACCAGGAATTCATGCGTGTCATCGCCGCCGATGGGACCGGAATCGGCGCGCATCGGAATCGCCTTCAGCCCCATGCGCTCATAGGTGCGCAGATAGCTCACCATGTGGCGATTGTAGGCGTGCAGCGCGCTTTCGCGGTCGAGATCGAAATTGTAGCCGTCCTTCATCAGGAATTCGCGCCCGCGCATGACCCCGAAACGGGGGCGGATCTCGTCGCGAAATTTCCACTGGATGTGGTAGAGCGTGAGGGGAAGCTCCTTGTAGCTCGTGACGTGGGAGCGGAAGATATCGGTGATAAGCTCCTCGTTGGTGGGGCCGTAGAGCATGTCGCGCCCATGACGATCCTTTATGCGCAGCATCTCCTCGCCGTAATCGTCATATCGCCCGCTTTCGCGCCACAGATCGGCCGATTGCAGGGTGGGCATAAGCATCGGGATGTGACCGGCGCGGATCTGCTCCTCATGCACGATATTCTCGATCCTGCGCAGCACCTTGAAGCCCAGCGGCAGCCAGGAATAGATCCCGGCGCTGGCCTGCTTGATCATGCCCGCGCGCAGCATCAGGCGGTGGCTGGCGATCTGGGCGTCGGCCGGGTTTTCCTTCAGCACCGGCAGGAAATAGCGGGAAAGGCGCATCTTGATCGTCCTTTGCAATGATTGGCACGGTTCGGGCTCTCCGGCTTTCACCTAGTCCATAGGCGCGGGGCAGACAAGGCGCGCGCCATCAATTTCACCAGGCGGCGCGTGCCTCTTGCATCGGCCCCGGCCTTGGGCGATGAATGGCGGGATCAGGAGGAAACGCTCTCATGAGCCTGCCGGTTCGACAGCAGCTGAAATACTGGGGCATCGCAACGGCGGTGTTTCTTGTGGCGCTGTGGTATCTCGGTGATGTGCTGATGCCCTTCCTGCTGGGCGGCGCGGTGGCCTATTTCCTCGATCCCGTTGCCGACAGGCTGGAAGCCATGGGCCTTTCACGGGTGATGGCCACGGTGCTCATCACCATCTTCGGCTTTCTCGTCTTCGCGCTTCTGATCCTGCTCGTGGTGCCCGCCCTCGTGGGGCAGACGGCCACGATCATCGAAAGCGCGCCGGGCTATGTGAACGCGCTGAAGGCCTTCCTGAAGGAAAAGCTCCCCTCGGTGATGGACGAAAATTCGGTTCTGCGCCGCTCGCTCGATACGCTGGCGCAGATGATCAGCGCCCGCGGCACGGCGCTTCTGGAGAGCGTGGTCGCCTCCATGATGACGGTGATAAACCTCCTCGCCCTCACCGTGCTGGTGCCGGTGATCGCCTTCTACCTGCTCTTGGACTGGGATCGCATGATCGCGCGCATCAATGCCCTGCTGCCGCTCGAACACGCCGGCACCATCCGCACGCTGGCCCGCGAGATCGATCACACGCTGGCCTCCTTCGTGCGCGGGCAGGGCTCCGTCTGCGTGATCCTCGGCACCTTCTATGCAGCCGCCCTGATGGCGGTGGGGCTTCAGGGGGGGCTCGTGGTGGGGGTGATCGCCGGCGCGCTCACCT